>NZ_AP027149.1:3516636-3858015 GCF_027925445.1 Methylocystis bryophila
AGGGGCGCATCGCGATGATCTTCATCGAGACGCCGTCCAATCCGATGAACAGCCTCGTCGACATCGCGCTGGTGCGTCGCATTGCCGAAGAGATTGCGCAGCGCCAAGGCTCGCGCCCGCTCGTATGCTGCGACAACACGCTGCTCGGCCCCGTGTTTCAATCGCCGCTGCGCCACGGCGCCGATCTCTCCTGCTATTCGCTGACGAAATATGTCGGCGGCCACAGTGATCTCATCGGCGGCGCGGCGCTCGGCTCGGCGGAGAATTTGAAGCCTCTCCGCGCGATGCGCAGCGCCATCGGCACGCAGCTCGATCCGCATTCCTGCTGGATGCTGGCACGCTCGCTGGAGACGCTGTCGCTGCGCATGGAGCGGGCAGCCGCCAATGCGTCGATTGTGGCGCGCTTCCTCGCCACGCATCCCAAAGTGGCGCTCGTGCATTACCCGCCCCTGCTCCCCGCCGATCATCCAGCGCGGAAACTCATGGAGAGACAATCGTCCTCCGCGGGCTCGACCTTTTCCTTCGACGTCAAGGGCGGGCAGGAAGAGGCCTTCGCCTTCCTCAATCGCCTGCAGCTCTTCAAGCTCGCCGTAAGCCTTGGCGGAACAGAGTCCTTGATCTGCCATCCGACGACGACGGTGCATTCGGGGTTGACCGAGGAGGCGCGGCGCGAGATCGGCATCACGCCGTCGCTCATCCGCATGTCGATCGGCGTCGAGCATCCCGACGATCTCCTCGCGGATATCGCTCAGGCTTTCGGGTAAACGGGAAAGACACGTTCATGACGGCGCTGAGCCAGGACCTGCTTTCGAAGGTTCCGAGCATCGTCTGGATTGCGGTGCTCTGCCTCGTGCTCTTGCTTGAATTCAAGCGATGGGGGTCGATGCGGGGTGAGCACCGATGGTGTCACAGCTCTCATCTGATCATGCTTGTCGGCATGATCTACATGTTTTTTGCCATGGCCTTCGAACGGGAGTGGATGTTCAGAAGCGCGTGGATGACGCTTTATGCGGTGATATGCCTCGTAATCTTGTTCTGGATGATGATCCGGCTGCGCGGCCAAGGCTCAATCGGCAAGATGTGGATTTCGACCTTCATCCAGCAGGCGGCCATGGTCTATATGTGCTATTCTCCGATGCGCTGGATTCCCGTCGTCAGTTACGCCTTGGTGTTATATTTCGCTTTCGAGGCGCTCACCCCGCTGATCTCGGCGCCCATGGGGCGTTCGGCGAAGGGCTTAGCGCCGACGCCGCTTTTCTGCTGGCCAAACCCCAATCAGCTCTGCGCCTTCGTGATGGCGGCGTCGATGGGCTACATGTTTCTGGGAATGCAGCTCAAGGCTAGCCTGAAGGAATCGGAGCGGCTCGCCCTTCAAACCAACCTTGAACCGGTCGAAGCCAATAACGCGAAACGCGCGGAAGGATCGATGCTTTCGCCTGCATCAGCCTTGGCCGCGGCGACGTTGGCCGCGTCATCCTCCGCGCCGCCGCCGCCCGCGAACGACCCTGCGCCGTCACGGGTTCAGCCACAGCAGGGAGCTGAGCCCGCCATCCGCAAAGCCTCGCGGGCTGTCGGTATGTCCCAGGCGCGTCGACCCTTATGGCGATCTCGCGCTCGCGCGCACCCTGTTCATCCGCATGTCCCGAGGCGACATCGTCCGTGGCGTTGATCCAGAATCAGCGGGAAGCATTCGCTCTCATGCGCCGAGCATTTTGAGCGCCGCCTCATGCACACGGGGATCGCCGGCGGCGATGATCGCGCCGCCCTTCGACGCGTCCTCGCCGCTCCATGTCGTGACGATTCCGCCCGCACCGCGAACGATCGGGATCAGCGCGACGATGTCGTATGGGTGAAGCCCCGCCTCGATCACGAGATCGACATGGCCCGCGGCGAGCGCGCAATAGGCGTAGCAGTCGCCGCCGTAACGAGAAAGTCGCGCTTGCTTCTCGACGCGGCGGAAGGCCTCGAGGCGCCCTTCCTCGATCAGGAGCGGCGAGGTCGTCATCAGCGTCGCCTCCGAAAGCGCCGCGCAGCGCCGCGTCGCGATCCTGCGCTTCTCGGCGCCGTCATACCGCGACCAGAAGGCGGCCTCCCCGTCGCCGAAGAAACGTTCGCGCGTGAAGGGCTGGTTCATGAGGCCGTAGACCGGCGCGCCCTTGTGGGAAAGGCCGATCAGCGTGCCCCATGTCGGAAAGCCGCAAATGAAGGACTTGGTGCCGTCGATCGGGTCCAGCGTCCAGACATATTCGGCGTCGACCCTGCGATCGCCGAACTCCTCGCCGACGATTCCGTGCTCGGGGAAGAATTGCTCGATCAGGCGCCGCATCGCGGTCTCCGCCGCGTGGTCGGCTTCCGTCACCGGATCGAAATCGCCGGCGGAAGACTTGTTCCGCGCCGAAAGCGCCGTGCGAAAAAAGGGAAGGATCGCCTCGCCCGAAACATGTGCGAGCTCCTCGACGAATTTTTCGAAATCGACCGCTGTCATGCGTCTACCAAAGCCCCCATGCAGTGTGTGATAACCCTTGCCCAAGGAGCGGTGACGAAGCAATTCAGGGACAGGCCCCTTCCGCTCGTCTCTTTTATCCACGCTGAGGCGACGAAGAACGCTTTTACAGTCGGGCATGCGCCGCGTCACGCGCACGAAATGGGCAAAAGGAGAGCTGGCTTCCTATTCCGCCGCGAGCCGCGCGGGCGGAGCGGCGTCGCCGACGGCGCGCAAGAGCTCGCCAATCGCCTCGCGCAGATGCTCCGCCACGGTTTGGAACTGATCATTAGGCTCGAGCCTCGCCTCGTCCATATAGAGGCTGCGCGCAACCTCGATCTGCACGGCGTGCCTGCCCGTCCGCGGACGCCCGTAATGCTCGGTGATGAATCCGCCGGCATAGGGCCGGTTGCGATGCACGTTATAACCCAAGCGCCGCAGCGTCTCCTCGAGCGCGTCGGCGAGGCGCTGCTCGCAGCTCGCGCCGAACCGGTCGCCGATCACGAAATCGACGCGGCGCTTCTCGGCCCGCGCGCCCTCACGCGCCATCAGGGTCGGCATCGAGTGGCAATCGATCAACACCGCCACGCCGTGCTCCTGGCGCGCGCGATTCATAAGCTCGGCGAGGGCAATGTGATAAGGCTCATAGAGTCCGCCGATGCGTAGGAGCGCGTCGGCGACGCGCAGCTTCTCGCGATAGATCTCGCGCGCGTCCGCCACGACGCGCGGTATCGTCCCTAGACCCGCGGCGACGCGCAAGGAACGCGAATTGGCGTTCTCCGGCAGCGCGTCCTCGAACATGCGCTGATCGAGCTCGTAGGGCTCGCGGTTGAGATCGAGGTAAGCCCGCGGAAACTTGGCGCAGAGCATCGGCGCGCCGAGCGCCGCCGCGGGCTGGAAGAGCTCGTCCACGAAGGCGTCCTCGGAACGGCGCAGCGTGGCGATGTCGAGCTTGGTCGCTTCGAGGAAGCGCGCCGGATAGATGCGCCCCGAATGCGGGGAGGAGAACACGAGCGGCGTCGTGGCGTCGCGGGCGGCCAGAAGCGCCAGCGGCTCTCCAAGCTCCGGCTCGACCGGCGAAGCTCGTCCCGCCTCGAGCGCGCGCTGCAACCGATTCGGCTCGAACTCGCCTGTCATGGTTCCTTCGATTTCCTTGTCGCCCGTCCCCGGCGCGACGAAGCGGCTGGCGCCCCCGGCGGGTTGGCGATAAACTCCGATTAAGGTAACGGCAATCGGCTAGTTTTTCACGCGATTTTTACGAACAGCCCCCTTTATAGGGTAAACACCTAGAGGCGCGCGATGACAGACTCCACACCTGCAAAGATACTTCTGGCCGAGGACGACCACGACATGCGGCGCTTTCTGGTCAAAGCGCTGCAGCATGCGGGGTTTGTCGTCACCTCCTTCGACAATGGACTCGACGCCTATGATCAGCTCCGGGTCGAGCCTTTCGAATTGCTTCTCACGGACATCGTGATGCCCGAGATGGACGGCATCGAGCTTGCCCGCCGGGCCACCGAGCTCGACCCGGACATCAAGGTCATGTTCATCACGGGCTTCGCCGCGGTGGCGCTGAACCCGGACAATCAGGCGCCGACTCAGGCCAAGGTTCTCTCGAAACCCTTCCATCTGCGCGACCTCGTCAACGAGGTGCAGCGGCTGCTGGCGGCGTGAGCTGAAAAAAGCCCCCTCCCTGTCCCTCCCCCGCAAGCGGGAGAGGGCACCCTAACGATCAGCCGTCTCGATGAGGCCGAATCCGCCCCCTCTCCCGCGAAGCGGAGGAGGGCTGGGGAGGGGGGCCTACTCCCGAGCCAAAAGCTTTGCGGGCTTCGGTCCGCCGCTCGCCCAATCCAATAGCTCGACGAGATGCAGCACGGGAAGGTCCGTGCCCCCCGCGATCTGCGTGATGCAGCCGAGATTGCCGGCGGCGACGACGTCGGGCGCGAGCGCCTCGATATTGGCGACCTTGCGGCTCCGCAGGGCCGCCGCCATTTCCGGCTGCAGCAAATTATAAGTCCCCGCCGAGCCGCAGCAGATGTGGCCTTCCGGCACGCCGAGCGTCTCGAAGCCCGCCGCCTCGAGCAAGGCCATCGGCTCCTGCGTCACCCTTTGTCCGTGTTGCAGCGAGCAGGCGGAATGGTAGGCGACGCGAAGCTTCGGCGCCGCTCCCGGCCACGCAATCGCCAACTCGGCCAGGACCTCGCTCACGTCGCGCGCGATCGAGGCGATATGCGCTGCGGCCTCGGCCCTCAGCGGGTCGTTGCGGAACATGAAGCCGTAATCCTTGACGGTCGTTCCGCAGCCTGACGTGTTGATGACGATCCGATCGAGCCCGCCCTTCGCGATCTCGCGCGTCCAGGCGTCGATATTGCGCGCCGCGAGATCCCGCGACGCGTCCGTCTTGCCGAGGTGATGCTCGAGCGCTCCGCAACAGCCTGCGCCGTGAGCGATCACGACCTCGACGCCGTAACGCGTCAGGAGCCGCACAGTCGCTTCATTGATGGCGGGATCGAGCGCTTGTTGCGCGCAACCGTTCAGCAGAGCCACCCGCAGTCTGCGCGCGCCCTGCGCCGAAAAGATTTGCGGCCGGTCGACCTCAGAGGCCTTGGGGATCTTTTTTGGCGCCAGCGCGAGCATCGCAGCGAGACGCTCGGAAAAGAGCCGCGCGAAAGGCCGCGCCAACGCCGAAAATCGCAAGCCCCATCGGAACAGCGCCGGCCGCGCGAGCACGAAGGCGAGTGTCGCGCGCAAGCCGCGCTCAGGGAGAGGACGGACATAAGTCCGCTCGACGCGCGCGCGCGCGTGGTCGAGGAGATGCATGTAGTGGACGCCCGAGGGACAGGTCGTCATGCAGCCCCAACAAGAGAGACAGCGATCGAGGTGACGCGTTATGCGCGCGTCGGCCGCCCGGTCGTTCTCGAGCATCTCCTTGATGAGGTAGATGCGTCCGCGCGGGCTGTCGAGCTCGTCGCCGGTGAGCAGAAAGGTCGGACAAGTCGCCGTGCAGAAGCCGCAATGCACGCAAGCGCGCAAAATTTTCTCCGACTGCGCCATGTCGGGATTTTCGAGGAGAGCCGGCGGGAAATGCGTCTGCATCGGATCAGAACTCCGCGCAAAGCCGGCCGCGCTCCAAAATATGCGCGGGATCGAAGCTTTCCTTCACACGGCGAGAGAGCGCCGCGAGCGCGGCGGGTTTCGGCTGAAAGACGCCGACGCGGGCGCGAATTTCATCTTCGGCCCGCAGCAGCGTCGCCTGTCCGCCGAGTTCTTCCACGATGCGGCGCAGCACGCCGGCGCGGGCGTCCGCGGTCGGCTCGAAGCAAAGCCAGACAAGGCCGCCCGCCCAATCATAGAAATGCGCGATCGGCGCCGCGCCCGCCGCGTGCAAATTCTCTAAGAGCTTCGCGCCATTCGTCGGCGCAAGCGAGACGCGCCACAGGTCTCCCGGCGCGCGCGCGACGGGCTCGGCGTCGCGCAGCCGCCGCCACAGCGCGCGCGAGGCGTCCGCATCGAGCGTCTCGAACGCGCCGCCCCGCGGAGCGAGAAGCGCAACCAGCTCGTCGCGCCGCGAGTCCAGCGAGATCGCCGCTCCCTCGAGCCGGATCGCCGCGACGTTGCGTGCGAGCGAAAGCGGTCGTGAGCCCGCGGGCAGCATCGCAAAGCCGCTCGCGTCGGCTTGCGCCTGCGACGCCTTGCGCAGCGCCGCAAGGCTCGCCGCCTCGTCGAGGCCGGTTTGAAGCAGCGTCGCCTCGCTCGACGCTTTCGGCAGAACCTTCAGCGTCACCTCGGTCAACGCTGCGAGCGTGCCGAAGGAGCCCGCGACGAGCTTCGAGAGATCATAGCCTGTGACGTTCTTCATCACGCGGCCGCCGGATTTGACGATCTCGCCCCGTCCCGTGACGCAACGAAAGCCGAGCAGGTGATCGCGCAAGGCGCCAGCCTTGATGCGACGCGGCCCCGAGGCGCCCGTCGCGACGAGCCCGCCGATCGTGCCGGCTCCCGAGCCGAAAAGCGCGCCGAAGTCGATCGGCTCGAAAGCGAGCTCTTGGGCCTTGGCGTCGAGAAGCGCCTCGATCTCCGCGCGCGGCGTCGCCGCGCCGGCCGTGAGCACGAGCTCCTCGGGCTCATAGAGCGTGACGCCGCTGAAGGCCGCGAGGGAAAGCGCCTCCCCCCTCGAGGGACGGCCGAACGCGCGCTTCGTGTCGGAGCCTACGAGCCGCAACGGCGCGACGCGCGCGGCGGCGTCGCGAATGATTTCGGCGAGCTCGTTTTCGTCTTGCGGAACGAGGCTCATCAAAATCTCGGAAGCTCGGGAAAGGGCAAGGCGCCGCCTTCGACATGCATCATGCCCATCTCGGCGCAGCGATGCAGCGTCGGGAAAACTTTGCCGGGATTGAGCCGGCCTTGCGGGTCAAAGGCGCATTTGACGCGCATCTGCTGCTCCAAATCCGTCTCGCTGAACATCTCGCCCATCAGATCGCGCTTCTCGACGCCGACGCCGTGCTCGCCCGTCAGCACGCCGTCGAGAGAAACGCAGAGGCGCAGGATGTCGGCGCCGAGCGCCTCGGCGCGCTCCATGTCTCCGTCGATCGACGCGTCATAGAGAATGAGCGGATGCAGATTGCCGTCACCGGCGTGAAACACATTGGCGACGCGCAACCCATATTTTTTCGCGAGCGCCTCCATGCCGAGCATCGCCTCGGGCAAACGTCCGCGCGGGATCGTGCCGTCCATGCAGAGATAATCGGGACCGATGCAGGCGACCGCCGGAAAGGCGTTCTTGCGACCGGCCCAAAACTGCAAGCGCTCGGCTTCGCTGGTGGAGGCCTTGACGGTCGTCGCGCCTTCCCCCCGCGCGATGTCCTCGACGACACCGACGAGATGATCGACCTCGGCCGCGGTTCCGTCGAGCTCGACGATGAGCATCGCCTCGGCGTCTTGCGGATAGCCGCAGGGTTGGAATCGTTCGGTCGCGCCGATCGTCGCGCGATCCATCATCTCGAGGCCCGCCGGAATGACTCCCTTCCCGATGATCGCGCCGACGCTGCGCGCGGCCGCCTCGATGCTCGCAAAGCCCAAGAGCAAGGCGCGCGCGAGCGGCGGCTTGCGCAAGAGCCTCACCGTGACCTCGGTCACGACGCCGAGCAGCCCTTCCGAGCCGGTCATCAGGCCGAGAAGGTCGTAGGGCTCGCAATCGAGACCCTTGCCGCCGAGACGGACGACTTCCCCGCCCATGAGCACGATCTCGAGACCGAGAATATTGTTCGTGGTGAGGCCGTATTTGAGGCAGTGCACGCCGCCGGCGTTCTCGGCGACATTGCCGCCGATCGAGCAGGCGATCTGCGAGGACGGGTCAGGCGCGTAATAGAAGCCCTGCGCTTCGACCGCCTTGCTGATCGCGAGATTGGCGACGCCCGGCTGCACTCTGGCGCAGCGGTTCTCATAGTCGATTTCGAGAATGCGGTTGAACTTGCCCATCGCGAGCAGAATGCCGTCCTCGAGCGGCATGGAGCCGCCCGAAAGAGAGGTGCCGCCGCCACGCGGCACGACCTTGACGTTCATCTCTTGCGCAAGCGCCAGGATCGCCGAGACCTCTTTCACGCTTTGCGGCAGGACGACGACGAGCGGCAGCGCGCGATACATGGTGAAAGCGTCGCAATCATAGGCGCGCCGCGCGGTTTCATCCGCGATGACGCGCTCGGACCCGAGCAAGACGCGAAGCTTGGAGACGATTTCGTCGCGGCGCGAGAGGATTTGCGGCTCGGGGGCCGGCATGAGGAGAGGCATGGCGTCCTATCGAGCGCGCACAAGGTCAAGGCCGGCGGTTCAGGAGGAGCCCTGCGCTCGTCGGCTCATATAGCGAGACGAAGGGCAATCCGGCAAACATCGCGCTGATCAGGGTCTGCCGAGGAGCAGAAAATGCCCCGGGCGACGCCAAGAAGTCGATCCGTTGCGATCTCAAACTGAGATCATAGCGAGATGATCAAGAGGCCCGCGCGCAGGCTGACGCCAAATCGTCGGCCGTAATTCCCCTCCCCTCGCGTTTCACGCTCGAATGAAATTATTGGAGCCTCGGCCCTCGCGGGGGCCGAGCTCGGAAGGGCGCCCTTTGGGCGCCCCTCAGCGTTAGGCGTGCGGCTTATGCGCCGGCTTCTTGGGCTTGTGCACAGGCTTCGCCGGTTCGGCAGCCGGCGCGGGCGCGGCGGCAGGCTTGGGAGCCGCGGCGGGGGCCGGCGCGGGCGCGGGCGTGGGCGCAGGCTTGGGCGCCTCCGCCTTCTTCGCCTCGGGTTCAGGCGCAGGCGCCGCCGCGGCGGGCTTCGCCTCCTCGGCCTTCGCGCCGCCGCCCGCCTCCGCGAGCTTCTTCTTGCAGTCGTTGAAGTAATCGCCCCAGGGCTGATAGAATTTGGGGTTCTCCTTCGCGGCGATCCATTTCGTCGCGCATTGCGCCAATTCCTCGCCCTCCGCCAGCGCCACTGACGGCGCAAGGAGCGCGGCGACGAGCGCGAGACCCCGGAGGGAAACAGTCGTTCGAGAGATCGTCATAGAATTTCTCCTGGATCACGCTGCTGTGAGCGGAAACGTGACCGATTTTGCGGTTTTCGAGCGCGCCTTACGCGAAAAACCGGTTCCCATTTCTTTCGGCGCCCGCTCTGGCCCGAGCACGCGCCTTTTCCTTACTGTCGGGACCGGCGCGAAGGCCCACCCATTGCTGGCTTGTAGGCGCGCCGCGCGGCCGAAAAGGTCTTTCGAGCGAGGGCGGTCTGCGCATGAGATAAGGAGCAGGTCTCGTTACGAATTGCGTGGGAGCGGCGCCCGAAAGCGCCGCTCCTGTCGGCCAAGGCCTCAGTAATTGTATGCGCGCTCGCCGTGATCGGTGATGTCGAGGCCCTCTCGCTCCTGATCGGGCGCCGGGCGCAGGCCGATGACGAGATCGACGACCTTATAGAGGATCGCCGAGCCCACGCCCGACCAGATCAGCGTCGCGACGACGGCGGTGACCTGCGCGATCATTTGCGCCACGAGGTCGTATTTGCCGGCGTAGCTCTCGGCGATGTTCGTATAGTCGGTGATGCCGACGCCGCCCAGCGCGGGGCTGACCAGCAGGCCCGTCGCCAGCGCGCCGGTGATCCCGCCGATGCAATGCACGCCGAACACGTCGAGCGCGTCGTCATAGCCGATGGCGTTCTTCACCTTCGAGACGAAGAACAGGCAGATCGGCGAGACGATGAAGCCCAGCGCCAGCGAGCCGATCGGACCCGCAAAGCCCGAGGCCGGCGTCACCGCAACAAGGCCCGCCACCGCGCCCGAGATCAGGCCCAAAAGCGAGGGCTTGCCCTTCGTCGCCCATTCCGTCAGCAGCCAGGAAAGCGCCGCCGCCGCGGTCGCCACCATCGTGTTGACGAAGGCCAGCGCCGTCGTGCCGTTCGCCTCGAGGTTGGAGCCCGCGTTGAAGCCGAACCAGCCGACCCACAGCAGCGAGGCGCCGACCATCGACAGCGTCAGCGAATGCGGCGGCAGCGCTTCCTTGCCATAACCGATGCGCTTGCCGACCATGATCGCGCCGACAAGGCCCGCGATGCCCGCGTTGATGTGAACGACCGTGCCGCCGGCGAAGTCCAGCGCGCCCACGCCCTTCATCCACGGAGCCAGGCCGCCCGCGAGCCAGCCGACCGAGGAGGTCGCCGCGTCGATCTTGGCCTGCGCCGCCTGCTTCGCCGCATCCGTCGTCGCCGCCGCCAGCTCCGCCGCCGCATCGACGATCGCATTCGGATCGGCAACCGCCCAGACCCAATGCGCGATCGGGAAATAGATCACCGTCACCCACAGCAGGATGAAGACGAACACCGCCGAGAACTTCATGCGCTCCGCAAAGGCGCCGATGATGAGCGCCGGCGTGATCATCGCGAAGGTCATCTGGAACACGAAATAAGCGTATTCCGGAATGACGTGGCCCGGCGTGAAGGTCGGCGACACGGCGTTCGCGTCGACGCCCTTGAGAAACACCTTGCCCAGCCCGCCGATGACCGCGTTGAGCGCGCCGCCGTCGCCGAAGGCGAGCGAATAGCCGTAAAGCGTCCACAGCACGCCCACGAGCGCCACGATCGTGAAGGTCTGCGTGAGGATCGAGGCCATGTTCTTGATGCGAACGAGGCCGCCGTAAAACAGCGCCAAGCCGGGAATCGACATCATCAACACCAAGGCGCTCGACGTCAGCATCCAGGCCGTGTCGCCCGGATTAGGCGTCGGCGAACCGGCTAACGCCGGAGACGCAGCGCACAACAGCAGCAGCGAAGCGCCCGCAACGGCGGTCCGACGCAAATTTTGAAGCGGGCGAATGCTCATGGTTTTCTCCTGGGAGGTCTGAACGGAACGTGTCATCAAAGCGCATCCTGGTCGGTTTCGCCGGTGCGCACGCGCAGCGCGCTCTCGATCGGGGTGACGAAAATCTTGCCGTCGCCGATCTGACCGGTGCGCGCCGCAGCGGAGATCGCCTCGACGGCTTTGGCAGCCAGCTCGGAAGCGACAGCGACCTCGATCTTCAGCTTGGGGAGGAAGCTCACGGCGTATTCGGCGCCGCGGTAAATCTCGGTGTGCCCTTTTTGTCGGCCGTAGCCCTTCACTTCAGTCACCGTCAGCCCGTGCACGCCGATGCTCGTCA
Organism: Methylocystis bryophila; assembly: GCF_027925445.1. Lineage (NCBI taxonomy): Bacteria > Pseudomonadati > Pseudomonadota > Alphaproteobacteria > Hyphomicrobiales > Methylocystaceae > Methylocystis > Methylocystis bryophila. The sequence goes on from NZ_AP027149.1 coordinate 3,527,778, forward strand.
ACGCATCTCGAACCTCATCGAGCTTGAACGGCTTTATGATCGCAATCACCAGTTTCATCTGATTTTCCCGTCTTGGCGTTGGATCGAGGTTGGAGCCCCTAGCCAACGAAGCCTGTGGCGCGGCCCCAACGCCGCCGAGCCGTTGACTACAAATGCCGTGCCAGCGGGAGATGAGCCTGATTTGCAGGCGCCTTCGCCTTTGCCATGGCATTTAGGACTGTAATCTACCGACTCTACGCCTATTCCTTGCCACAACCCGCTTGTTGGGTAAGCAAAAGGCTAAAATATAGGCGCCAAGAGCCGTGACGGAGGCGGCGCGCCTAGATTAGGCGCCTCGCCAGCGACGACGCGGCGATTGACCGGGAGGGCCGCATGGAGCAGAGAGCGGGCGCAGTTGGAAGGGGATGGGATTTTCGAAGTCATGTCCACGAAGGCGACCATTACGCTGTGCGCTGACGACTATGGGCTCACTTACGGCGTGAGCCGCGGCATCCTCGAGGCGCTCAAGGCGCGGCGCCTCTCTGCCGTCTCCGCGCTCGTCACGGGGCCGCGCTGGCCGGCGCTCGGCCATGAGCTGATGCGCGGCGGCTTCGACGCGGATATCGGGCTGCACCTCAATCTCACTCTCGGCGAGCCGCTCGGATCGATGCCGCAATTCGCCAAGCAGGGGGTTTTCCCGCCCATTCGCGAGCTGGTGCGCGCTGCCCGCCAGGGCAAGCTGCCGCTTGCGGAGATCCGCGCCGAAATCTCCCGTCAGCTCGACCGCTTCGAGGCGGTGATGGGGCGCCCGCCGGACTTCGTCGACGGCCATCAGCACGTGCAGGTTCTGCCCGACATTAGAGATGAGCTGCTGGAGGAGCTCGCCCAGCGGGGACTAAAAGGCCGCTGCTGGCTGCGAGATAGCGGCGACGCGCTTGCGCGCATTCTGGCGCGCGGCGCGCAAATCAAGAAGGCGTTGCTCCTTCGGTATCTCTCATCGGATTTCGGTCGCGACGCGGCCCTCGCCGGCTTCGCGGTCAACCAGGGTTTTTCGGGATTTTCGGATTTTCGTCCTGGCGAAGACTATGCGAAATTATTCAAGTCCTATTTGCGGGCGCGCGGACCGCGGCATCTCATCATGTGCCACCCCGGCTATGTCGACGACGAGCTGCGCGAGCTCGATCCGGTGACGGTGACGCGCGAGCAGGAGCTCGCCTTTCTACTCTCACCCCGCTTCGAGGCGGCGCTCGCCAAGAAGCGCTTGCAGCTCGGCCGGCTCTCGACCGCCGTCTAGATCACGCTGTTTCAGGCGGAATCGCCCGAACCCAGAAAACGTGATCGGTTCTAAAAGTTTAGAGCGCGTCTCCCGCTCGAACGGAATCGTTCGAGCGATAAGGAATCGTGCCAAATCAAAAGTTTGGAGCATGTCCTGACCGGAAAACCGCTTCGCACTTTTCCGGCACATGCTCATAAGAGAGTCCCGAGCCAAGGAGGCGCCCGCATGTCGCAGCAGGACGACCACGCTGACATCCCCGTCCTGCCGCCCTTGGTCCCGGCGGCGACCATCCTTCTCGGACTCGCCTTGCAGTTCCTGTGGCCGATCGGCTTTCTTCCCGGAGACAGCGGAAACTGGTTCGGCTGGCTGCTGCTTGCGACGGCGCTTAGCTTCGCTGGCTCGGCCGCGTGGGAGATGAAGTCCGCCAGGACCCACGTCCACGCGTTCAAGCCCGCGACGAGTCTCGTCACCGGCGGCGCTTTCGCGTTCAGCCGCAACCCTATCTATCTCGCAATGGCGGCGGCCGTCGTCGCGATCGCGGCTCTCGCCAATTCCTTGTGGTTCCTGCTGTTGGCGGGCCCGACCGCGCTCGCCTTGCAGAAAATCGCCATCGAGCCGGAAGAGCGCTATCTCGAACGCAAGTTCGGGAGTGAATATCTCAATTACAAGGTGCGGGTGAGACGCTGGTTGTGAGGCGCACAGCCTCGGCGCCGCAGTGTCCGTACCCGTCATCGCGAGCGCCGACAACTTTAAGCGCCATCACATGGCGCGCTCTCCCGAGCCTGAGACGAGCGCCGGCTTCTCCCGATAAAGGGCTGGAAACAAGCGCTTGAGCGCGGCGATCTTCGGCAGATCGTTGTAGACGATATAAGGATGATCGGGATTTCGCTCGAGAAAATCCTGATGATAGGATTCTGCCGGGAAGAAGCTCTTGCCCGGCTCGAGCGTCGTGGCGATCGGCGCGGGGAAGACCGCCGCGGCGTCGAGCTGCGTCAGATAGGCCCTGGCGATGTGCGCTTGCTCGTCGCTCTGCGGGAAGATCGCGGATCGATACTGGCGTCCGGTGTCCGGCCCCTGGCGGTCCAACTCCGTGGGATCGTGGACGACCGAGAAGAAGATCTGCAGGATCTTTCCGTAGCTGATCTTTGCCGGATCGAAGCTGATGCGCACGGCTTCAGCGTGTCCCGTGTCGCCGCGACCGACCACCGTGTAATGCGCGGTCGTCTTGTCGCCTCCCGCGTAGCCGGAGACCGCGCCGGTCACCCCCGCGACGTGCTGGAAGACGCCCTGCACGCCCCAGAAGCAGCCGCCGGCAAGCACAGCCGTCTCGCTCGTCGCCTTTGGAGCTTCTCCCGCGGCCACAGGCGCGGGCAGCGCACGGGACGGTTCCGCGTCGCTGGGCGCCGGGCTCGCGGCGAGGACGCTCGCCGCCACGGCGAGAATGCAAATCCCCTTCCCCGCGACCCGGCGAAAGCATCTGCTGGTCATGGTCTCTCCTTCCTCTTTTTCCTCTTTGGCGGTCTCGAGCGGGTCGAAAAGCTCGAGCCCAGGCCTCAAGCCCCGGCCGGTTTGAAGACGAGCGCGACGCCGTTCATGCAGTAGCGGAGCCCGGTCGGCGGGGGACCGTCGTCGAAGACATGCCCGAGATGACCGCCGCAGCGTCGGCAATGCGCCGAAGTGCGCAGCATGCCGAAGGAGCGGTCGGACTCCGTGCCGACGGCGCCGTCGAGCGGTCGCCAGAAGCTGGGCCAACCCGTGCCGCTGTCAAATTTCGTTTCGGAGGAGAAGAGATCTCGCCCGCATCCTGCGCAGGCGAAGACGCCGGGACGATGCTCGTTCAAGAGCGGGCTCGTGAAGGGCCGCTCCGTGCCGGCCTGTCGCAGCACGTCGAATTGCTCGGGGCTGAGCATTTTTCGCCACCCGGCCTCGGTGCGCTCGACCTCGAGCCTCTCCCCTGCCCGCAACGCCCTTGGCCCGGTGATCCAGAATAGGCTCCCACTCACAGAAAGAAGCATCTTGCGGCGCGTCGTCATCTCGGCCTCCAGGCTCGTCAGGATCGGCTTCGAAAGAGACTTCGCGATCGCCAGGCCGGGCGTTACACGGCAGAGACAACGACCGAACGGGCGTCTCCTTGCTACGTTCTAGCTATGAAAAGGAGCGCTTCGCTTCGGCGCGCATCTTGCGTCGCGTCGAGCCGGCGTGACAAACTCGATCGATTGATGACGTTCTGCAATTTCCACATTGCAGAGTCCCGCGGCTGTCCTTTCGCTGGATCACGACACATATTCAAATTTGTAAGCTGCCCATCAAAGCGATGACGTAGTGAAGCGCATCGCATAGATTCAAACGGCGCGACGATGGGAGCGCCGAGTCGCGTTAGCCTGTGAGCCGGCGCTCGTGTCGAGATCCGGTTCGAGGACGGGAAAGCGGTCACGATGACAAACACTCAGCTTCTCGCCGACTTCGCTCAATCCTATCGGGAGCGCCAACCGACAGAGATGTCGCTCGAGGCTTATCTTGATCTGTGCCGTAACGATCCCGGAGCCTATGCGACCGCGGCCGAGCGGATATTGAAGGCGATCGGCGAGCCGGCGCTCATCGACACCTCGAAGGATGCGCGGCTCGGCCGCATCTTTATGAACCGGACCATCCGCGTTTATCCGGCCTTTAGCGAATTCTTCGGGATGGAAGAAACGATCGAACGCATCGTCAGCTTCTTCCGTCACGCCGCGCAGGGTCTCGAGGAGCGCCGACAGATTCTTTATCTGCTCGGTCCGGTCGGCGGCGGCAAATCGTCGCTGGCCGAGCGGCTCAAAGCGCTCATGGAGGTCAATCCGATCTACGTGCTGAAGGCGGGGCAAGAGATCAGCCCGGTTTTCGAAAGCCCGCTCAGCCTCTTCAATCCGGCCGACACCGGACAGATTTTGGAGGAGCGCTACGGCATCCCGCGGCGCCGGCTTGGCGCGCCGATGAGCCCTTGGTGCCTCAAGCGATTGGACGAATTCGGCGGCGAGATCGCGAAGTTTACCGTGGTGAAACTTTCGCCCTCTCGCCTTCGTCAAATCGCCGTCGCCAAGACCGAGCCCGGCGACGAGAACAATCAGGATATCTCGTCGCTTGTCGGCAAGGTGGACATTCGTAAGTTAGAAGCGCATGCGCAAGCGGACCCCGACGCCTACAGCTACTCGGGAGGCCTCAACCGCGCGAACCAGGGCCTCCTCGAATTCGTGGAGATGTTCAAGGCGCCGATCAAAATGCTTCATCCGCTCCTGACGGCCACCCAGGAGGGCAATTACATCGGCACGGAGAACATCGGCGCCATTCCCTTCTCCGGCGTCGTCCTGGCGCATTCGAACGAGGCGGAATGGCAAGCTTTCAAGGCCAACCGAAATAATGAAGCCTTCGTCGACCGCATTTACGTGATCAAGGTGCCCTACTGCCTGCGCGTGACCGAGGAGCAGCATATCTATGAAAAGCTGCTGAAGGGCTCCGAGCTTGCGGAAGCGAGCTGCGCCCCGCACACCTTGGAGATATTGGCGCGGTTTTCCGTCCTCTCGCGGCTGATCCCGCACGCAAATTCGACCCTCTTCTCGAAAATGCGGGTCTACGACGGCGAAAGCCTGCGCGAGATCGAGCCGCGTGCGCGAAGCGTCATGGAGTATCGAGAAGCGGCCGGCATGGACGAGGGCATGACGGGACTTTCCACGCGCTTCGCTTTCAAGGTTTTAGCCGCAACCTTCAACCACGACACCGTGGAGATCGCGGCGGATCCCGTCCATCTCATGTATGTGCTCGAGCAGTCGCTCAAGCGCGAGCAGCTTCCCGCGGAAACGGAGCAGCGCTACCTGGAGTTCATCAAGGCCGACCTTGCGCCGCGCTATGCGGAATTCATTGGCAAGGAGATTCAGAAAGCCTATCTCGAATCCTATCAGGATTACGGCCAGAACCTGTTCGATCGATACATTGACTATGCCGACGCATGGATCGAAGACCAGGATTTCAAGGATCCGGACACGGGACAATTGCTGGATCGGGAGCTGTTGAATCAGGAGCTGACGAAGATCGAGAAACCCGCTGGAATCTCGAATCCTAAGGATTTTCGAAACGAGGTGGTCAAATTCGCCTTGCGTTGGCGCGCCTCCAACAAGGGTCGCAACCCTTCCTGGGCGAGCTATGAGAAAATTCGCGAGGTGATCGAGAAAAGAATGTTCTCACAAGTCGAGGATCTCTTGCCCGTCATCAGCTTCGCCACAAAAAAGGACACCGAGACAGAGAACAAGCATGGCGAATTCGTCAGTCGAATGGTCGCGCGTGGATACACCGAGCGCCAGGTGCGGCGCCTCGTGGAGTGGTACATGCGCGTCAAACAAGCGAATTAATCGGGATGCGGCGACGGGGAGCCGCGACTGTGCAGGCGCCGATCTATGAAGGACACGATGCGCATTGTCGACCGCCGGCTGAACCCACAGGGCAAGAGCTTTGAAAATCGTCAGCGCTTCCTTCGGCGGGTGAAGGACGCTCTCGAGCGCGCGGTGCGCGAGGCCAGCCGCGACCGGGCCATCGGCGACCTCGAGAAGGCAGGCGAGATCGCGATCCCCGCGAAAGGGGCGCGAGAGCCGGTTTTCTCCCATACGCAAGGCGCCAGTCGCGATCTGATCCTTCCCGGCAATCGAGAATATGTCGAGGGCGACCTCATCGACCGCCCGAGCGGCGGCGAGGGAGGCGGCGCCGGTCCCGGTCTCGGCGGGCAAGGAGGAGAGGACAGCTTTCGCTTCATGCTCACGCGAGAAGAGTTTCTGAGCATTTTCCTGGATGATTTGGAACTGCCTCAGCTCGTCAAACGGCGGCTCTTTGGCGCGGAGGCGCACGGGATTCGACGCGCGGGCCATACGAAGACCGGCGCCCCGGCGAACCTCTCGCTCGGACGAACCATGGAGATGTCACTCGCGCGCCGCATCGCCTTGAGAAGGCCGCGAGGCCACACGATCGAGCGGCTGGAGCAAGAGCTCGCGGCGGCGGAGGCGCAAGGAGAGCAGGTCGATCGGATTCAAAGAGAGCTGGAGGCCGCCCGCGAGCGACGCGTTCGCATCCCCTACCTTGACCCCGTCGATTTACGTTTCCGCCGCTTTGAGCGCTTTCCGAAGCCGGTCGCGCAAGCCGTCATGTTCTGCCTGATGGATGTCTCTGGTTCGATGACAGAACATATGAAGGACCTGGCGAAACGCTTCTTCATGTTGTTGCATGTGTTCCTCACACGCCGCTATGAGCGCGTCGAGCTGGTTTTCATCCGGCACACGGACAAGGCCCAGGAGGTGGACGAGGAGACGTTCTTTCGCTCCACCGAAACCGGCGGCACGTCCGTCTCGTCGGCCCTGATTGAAATGGCCCGCATCATCCAGGATCGCTTCGATCCGGCGAATTGGAACATCTACGCCGCGCAGGCCTCCGACGGCGACAATTTCCCGAGCGATAACGGACCGACGCTGGCCTTGCTGCAAGAGACGATCCTGCCGCTATGCCAGTATTACGCCTATGTCGAGGTCGCTCCTCCCAACGTCGACACCTCCGGCTCCGCAGGACAAGAAAGCCAAAGCTCCTTGTGGTTGACCTATGCGAAGCTGCGAAGTGAAAAGACCATCTTCCAGATGCGGCGTGTCGCGCGTCGCGACCATATCTATCCGGTGTTCCGACGACTGTTTCAGCGCCGCCAGGTCAGCGCCGAGGAGGCCTCGGGATGACAGACGATCGACTTTTGTTTGAGGGAAATGATTGGGATTTCAGGACGATTCAGCGGATTCACGACGCCGTTGCCAAGATTGCAGGCGATGAGCTTGGTCTCGACACATTTCCAAATCAAATCGAAGTGATCACAGCCGAGCAAATGCTCGACGCTTATGCGTCGACGGGCATGCCTATATTTTATCGTCACTGGTCATTTGGTAAGCATTTCGTGCAGCACGCGGACATATATCGTAGCGGATTGCAAGATCTTGCCTATGAGATCGTTATCAATTCAAGCCCTTGTATAAGCTATATCATGGAAGAGAACACTGCCACCATGCAGGCTCTCGTCATCTCCCACGCAGCTTTTGGGCACAATCACTTCTTCAAGAACAATTATCAGTTCCGCCAATGGACGGATCCCGCCGGAATTCTGGATTATCTCACCTACGCCAGAGGTTACATCGCGAAATGCGAGGAACGCTACGGCGAAATGGAGGTGGAGCGCCTGCTCGACGCCGCGCATTGCCTGAGGCCGCAAGGGGTGCAGCATTATCCGCGCAAGAGGGCGCTGGATTTACGTTCCGAGGAAAAGCGGGACCGCGACCGCATGCAGGAGCGGGAGCGTCTCTATAACGACCTGTGGCGAACCGTCCCCAGGCCTTCACGTCAAGTCGCGCGCAAGCCGCTGGATCGGCAGCGCGCGATGCTCAGCCTCCCGCAAGAAAACATCCTCTATTTTCTCGAAAAGTTCGCGCCGAGACTGCAGCCGTGGCAGCGTGAGGTGCTGCGCATCGTTAGGCTGATCGCCCAGTACTTCTACCCGCAGATGCAGACCAAGGTCATGAATGAAGGCTGCGCAACCTACTGCCATTACCGCATCATGACCACGCTGCACGAGACAGGGCAGATCAGCGACGGGAGCTTTTTCGAATTTCTGCGATCGCACACCAACTCCATCCGTCAACCGACCTGCTACGACCCCGTCTACAGGGGGATCAATCCCTATGCGCTCGGCTTCGACATGATGAGCGACATCGCTCGCATCGTGCGCCAGCCGACGGAAGAGGATCGCGCGTGGTTTCCCGAGATCGCCGGGAAAAGCGACGAGATGGCGGTGCTTCGCGACATCTGGGCCAATTACCGAGACGAGAGCTTCATCAGCCAGTTCTTGAGCCCGACCCTCATGCGCAAGTGGCGGCTCTTTCACATCGTCGATGAGGAGGACGCGCCGAAATTGGAGGTGACGGCAATCCATAATGAGCGCGGCTATCACGACCTCAGGCGGAGCCTCGCCGCGGAATACGAGGTCGGTCGCCAAATTCCCGACATCCAAGTCGTGGATGTGGATCTGAGCGGCAACCGCAAGCTCATCATGCATCATCGGGTGGTCGAGGGCAGGCTTCTGGAGATCGGCGCCGCGTCCCTCGTCCTCAAGCACCTCGCCGACATATGGGGATATGAGGTTTTGCTCGAGGAGATCGACGCGGCCACCGAACAGGTCATAAAATCGCATCTGGCGTCGCCAGCGCCGCGTTAGCGCCTTGTTGGTAAGGCGACCTCAGATGTTGGCCTCGAGCCTATGGCAAAGGTTCCGGAGCGGACTATGTTAAGGCTGCCGCCAGCGTTGGCGCGGGCGCATTCAAGAGGCGACCATGCACGTCACAATCGAAGCCGCCGGAGCCGCTATTCAGGCCGCACGCAAACGAGCCATGGAACTCAAGACCGAGCATGGACGCGGCTTGGGTCGGCAGCATCGACATCGCCATCAAGAAAGCCAGGACCGCCGTCTTCTTTGGTATGCCGACAGGCCAGATCGGCGCATTGTCGCAACCGGGAGGCTCCCTTTTCGGAATTGAACATTCCAATGGCGGCCTCATAACTTTTCCCGGCGGCCTTCCCATCGTCGACGAAGCGGGGGTGCTCATCGGAGCAATCGGCGTGAGCGGCAGCACGGTCGAAAACGATCACGCGGTCGCACAGGCCGGCGTCAGCGTCGTCGGGGTCAGCGACCTGCCGGCGCATCCCTGGCGCACTTGAGTCTCCAAGCGCGCTGTCCTACTCGCCGCGGCGGTCCGTCAGCGTCTCCAGAAAGGCCGTGATCGCGTCGATCTCCTCATCGCTGAGACGAGGCTTCTGGCCGGGCTTGCGGTCGTAGGGGACTTCCTTGACATTGACGTTGGCGCGGAATTTCGCGGGCAGATCGTCGAATTTCTGCACCTTGCCCTTCGCATCCTTGGGGTACCAGCGCTCGGGATTGGTGTCGCGCGTCGCGTAAAAGGCGACGGCGTCGCGCAATGTCTTCATCGATCCGTTGTGGAGATAGGGCGCGGTCAGCGCGACATTGCGCAGGCTCGGGACCTTGAAGGCGCCGCAGACGCTCTCGACGTCGAAATGCTTCGGCGCGAGGGCGGCGAGCCCCTCGCGCTTGCAGAGACCGAGATCGAAGCTCTTCGGATCACCGTTGGCGGGAATGGCGTGGTTGCGCGGCGCGCCGAGCGAATCATAGGTGAAGTCCGTGAAGAGCCAGTCGGAAGGCTCCTTCGACTCTTCCTTGCCGTCGTGACAGGCGAGGCAATTGCCTTTTTTCTTGTCCTTGAACAGCTCAAAACCCTTCGCCTCCTGCGGCGTGAACTGCGCCTTGCCGCGCAGCACCTCGTCGAAACGCGAGGAGAAGGGACGAAAGACCTCGGTGCGCTCGAAGGCGGCGATCGCCTGAGTCAGGCGATCGAACGCCTTGTTGGGATCGTCGAAGACATTCGCGCCGAAGACTTCGCGCATGAGCGGCGCGTAAGGACCGTTCTTCACCTTCTCGACGACGGCGGCCTTGGAGGGATTGGCCATCTCGACCGGATTGAGCAGCGGGCCGCCCGCCTGCTCCTCGAGATCTGCTGCGCGGCCGTCGCGGAACTGCCCGCCCGCGGGAGTCTTCTCCATGCGGCCGGTTGTCTCATCCTCCTTATCGATGAAGCCGAAGGGCGGCGCGAAGGCGGCATAGGTGAGCCCCGGCGGCTTGCGCACGCCAAACGAGCCCGGCGGCGCGCCCGCGGCCACGGCCGCGATCGACGAACCGTTTGTCCCTGAAAAGGCGCGCGCGGGATCGTGACAAGAGGCGCAAGCGACGCCTTGAGGCTCGGAAAGACTCTTGTCGGAAAATAGCAGCGCGCCCAGTTTCTCGATCGGCAGCTGCGCGCTCTGAGCAGCGACGGCTGCGGAGGCGAGGCAAAGGCTCGCCCAGCAGCAGGCGGCGAGGAGCAGAAATGCGAAGCGAGCTTTTGGCGACGACGCCATCATCTGTCCGTGACTGTGGCTTCCTGCGGGCGGCAACGAGCGGCCAGCCTTTTATCAATAGGAAGCGCCGACGAGCCTCGTCAAACCCGTTTTTTTGGAGAAATTCCAGATTGCATAAGAGGATGGGATTAGCGCGCGTCCCGCTCGAGCGATAGGAATTGCGCCACATCAAAAACTCAGAGCATGTTCCGGAAAACCACTTCGCGCATTTCCGGAACATGCTCTGAAGTCGGCGAGCGCGGAAACGCTCATGCGCGCGACGCTGCGCGAAAGGCGATGAGGATGAAGACACTATTGGCGCTGGCTCTCATCTTCGCGACCTCCGCTGCCGTGGCGCAGGAAAAGCTCAAAATCGCTTTTTTCGGCTTCGAGATGATCAGCACGTCGGACACGCCGGCGAGCGAGGCCGAGCGTCTTCGTCTCGCGCGTCTCGACATCGTGTTCGAGGAGATGTTGAAAGCCTCGGGCCGCTTTGAGATCACGCCCATTCCCGAGGAGCTTGCGGCGAAGATCGCCAGAGAGATCAAATTCTCGACCTGCAACGCCTGCGAGGTCGAATTCGCGCGCGAGATCGGCGCCGATGTTGCAGCATTTGGCACGGTGCAGAAGGTGAGCAATCTCATTCTCAACGAGAACCTCTACATGCGGCGCGCGGATGGCGCGCCCTTCTTCGCCCACAGCGTCGACATCCGAGGCAACACCGACGAATCCTGGGAGCGCGGGCTGCGCTACATGCTGAAGAACCACCTTTTCGTAGGACGCTAAAGCGCATGCCGGAGCTTCCCGAAGTCGAGACCGTGCGCCGCGGCCTCGCAAAGGTTTTCGAAGGCGGCGTCTTCGCGAAGGTCGAGCTCGCGCGCGGCGATCTGCGATTTCCCTTTCCCAAGAATTTCGCGGCGCGCCTCAAGGGCCGGCGCGTCGAGGCGCTGGACCGGCGCGGCAAATATCTTCTCGCCCGGCTCGACGACGGGGCGAGCCTGCTCATGCATCTCGGCATGAGCGGCTCCTTTCGCATCGACCACGGCGGGCCGATCGGCGACCCCTATATCCCGCGCGGCCGCAATCCGGCGCATGATCACGTGATCTTTCGTTTCGAAAGCGGCGCCAGCGTCACCTACAATGATCCGCGCCGTTTCGGATACATGCTGTTGCTCTCGCCAAAGGAGCGCGAGTCGCATCCGCTGCTGAAAAACTTAGGCGCAGAGCCCTTGAGCGCCGAGTTGAACGCCGCGGCGCTGGCCAAAACGCTTGCCGACCGCAGCGCGCCGCTCAAGGCCGCGCTCTCCGACCAGAAGACGATCGCGGGCCTCGGCAATATTTACGTCTGCGAGGCGCTGCATCGCGCCGGCCTGTCCCCGCTGCGCGCGGCGGGAAGCCTCGTCTCGAGCTCTGGTCGCGCGACGGCGGCGCTGACGAAGCTCACGCGCGCAATCAAGGAAGTGCTCAGCGAGGCGATCGAGGCCGGCGGCTCGTCGCTGCGCGATCATCGCCAAACCAATGGCGATCTCGGCTATTTCCAGCACAGCTTCCGCGTTTACGACCGCGAGGGCGCGGCCTGCCCGAAAAAAGGGTGCAAGGGCACGATCGCGCGGATCGTGCAGGCCGGGCGCTCCACCTTTTATTGCCCTATGTGCCAAAAATAGATGCGAGATCTGCCGCATCGGGGCGCTCAGGAGTCCTGACTGAGCCAGGCGCGCGCTTCCCCCGACTCAGGGACGGTGAACACCCTAGTCGCTTTGGGCAGCACAAAACCGAACAGCTGGACCAGCTGCTTGATCCACGCAACGTCGGTGACGACGGCGATCCGCTTCCAGCGGTTGAGATGCCGCATACCGATCCAGAAATCCTCCCACATCGCTCCCGGCGAGATTCCCGAAAAATCGGGCGCGATCTCGTAGTAAAGCCGCAACCGTTCATGGGCCTTCAGCGCCCGCTCGACCGCAGGCGCGACCACTTCGTCGTAGTCGGCCTTATTGACGAATCCGTTGCATCTGACCGCCAGCGCATCGGCGGGAAAACCTTCCAGCGTCTCAATCATCGTGGCGCTCCTTTTCCCCCGCCCTTAAATGTTTTGGGAGAGGAGCGCGTCAACGGTCCTGCATGACGAGACCCCGACGCCAAGGCCCATAAATCTCGGCTCGACGAAGGCCACGGCTGCGAAATCCTCATAGCAAGCTTAAGCCGGGCGCCGCGTAACGTTAGGGCGCTTTCAGGCGAAACTGAAGCTAAGAAGCGTCTCCCGCCGACGTGGTCAAGCACTGGCGGCAAAAACCGAGCTGCGACAGTTGAGTTTCGTTTTATATCGTGTTACGATATATATTATGTCGTAACACGACATCTATGACCGAGAAGCGGACGATCGGAGAGGCTTCCCGCAGTAATGTCGAGCAAGGCGTCGGACGGACAGAGGTCTCGCAAGGAAAGAGCCCTCGCCACGAAGGCGCTGTGCCCCCGACGTTACGCGATCGACAACGGAGGTAGGCATGATTCCGCTGCGTAAATGTGCTGCGATGGCTGGATTGGAATCGGAGAGGCTCGTCATTGGAGCGTCGATCCGTCCGATACATTGGCGGATGCTTTCCAGCTACTTGGCCAATCTGGATAAAGGACCGGCCGTCGTCTGCGCCCTCATCACTGCTGACCTTCGCACCTATCTGGATCTCGGAGCGACGGAAAGGGCCGCGAGCGTGCTGATTGTCTTGCGGTTGCTTCTCACGCAATTCCCGGATCTGGCGAAGAGCGCGATTCCGCCGTCTTGCCGGCTGCGCACATTAGCAAACTTCTCGCATCTCGATCTCGATACGAGAGCGTCCAATATGTGCGACGGTGAGAATGATAACTCTCCAGTGTCCCCCGGCGGCGCGCTCTGCTCATTCCCAAAGCCGAAGCTCGATGCAAGCCATCAGTCAAGCTCGGCTTAGCGTCTATTGACGCCCATCGAGAGCGACGCGGCCCGGAGGGCGCACACCCCCAGGGGGAGCGCGCCCAGCCGAGCAACCAGTCGACGCTACGCCGCCTCCTGCATGGCCGAGAGCCTCCAGGCGTCTGGCGGCGCGCCGGCCGGGCGGCGGAAGGTCCAGATCTGCGTCGCCTGCGTCGGCGTCGTGGGGTCGCCCGAGACGATCCGGCCCGTGGCGCGGTCCTCGGTGACGTCGAGGAGCGCAAAACGCATCGCGACGGTCGCATATTCGTCGCCGCCTTCGCGCCACGCCTCAGACAGATCGCCCTGCAAGAGCTTCACGCCGGAGATCTTGTTGATCACGCCTTGGCGCCGGTGCTGGTTGAGCTCCTCGTTGAGATAGCCGACGATCTCAGGCGTCGCGACCCGCGAAAGCGCGTCGAGATCCTCGCGGCTATAGGCGTCCTGGGTGGCGCCGAGCAGCCGTTCAAAGGCGGGGAAGTCAGCGGCTGAGAGCTGGAGCGGCTGGCCCCGCGAAGGCTGGGGAGCGCCGCCGCCAAAGCCCGCGCCCGAGAATGCCGCGCGCGGGTCGAAGCCGAAGACATTCGCGCCCGGCCGGCCGCCGAGCCCTGCCGCCGCAGCCTGCCGTCCCTGCCACCATTGGAAGGCGAGACGCGCCAGGAAGGCGAGAAGCGCAATCTGGAACAGAAAGCCGAGGATCGAGGCGAAACCGCCGATCCCACCAAGAAAGCCGTGTCCCGTCAGCAGGCCGAAGAGTCCGGCGCCGATGAGGCCGCCGGCGAGCCCGCCCATGAAGGAGCGGCCGAAGCCCCCGCTTTGCGCGAAGCCTGGACGCTGCGCCCCGAGGCCCGGCTGCGGCTGGGCGGAAGGGGGCGGCGTGACGCTGCGCTCGATCGGGGCAGCGGTGCGCGGCGCCGTGTTCGTCGCGGGCGGCGGAGAAAATGTTCGCGAGCCCCGGCTGCCGACGCCGCCGCCAAAGCTTCCCCCCATCTTCGCTTCAACGAGCGAAGGCGCGAAGGCCAGCAAGGCCGCCAGCAGGGCGACGGGGAGAAAATGTAAAGAATTTCGGCGCGAGGACATGGATCTCACTCTGGTTGAGCGGGCGAGGCCCGCGCTGCCGGCTATATAGGCATTGGGCGCCGGGCTCGCAAAGGCCGCGCCTGCAAAAGCTCAGGAAAATAGACGGGGCCGCCGCTCGGGCTTAAACCAGTGGCATGCGACAATATCTCGAGCTTCTCGATCTCATCCTGCGCGAAGGCCGCCGCAAGGAGGACCGCACGGGAACCGGCACGCTCTCGATCTTCGGTCATCAGATGCGCTTCGATCTGCGCGAGGGCTTCCCCCTCGTCACGACAAAGAAGCTGCATCTAAAGTCGATCATCCACGAGTTGCTGTGGTTTCTCTCCGGCGACACCAATATCGCCTATCTGCGCGACAAGGGCGTTACGATCTGGGACGAATGGGCGGACGAGAAAGGCGATCTCGGACCCGTCTATGGCCGCCAGTGGCGCGCTTGGGAGACTCCGGACGGGCGCGTCATCGACCAGATCGGCGAGGTCGTCGCGGAGATCAAGCGCAACCCCTTCTCGCGCCGGCTCATCGTCACGGCCTGGAATCCGGCCGACCTCGACAGAATGGCGCTCGCGCCTTGCCATTGTCTGATCCAGTTCCACGTCGAGGAGATCGAGGGGAGAAAACATCTCTCCTGCCAGCTCTATCAGCGGTCTGCCGACGTGTTTTTAGGCGTCCCCTTCAATATCGCGAGCTATGCGCTGCTCACCCATCTCATCGCGCGCGAGACGGACTGCGAGCCCAAGGATTTTGTGCACAGCTTCGGCGACGTGCATCTCTATCTGAACCACATCGAACAGGCGAAGCTGCAACTGACGCGCGCGCCTCGGCCCCTGCCGCGCCTGCGTTTGGCGCCCGGCGCGCTCTTTACGACGCGCTACGAGGACATCGAGATCTTGGACTATGATCCTTGGCCGGCGATCGCCGCGCCGGTAGCGGTGTAGTTGGCCCATCAGCCAAACGTTGAAGAATCATAACTTCTGCATAGTTTCGGCTGTCGCTAACGTTCGCTTTTGCTATCAATTGCAAGGAGCCCCGCATGGACTTGGACACCCAAACGATCGATGGCGCGTGCCATTGTAAAACTGTACGCTTTCGTGTGCGCCTGACCGATGGTCTGCACACCGCGCGTCGATGCACATGCTCATATTGCCGCATGCGCGGCGCAATTGCCGTCTCCGCTGACCTCGAGGGTGTCGATATTTTAGCGGGGAGCGAAGCGCTCTCGACCTATACATTCAACACACGAGCGGCAAAACATTTTTTCTGTTCAAGGTGCGGCATCTACACGCACCATCAGCGGCGCTCGAAGCCTAATCAATTTGGCGTCAATGTTGCCTGCCTCGAGGGTGTGAGCCCCTTCGATTTCGACGACGTCATTGTCTACGACGGCGCCAACCATCCCGAAGACGCCTATTCATCGCCGCCGCGCGTCGCTGGTCATCTGAAATTTGTGCGGGCGTGAAGCCGAGCGTGACAAAGGGATGCGCGACGAGCGGGCGGGTGTGCAAAACTCAAGATTTTCAACATGTCCAACGGCTGTGATTAAATTGACCCTGCCGTTACCGGCGGAGGGAAGCCGTCCACACGCTCGGCGTCGGCTCATCTTTAATTGCCCGACAATTTGTCGCATTCGAATTTGACCTCGCGCAAGTCAAATATCAAGCTCTGGCTTCCAGGTGAGGACATGGGCGGGAATCACGCAGAATTTTTGGAAGAACGGCTCGAAAAGCTACGGCCGACGCAAATGACCGTCGGATTTGCGGAGGTCGCGCTCAAGCGCAAGACGTTTCGCGCGCTGTCGACCGAAGGCAAGCGTCGCTTTGTTTCCGAGCACCCCTTTCCGGCCGTGCGTGGACCGGGAGGACGCTACTATATTACGGACGGCCATCATCTTGGCCGCGCGCTTCTCGAGGAAGGCGCGGGCGCGGCGAAAATCTCACTCCTTGGCGACCTCTCGCATTTTGACGCTCCCGCCTTCTGGCGGGAAATGGACCAGCGGGGCCTCAGCTTTCCCTTCGATGCAAAAGGAGGGCGCCAGCCCTTCGAGAACATGCCGCGCTCGCTGCGCGAAATGACCGACGATCCCTATCGCAGCCTTGCGGCGCAAGTCCGGCGCGCCGGCGGATATCGGAAAGATTCGATCCCCTTCGCTGAATTCAAATGGGCGGAGTATTTTCGCCGTCGTCTATCCCTCGAGGCGGTGAACGGCTTTCCCGAGCTCGCGCTCCAATGCGCGAGGAAACTCGCGCGCCATGGGACGGCCCTTTGCGCGCAGTGCGACGCCGCCTTTTCCAAAATCTGCGGCGCTCGAGAGCGAACCGAGGATGATCTCTTGTCCAGTGAGAACGGCTGAAGCGGTGTCGGCGGGGCAACACAGAATCCCCCGCCTCGGGCTCGCTTTCCCACGGGAGACGACAGACCTCGGGACGGCCCCTATTTCTTGAGGAACGCCGCCACGTCTTTGGCGGTCTGAAAGCCCGCCAGCGCCGCCCCCTCGGCGTGGCTATTGTAGAGCCAGTCCCCGGCCAGAAAGAGCGCGTCAGAGGGCTGGCGCAACAGCGTCGAGCCCTCGTCCAGCGGCGACCGCCCGGGTGGCCAATACGCGACCGAGCCCGGGTGGTAGCCGTAGATGTAGGCAGCGCGCACCTGCTTCGAGAACCCCGGATAAAGCTTGTCGAGCTCGGCCAGGACATCGTCGCGCGTGGCGTCGCGCGGCTTCATGTGATGGGCTTGCGCTTCCGGTCCATAGACGAGGAGGCCGAACACCATCTCCCCGGCGCTGTTGCTCTTGCCATGCGGGCCGTAGATCACGCCCAAGGGCCCGTTCGACAGAATGGGGAAAGGCGAGGCGCCATTGTCGACGCTCCACAACTTCGTCGCCTCGGTCGACATGATGAAGTGCAGCACCGTGTACTGGCCGCGTCCCAGCGTATCGATGGCGTTCCAGCGCGCCTCGCCCAAAGGGGGATCGAACTGGACCCCGTGCAGGCGCAGCCAGGGAATGGCGACGACGACCGCCTTCGAGCGCATCTGCCGAATCTCCCGTCCGGCCTGATAGGCGACTTCACAATCGAAGCTACCTCCCGCCTGCGGGACGCGCTTCACGGCGACGACCTCGGCGTTCACCTGCACAGGACCGCGCAGGCGCGACGCCAGACCGGCGATGACGCCAGAATTGCCCCCCTTTACGTGGTAGTTCCTCTCCCCGCCGAAGAGGAACACGCGCCACTCCAGGATGGCCGAGAGCGCGCTGAACTGCTCGGACCTCGCCGCGAGCTCCACCTCTATGATGAGGCGCAGCGCTTGCTCCACCTTGCGGGGCAGTCTGCGCGACACAAGCCAATCGGCGTAGGACACGTCCTGCAAGGCCCGCGTGCGCGAGGTCAGGCCTCTCGCCGTGGCCTCGCGGTAGAGATCCTCCATCTCTGCGATGACGCCGTCGAAGACTCTGCGCTCCTCGGCCGAGAACAGAGTCTCGAAGAACTCCTTACGGCTGCCCTGGATGAAGGGGTACAGCGTCCCGTCAATGATGAGGCTCGAGTAGGCGTCGTCGGTCGCCTCGGTCTCCAGGCCGAGTTCCTTGACGACGCCCAGGAGCGGGTTCTTCTCCCAAATCTCCTGCATGCCGAACTCGGCCTCGAGGCCGTTGCCGTAGTCCGCCGTCTGGATGCGCCCGCCCAGGCGCGGCCCAGCCTCGAGCACGGCCGTGCTGACGCCCTTCTTCTCCAGCTCATAGGCCGTGAGAAGGCCGGCGAGTCCGCCGCCCACGACGACGACGTCGACATCGGGCGCTTGGGCAGGCGCTGCGCTCAGAGGCGCCGTCAGACGCGCCATGGCGAGAAGGATGAGCGTCAGCAGGGTCAGGAATTTCATGCCAGGAATCTCATGCCAGGCATCTCTTGCCAGGAATCTCATGCAAAGCCTCTCGGCGGGGACTTTCATGCGCTACGCGGCGCTCGCCAGCCTTCGATGCGGACCGTCGACGGCTATCCTTCCTATTTCCCCGAATTTGGGTCCATCAACAAGGTCGCGGCGCCGCCGAAAGTCGGCAGAGCCCTGCTCCATGACCAGGACGCCCGCCGCCGGCGCGAGGGCCTTCCTGCTACGCCCAAGTTTCGACACCATCGGGAAGGATGCAGCACGCGCAGTCGGCCCGGGGGGACTTGCGCGATGAAGTTTCGGCGTCCGCCACGAGAGCTGGGCCTCACGCTTCTCGCCAATGCGCTGATCAGCGTCGAAGCCGCCGCGCAGACTGCGCTCCCGGACATCACGGTTCAACACAAGCCGTCCGCGCGCGCAAAGCCGCAAGTCGGACGCGCGGCATCCATCCCTAAGCCGCATCCGGGCGGACAGAAGCACATCGCAGCGGCGCTCAGGCCGGCGCCTCAGCCGAACAGCCCTGTTCGGGCGCCGACGCCGCCTCCCCTCGCGGCCTCGACCCTCGACCAGAAGATGAGGAACCTCGACGCGGCGCGTGAGGCGATGCTCCCGAAAACTGGGGCTTCGGTCTACACGCTTGGCCGCGAGACGATCGAGAATTTGCCGCAGGGAGACAACACGCCGATCGACAAGGTTTTGCTGCAGGCGCCAGGCGTCGCCGCCGATAGCGCTATCGGCGGCCCGAACGGTTTCCACGTGCGCAACGAATATGGGAACGTGCAATATCGCATCAACGGCGTCCTTCTGCCGGAGGGAGTCGGAGGCCTCGGCCCGGTGCTCGACACGAGCTTTGTCGGGCGCCTTTCGCTGCTCACCGGCGCGCTCCCCGCCCAATATGGCCTGCGAACGGCGGCCGTCATCGACATCACGAGCCGCACTTTTAGCGAAAACTCCGGCAGCCTCAGCGCCTATGGCGGCAGCCGCGAGACGATCACGCCGAGCGTTCACTACGGCGGCGTGTCGGGGGACACGCAATATTTCTTCGCGGCGCGCGGGCGCTGGAGCGCGCTCGGGCTCGAGAATGCGACGCAAAGCTTCGACGCGGCGCACGACCACACCGAGCAAGGCAAATATTTCGCGTATCTCGCAACGCTGCTCGGCGACGAAACCCGCTTGAGCTTCTTCTCTGGGGCCGCCACGAGCAATTTTCAGATCCCCAACGATCCCGGTCAGACGCCGATGGGCGATTTCGGCCCAAGCGTCTATCCGTCTTCCACATTGAACGAAAACCTGTGTGACCGTTTTGAGTTCAACGTCGCCGCCTTGCAGACCAAGGCGGGAGAGCTCGACGCCCAGGCGGCCCTGTTCCAGCGCCATGCGCATGTGCATTTCGCGCCCGACGTCTTCGGCGATCTCGTCTTCAACGACGTGGCCTCGAACGTCACGCGCGACAGCGATCTCTACGGTGGGCAGATTGACGCGTCCTACAGGTTGAGCGACGCGCATAGGCTCCGCGGCGGATTTTCTTTCAGCGCCGAGCGTACGCAGGTCACAAACATGTCGGCTGTGCTGCCCGCCGATCCGACGACGGGCGCGATCGCGCCGACGCCCTTCGGTATCACCGACTACAACGCCAAGACCGGCTGGAACGTCGGAGGCTATCTGCAGCACGAATGGAAGCTCAGCGAGCAATTGACGTTGAATGCAGGCGCGCGCTTCGACCAGCTCTATCAGTTCGTCGACGCCAACCAGTTGAGCCCCCGCTTCGGACTCGTGTTCAAGCCGACGGCGGACACGAGCTTTCACGCGGGCTGGGCGCGCTACTTCACACCGCCCATGCAGTCGCAGGCCGTCTCATCGAACATCGCCCTGTTCACCAACACGACGAACCAAGCTGACGTGCCTTTTGACAGCCCCGTGAAGCCCGAGCGCGCCAATTACGTCGACGTCGGCGTCGACCAGAAGCTCACGCCGAACCTCAGGATCGGGCTCGACGCTTACGCCAAGGTCGCCTGGAATTTGCTCGACGACGGCCAATTCGGAGAGGCTTACGTGCTCACGCAGTTCAATAGCGCGCGCAGCTACACGAAGGGAATCGAGCTCAAGAGCGCCTATCAGCAGGGCGACTTCAAAGCCTATGGCAATTTCGCCGTGGGCACGGCGCGCTCCAAGGACGTAACGACGAACCAATATCTCCTCGACGCGATAACTTTTGTCTATCTCCTCGACAACTACCACAACACGGACGACTCGCAGTTCATGACCGCCTCGGCGGGCGCCTCGTACAAATGGGATAAGACGCTCTTCGCGACGAGCATGACCTATGGCAGCGGCCTACGCTCAGGCTTCGCCAACATGGACCACGTTCCGGCCTATTTTGTCGTCAACCTCGGGGCCTCGCGCGAGCTCGAGCTCGTTCCGCAGACCAAACCGCTGACGGCGCGCTTCGACATCATCAACGTGACCGACCGCAAATATGAGCTGCGTTCGGGAACCGGCGTCGGCGTCTTCGCCCCGCAATATGGCGCGCGCCGTGGGTTCTTCGTCGGCTTGTCGCAGAAGCTTTGATGGCGAAGACTGGGGCGCGCCGTCATTTCATTGGCGGCGGATGCATGAGGCCGCCTTCGGTCCAAAGCGCGTTCAGACCGCGGTCCAGGTGGTAAGGCCCGCCGACAGTGCGTTGGAAGATCTCGCCGTAATTGCCGGTGGCGGCGATGACCTTGGCGGCCCAATCATGCGCGAGCCCAAGCGCCTGAGCCGTCGCAAAATCCCGCCCGAGCAATTGCTCGGCGCGCAAGTCCTCGCGCTTTGACGCCGCCACATTGTCTCGCGTGATTCCCAACGCCTCCGCCTCGATCAGCGCGCCGATCGTCCAGTCCACTGTAAGCCCGAAGATCTGGTCGCCGTAGCGATAGGCGGGAACGACAGGATTTATGCCAAACCGCTCGGGCAAGAACGAGAAATTGCTGGTCGGCGCGTGAAAACCGGCGCGCGATTGCGCCAGCCGCGACTCCATCGCCGTGGCGGCCTCGCATCGGCTAACGGCCACCGCCGCGTCCATCTCACCCTGCTCGGAGTGAGCCATCAGGCCATAGGGAATTCCTCGCGCGGTCAATTCCTCGCGCAAAATGCGCTCGGGCGGCGTCATGTCGAGCGCGCAGACGAGCTTGTCGCGAAGTCCCGCGATGTCTGTGACGCCGCTGCCCTTCGCCACCATCAATCGCTGGGAGTCGTAAAAGACGGGGGGGCCGAACCCCACGCCGAAACGCGCCGCTGTCGACGCCGAAGGCGTGACGCCGATCGCCAATTGTATCTTGCCTGCTTTCAGCGCATTCAGCGCTTCGAGCTCGGCGGGGAAGTTTTGGATCGTGACGGCGCTCGCGTCGCCAAGAAGAGCGACGGCGACCGCGCGGCAAACCTCAGCCTCCAGGGCCGAGAGATTGCCGTGAAGATCTTCTCCGTTCCAGTCGTCCACGCCTGTAACGACGCCGCACTCCATATGTTTAGCGGAGCGGATAGACTCCAGGGTTTGCGCGTGAGCGACGCCGCAAGAGGCCAGCAGACCGGTGACAAGGAGACTCAGAAGCAAGCGAGGCATCGACACACCCAGGCTCGTTAGAAAGGAAAGAGGACGAAGGTCGCAACCTCCGTCCTCCCGCCGTATGATCATCATTCAGGCTGCGCCTGTCGCCGCCCTGCGTTCGGGCGATTCCGCCTGAACGCAGCGCGATCTAGGATCAGGGCGTCCAGTTGCCCGCGGTCGGCGTGCCCGGCGATTGGGTCGGGCGCGGATTCACGTCGACCGGATAGGGGTCGATCGGCGCGCCCGACTGGTAGGCGGCCCAAGAGGGGAAGTCGGTGGGCAGAATGTTGATCGCGGCGCACGCCCCATTGGTGTAGCCGTTCGGCGAGGACGTCCCCGCGAGGTGAGGCAGCGAGTTGACGACATTCGCCGGGATCAGAGCCTTGGAAGCCGGAACAGGCGGCTTGTTTCCTTGAAGGATGGCGTAATCGAAGGCTTCCGTGAGGTCGCCAACGTCGTTGTCAGGATCATCCGAGGGACCGAGGTTCGGCTGACCCAAGGTTCGAGCGCCTATTTGCCGACCGTTTTTCTCGTCGGGCAGAGAAGCAAGCGGCGTGAGGCCGAAGAGCGCGTCGATGAATTTGATCACCGAGCCATGCTCGCTATAGCGATGCGAGATCAAGCCGGTCCTCGCATAGGGAGAGATCAGGATCGTCGGAATGCGCGGGCCGGCGGCAAGCGCGGAGCCGTCGGCGAATGTGCTGCGCACTTCCGGCGACACGTGGTCGTAGAAGCCGTCGGTCTCGTCATAGGTGATGATGATCACGCTTTCCGGCCAGTAAGGACTGTTGACGATGTCATTGATCGCCTTGGCGGCAAAGGCCTCGGAGATCTGTTGATCCGAGTAGGCGGGATGGTCGTCATTGCCAAGAAAGGCGTGCTGAATGGCTGGCGTCGGGTCCACCGGCACGAGCCCGTCATTGTTGTTGTAGCCGCCGCGCAGATAGAACACGCCGCCGCCTTGCGGCAGGGTGCGGTTTTCGACAGCCGTGAAGAAATCCTTGGCGCCGTGCAGATTATTGGCCAGCACCAGCGTGTTGTCGCCGAGATAGCCGAAATACTGCGGGCCATTGTGGTGCAGTATGTAGCCCGTGTAGAGCCCCGGGTCGTGGGTGGGGTTGGGCGTGCCCGTGTTTTGCGGCTCGTAGGGGTCCGCCGCATCATTGCCGTTATAGCCCTGCTGATACCAGCCCCAGCTGACCGCGGGATTGGAAGCGATGACCTTGATGTCGTCTTGAATGTCCGCGAGATCCGCCGTGGGATTCTCGTCTGCTGCGATGATGCTGTTGATGTTTCCTCCCATGAATGACAGCGGCAAGGAGGCAAAGGTCAGGTTTGGAGCCGGATTGGCCGCGTTCTCATCGAAGTTGTAAGGCGGCTTCGTCGCGTTTTGGTCCAGATTCGAGCCTGGGAACGGACCCGGATCGGCGACGATCGGCACGTACGCGCTGGTGTCGCCGGCGGCCGGGGGAGCGCTCTGGGAGTAGCTTGCGCCCAGAACGTTGGGGAAGCTCGGCGCGGAATAAGTGGTGGTCGCGCCTTCGGCGTTGTGAAGCGCCCATTGGGTCTCGCCGGATTGACCGGCGATGAGCGCGATCGCGTTCGGGGTCGAGGGTCCGACGATCGTCTGGCGGAAGTTGTCGAACAGCACGAAGTTCTTCGCCCACATCCACATGAAGGGGATCGTGTCGCAATCAATGTGGCTGACGTCGATTTCGGCTTTCTGCTTCTGCGCGAGCGAGATCGCGGTGGGCGTCGCGCCCGTCTTGGTCACGATTTGGCCGGAGCTGTTGGTCGTCAGCCCCTCTTGATTCATCGCGTAACGGTCATTCGCCGCAAGGCCGGATGACGCGTCGATATGCATGCCGTTCGCCATGCCTTGGTGCGAGTGATCGACAGAGATCTCGTCGGCGGGATAAACCGGCACGATCGAGCCTACCGGCCCTGCGGATCCCGCCTGCGTCGTCTGGACCGCCTGCGGAATCAGAAAGGGGGAGATCGTCGCGGGCTTGAGCGAGGTGTCGAGATAATTCTGCACGAAGCTCGCCGTCTTATAGGCGGGCGTCGCGCCGATCGGCGCGCTGAAGAGGCCGTTCGCTCCCGGGAATGTGCCGAAGAAGTGGTCGAACGACTCATTCTCGTGGAAAATCACGAAGACATATTTTACCTTTTTGCGCAGCAGCGCGATCCTCTGGGCGAGCGGCAGCAAGTTCGCGCCGTCGTTCGACTTCACGCCGGGGCTCCAGTAGTGCCCCGCGTCGTTCTGAGATGTTTGCGCGAAGGATGGCGTCGCGTTCAACAGGACCGCCATCGCGCCGACCAGCGCAGTGCTGCGCTTGATAAGCCTCGTAAAAGACATTTCCGCCCCCTCAATGTAGCCGACAGTTACGAATGTTAGCCGACAGTCACGGTTCAGCCTGCTAACGAGCCGGCTTTGCAAATTGATGACGGATTGACGACGACGTCGCGGGCGAGCGGGGGAACTCTGCCTCAAAGCCATAACACACTGAAAAACCGAGTATTTTTGCGTCAGGCCCTAGGCGGGAAACATCTTCTCCGCCAGAGCCGGCAGCGTCTCGATCAAGCCGCCGAGGGCGCCGGAGGTCAGCAGCAGGACGACGTCGTCCGCGCGGAGCCTTTCGCCCACAACCGGCGCGGGATCGACATGCGGCAGGACGATCGCGTTGATTCCACTCGCCGCGATCCGGGCCGTGATCTCCGCTTGCGTCACTTGCGCATGCGTCGCCGCGCCTTGCGTCGCCGGCTCATAGACGAAGACCGTCTCCGCGCCCCTAAAGGCGTCGTCGTACCAGGCCAGCGCCTCGCGATTGCGCCAGCTGAAGGCGTGCGGCTCGAAGGCGACCACGAGGCGACGCTTCGGGAAATGCAGCTTCACGGCGGCGATGGCGCTGCGCGCTTTCTCGTAAGACGAACCGAAACCTTCAAATATCGGGATTGCGGATTTCTCCGTTTTCAGGTCGAGGCGACGGCGCACGCCTTTGAACGAGGCGACGCCCCGCGCGAAGACCCCCTCGCCGAGGAGTCCTTGCGAAAGCACGAAGGCGGCGACGCCGACGATATTTTGAATGCTGTGCTCGCCGAGCTGCGACGTCGCGAGGCGCATCACCCTCGCCCCCCGATAGGTCAAATCGAAATGCGTCGTGGCGCCCCAGGCGATATTGGCGGCGACGTAATCGCCCGTCCCCAGACCATAGGTGATGACGGGACGGCGCAGGCTCGCGAGAAACTGTCCGCTGAGCGCGCCTTCCGTGCAAGCGACCATCTGCTCGGGCATTTCGGCCAGTTGAGCGAAGGGCCGCAGATAGTCTTCGATCGTCGGATAGACGTTCACGTGATCATGCGCCAAGGGCGCGAGCAACAGAGATTTCGGCCGATAGTGCAGAAACTTCGCGCGCGAGTCGGTGTTTGAGGAGGGGTATTCGTCGCCCTCCAGGATAAAGATCTTGCCGGCGCCAAGCCTCGAGCTCGTCGACGGCGTGAGCGGAATCGCGCCGATGAAAAAGGACGGGTCCACCCCCCCTTGCTCCAGCACATGCGCGAGCAAAGCGGCGCAGGTCGATTTGCCGTAGCTGCCCGCCACCACGGCCGTCTCGCGACCCTTCGCAAGCAGCGTCAGCACTTCGGGGAAGGAGAGAATGGTTTTGCCGCTGTCGAAAGCCGCACGCACTTCAGCGTTGGTCGCCGACACGAGCCGCGCATTCTTGCCGATGACGATGACATCGGTCTGAGGGGGAATATTGGCCGGGCTATAGCCGACGACATAGGGCAAACCCTCCGCCGTCAAGAAATCGGATATGGGCGGATAGACGCCCTCGTCGGAGCCGGTGACGCTGACGCCGCTATCGCGGAGAAGCTTCGCGACCGCGCTCATGCCGGCGCCGGCGATGCCGATGAAATGAACATTCTGTGCGAGCATCTGGACCTTGGAGCCAAAATTTCGGGATTTTTTGCGATTCGAGCGGAGATTTTCGCAACATGGCGCCTTTTCCAAGGCGGAGCCGCGGCGGCCGCGGCGCGATGAGGTGAAGGTCGCATCCCCAAATCCCAGGCCCCGGGAGCCCGCGAGGCGGCGTCTCGATGGGCCGCCAAGCGCGGACTACCGTTCGCTTTCCCGAGCTCGCCTCCTTCGAGACGGCTCCTGATCGGAACGCCCGATTGACTCCCCGCAAGCTCGGCCTAAAACCGCGCAACACATTTAAGGAGAGCGCCACGCATGCCGCATACGGGACTTGAGAGCCTCATCACCGCCGCCTTCGAGGACCGGGCGAACATCACGCCGTCGACACAGGGCGACATCCGCCATGCGGTCGAGAGCGCGCTGCGCCTCCTCGATTGCGGCAAGCTGCGCGTCGCCGAGAAGATCGAGGGCGAGGAGGGACCCGCCTCTTGGCGCGTGCATCAATGGCTGAAAAAAGCCGTGCTGCTCTCCTTCCGCTTGAACGACATGAACGTGATCGCGGGCGGGCCCGGCGGCGCCACTTGGTGGGACAAGGTCCCGTCGAAATTCACGGGCTGGGGCGCCAAGGAGCATGCGGACGGGGGCTTTCGCTCCGTCCCCGGCGCGATCGTGCGCCACTCGGCCTATGTGGCCCCTGGGGCCATCCTGATGCCCTCCTTCGTCAATCTCGGCGCCTATGTCGATTCGGGAACGATGGTCGACACCTGGGTCACAGTCGGCTCCTGCGCGCAGATCGGCAAGAACGTGCATCTTTCCGGCGGCGTCGGAATCGGCGGCGTGCTGGAGCCCTTGCAGGCCAATCCGACGATCATCGAGGACGATTGCTTCATCGGCGCGCGCTCCGAGGTCGTCGAAGGCGTCGTGATCGGCAAGGGATCGGTGCTTTCCATGGGCGTCTTCATCGGCGCCTCGACCAAGGTGATCGACCGCTCGACCGGCAAGGTTCATGTTGGCTATGTGCCGCCCTATTCCGTCGTCGTCTCGGGGAATATTCCCGGCAAGTCCCTGCCCGACGGCCAATCGGGCCCCTCCCTCTACTGCGCGGTGATCGTGAAGACCGTCGATGCGCAGACCCGCGCCAAGACCGGCATCAACGAGCTATTGAGGGACTGATGGACGCCGAGCGCTTCCACTTCCTGTTCCAGCAGGACAAGGGCGAGATCGACCGCGCCGCATGGGGAAAATATGCGGCCTATATGGCCGGCCTCGTCTTGCTCCTGACCCTGCCCTGGTTGTGGGCGCGCCACCACATCGTCCATGATCTATCGAAAGACCCGCTCTTCGCGCCGGAAATCTTCCTCGCGTATTTCTATGCGGTGCTTTATGGCGTCGCCCTCATGCTGATCGGCGCGAGCTACATGAATCTCACGGCCAAGCGCTTTCGCGCGCTGCGCTGGCCGAGCCCGCTCGGCTTCGCCAGTCTCGCGCCTCTGGTCGCCTATTTGGCCGCCGCGTTGCGACTCGCGCCGATATTGAGCTCCTTTCTGGCGGATTACGCGCCGACCTGGGCGATATGGGGCTCGGAGGCGGCCTTCATGGCCGTCGCCGCCTGGACGGCCTGGGAGCTCGGGGTGAAGAAGGGATAGCGGCTTCGACGGCAACAGGACCCGCGCGCAGCGCGGCGGTGAGAAACGGGGCTCATGAGCAAGGAGAATCCTGCCATCGAGAATTCTTATGCGCGTTCGAAACCGCTTGCGGAATCCCGGCAGGCCCGACGCCCTCCCTGTCCCCGCTTGCAGGGAGAGGGTCGGGGTAAGGGGCCCGGGGGCGCGGACAGCAATACCTCCGCCGCCACGACCCCTAGCCCTCTCCCCGTGAGCGGGGAGAGGGGACTGGCTCGCGCCCTCATCGACGCAGCCCCCTGATGTCCCTCTCCCCCTCCGTCGCCCTCGCCCGCGATCTGATCCGCTGCCCTTCGGTGACGCCAGCCGACGCCGGCGCGCTCGACGTGCTGCAAGGATTTCTGACGGCGGCCGGCTTCGCTTGCACGCGAAAAATCTTCACCGAGCCCGGCACGCCGGACGTGGACAATCTCTTCGCCAAAATTGGCCAAGGCCCGCCGCATCTCGTCTTCGCCGGCCATACCGATGTCGTCCCGCCGGGAGACGCCAAGCGCTGGCGCCATGATCCCTTCGCCGGCGAGATCGAGAGCGGGCGGCTTTGGGGCCGCGGCGCCTCGGATATGAAGAGCGCCGTCGCGGCCTTCGCCGTCGCGGCGCGCGACTTTGTCGCCGCGCATGGGAGCGCGAAAGGCGCGATCTCCTTCCTCATCACCGGCGACGAGGAAGGCGCGTCGATTAACGGCACCGCGAAGCTCCTCGACTGGGCCAAGGAACAGGGCGAGCGTTTCGATCACTGCATCGTCGGCGAGCCGAGCAGTGTTCTGGCGCTCGGCGATATGATGAAGATCGGCCGGCGCGGATCGCTCAGCGGACGCGTCACGATCGAGGGCGTGCAAGGCCATGTCGCCTATCCCGAGCGCGCCGACAACCCCGTGCCGAAGATGGCGCGCCTCGTCGCCGCGCTCTCGGACCATCGCTTCGACGAGGGCTCCGCGCATTTCGGCGCTTCAAATCTCGAATTCACCTCGGTGGACGTGGGCAATCCGGCGGTGAACGTCATCCCGGCGCGGGCGACCGCGGCCTTCAACATCCGCTTCAACGATTTGTGGACGCCGGAGCGGCTCGAGAACGAAATCCGCTCAATCACGGCGCAGGCTGTGGGCGCCGCCGCGCAGCTCGACTTCACGCCCTGCAACGCCAGAGCGTTCCTCACGAATCCGGGCGCCTTCGTCGCGCTCGTCTCACGCGCCGTGGAGGAAGCGACGGGCCGCAAGCCCGAGCTCTCGACCACCGGCGGCACTTCGGACGCGCGCTTCATCGTGCGCGACTGCGAGGTCGTCGAATTCGGCCTCACAAACGAGTCGATCCACAAGATCGACGAAAACGCCGCGCTCGACGATATCGACGGCCTGACCAAGGTCTATCGTCGCATCCTCGATCTCTATTTCGAACGGCCATGACGAGTCTTTCGCCGACGTCAAAGATAAAGGTCGAGGTCGCGGACCATGTCGCGCGCATCCTCATCGACAATGCGGCGCGCCGCAACGCCTTCGACTATGAGATGTGGCGCGCGCTCCCCAAGATCATGCGCGCCCTCGACGAGCGCGACGACGCGCGCGTCATCGTGCTCGGCGCAGCCCAGGGGCTCTCCTTCTGCTCGGGCGCCGATATATCCGAGTTTTCGACCCTGCGCGCGACGGCCGATGGCGGCCGCGCTTATGAAGAAGCCAATCTCGCCGCATTCGACGCGCTGGCGCAGGCCGCGAAGCCCACGATCGCCGCGATTGGCGGCTTCTGCATGGGCGGAGGCGTGGGCCTTGCGGCCTCCTGCGACCTTCGTATCGCGCGCGAGGATTCGGTCTTCGCCATCCCCGCGGGACGGCTCGGCCTCGGCTATCCGCCGAAAGCCATGGCCTATGTGACGACGGCGCTGGGCGCGCAGACCGCAATGGAGCTCTTCTTCACGGCGCGCCGGCTCAGCGCCAGGGAAGCCTTCGAACGCGGCTTCGTGGCGAGGCTCTTGCCGAGCGAGGGTTTCGACGAGGCGATCACCGCGCTCGCGGCGATGATCGCCGCCAATGCGCCCCTGACCTTGCGCGCGGCCAAGGCCGCGATTCGCGCCGCGATTCGCGCTCCCGGCGCGCCCACGGGGGAGGACTGCGCGCGGCTCGCCGCCGTTTGTTTCGACAGCGCCGATTTCGAAGAGGGCCGCGCGGCATTTTTGGGAAAACGTGAACCGAAGTTTTCGGGGCGATGAGGCGACACGCGCTGTTGCGTTCTCGGAAAGGCGGGTTCAGCGCAGGACTGCGTCCCTAGCGACAATCGGGATAGAGAAGGAGAACGCCGCGCCCTGGCCGGGCCGAGCCTTCACCGATATCCCCCATCCATGGCGGTCCGCGATCGATTTGCAAATGGCGAGCTCTATTCCTGTTCCGGCATACTCGCTCTTGCCGCCGAACGTCTTGAACGGCTCGAAAATCGTTTGCGCGAATTCCTCCCTGAAACCGACGCCGTGATCGATGATCGTCAAATTGACGGCCCCCTCGCCGATCGGGGCCGCGGCGATGTCGATCCTCGGCGCCTGGCCCGGCTTGCCGTATTTGATCGCGTTCGAGATGATGTTTTGCAGCAGGCAGGCAAGCTGCGACCGATCCGCCATAATCCGCGTGGGCGGCATGGAGACGTTCACCTGAGCCTTGCTCTCGACGATCGAGTCCGACAGGAGATTCACGATCGCGTCGATCTCCTCTCTGAGATCGACCGCCTCCAGCCTTTGCTCGCCTAAGATCGTCGAGGAGTAGATCAACAAATCGTCGACGAGCTTGCGCGCGCTTTCCGCACAGCTTCGCATGGCCTTTCTCGCATAGGCCATGTCCTTCTTATTGGAAGAAGCGACCGCTTGCTCCAGCAGCTCCGAAAAGGCTTCGATTCTACGCAGAGGCTCCTGGAGATCGAGCGAGGCCACGTAGACGAATTGGGCGAGACGCTCGGGACTCGAGGCGCTCGCATATTGGCTTTCCAAAAGCTGCTTGATGTTCTCGACTGTCCGCTCAGCCCCCTCTTTCAGCGTCGAACGAAAAAGCGCCGCAAACGGACGCATGAAGAGGTCCTGTTCCTGAATCTCGACGCTGAAATCGAGCCTCGTGGATCCAGGGGCCTCCTCCCGAAATTCATAGGAGCATTTGAACGGCTCCGAAATTCCCGCGATCCCGATGAGCTGGGGTGGACCGAAGCGCACGATCTCGAAGGTCGATTCGCTGCGGACGCCGCGATCGAGCGTCACCTGCCGCGCTCTGACGCCGGGGCGAATCGGCCCCTCCGACAAGGGCTCCAGTTCCACCACCTGCGGCGACCAGCGGGCGTAGTTTTGAAAAAAGCCATGGCCCACAAAGTTGAAGGCGCTCGCGATCGGACACCCCACCGAAGCTTGCGCCCCGGCTGAAATCGGTTTGGCGGCTCCTAGAGTCAGCATTGATCTTTCCCCGTGGCTCCGCTTGCGCGCCTTCCCCAAACGCACGAAGCGATTTCTAGAAAAAATTGACACGCTCAATGGTTTTAAAGCTCGTTCAGAAGCGCTTCCGTTGAATCTGGTCCTTCGCTACGCCAGAATCAACATGAGATCATTCCGGATAGCCGCTCGAAAAAACAAGCGAGGGACAGGGTTGACGGCGAGGAATTCGTCTCCAGCTTCTCCGAGGGAGAGGCGAATCCTTGTCGCCAAGCTAGAGCTGTGGCCGGTCAGCAGCAATCGGTAGGAAGTGACGAGCGATGAACGTAGCTTTCCGGATCGAAAACGTTCTTTTTGCGATCGCGCTTGGGGCCTTCCTATTGCTGCTTCTGCTGGAAAAGTGGCATCCCCATAGAAAATTCTCAGCAAGACGCCTGCGACAGTCTTTTTCTACGAATACATCAGCTTTTTTATTTAATACGATGACGATGAATATTTTTTCAGCGACAAGCTTGCTACTTATTGCTTCAAATTACTCGCACTACGGCCTCTTAAGTCACTTCAATAACAATTTATTTAAATTGATCTTCTCATTTATTTTGTTCGATTTTGCGGTTTATGTTTGGCATTTCTTCGGGCATAAATCAGAATATCTATGGAGGTTCCACAAGATTCATCACAGCGACAAGAGCATCCACGTCTCCACGGGGCTGCGGTTTCACATTGTCGATCAATTCTTTGAAGTCATTTTCAAATGTCTATGCACTGTCATTATCGGTGTCGGCGCGCATGTCGTCATCGTCTGCGAGCTTCTGCGAATGCTCTTCGTGTTCTTCCATCATGCGAACGTGTCTCTGCCCGGGGAAAAATGGCTATCATACGTCGTGATTACCCCCTCCCTGCACCGGGCTCATCATTCCACGCTGCGCAGCGAGCACGATAGCAATTATGGGATCGTGCTCGCCATATGGGACATAGTATTTGGCACGCGGAAAGAACTGGCGCCCAAGAAGATTGGCTTGGAACTGGCCGAGGCGGAGAATTTTGTGCAGCTCTTCAGTCTGGCTTTCGTGACGGAAGCGCGCTTTGCGAGGATGCTGCACCTGCTGCCGCGCCTCGGTGCGACTTCCACGAGAAAGCGGGCCGCCAATTTCTCAAGCGATTGACGCAGCTTCTCCAAGACGCGGCGCGCGCAAAGGCCCGCTTGATCGGAGAAGCCTTAACCGCCATGTTTAGGATCTCCGAACTCAGGAAGGTCCTATGCCGCTTTATGCCTATGCCTGCGCCGACTGCGCGCATCAATTCGAGACGCTGGTTCGCTCCGACGAAACGCCCGCCTGCCCCTCCTGTGGCAGTGAGAAGCTGGAGCGGCAGTTGTCCCTCATCGCCAAGCCTGCCCCGGGCGGCGACACGGGCGACAGCGCGCCGGCCTGCGCGGCGATGAATGGTGGGACGCCCTGCGGCGCCTGTCCGGCCTTCAACGACGCGGCGTGAGACGGCCCCACGCAAGCCCGCCCCGCCCGGAAGGTCTAAGCCGGGCCGGCACGCCCGCACCCGAGTCCATTGGCGCGGGCGCCTTAGGTCATCAAATCACGAGATCAGAGCTGCGGCGGCGAGTCGGGCTCGACGAGGCTCAACCGCGTGAGATCGGCGACGGGGCGCAGTCGATCGTCAAGGGTGACGGTTTCGGCATAATGCATCCCATGCAGAATATCGTCCGGACCGTAGATGCGTAGGTCATGGACAACGGCGCCGATAAGGTGGTCGCGCGCCTCGATGCTAAGAACGAGGCGCACGTCGTCGCCCCTCAAGCGATCGGGGTCATAGCCGGCGAGAGGACTATTCTCGTCGATTTCGTGCATCACCGTCCACGTCATCGAGAACAACGACAGGGCGCCGTTCGACAGAACGAGATCATGCAGTTGACGCAGCGGCATCTCCTCTGCGTTCTCCTCCGGCAACACGGCGACCAATCGCGCCACGGCGCTGGTCAGCAAGGTTGTGCGCCCATTGGCGACTTGCACCATCAAGGTCGGCGCGCCGCGGCGTGTTGTGATGACGGCCCGATCCGCGAAGCATATCTTCGATCTCGGCTTGGAAAAGCGGACGAACAACAGGCCGGTCATGATCGCGGCGAAGACCATGCCGCAAAGGATTTCAATCGCTGAGACGGCATGGCCATAGAAGGTCGCAGGAACCATGGTTCCATAGCCCACAGTCGCGAGAGTCTCGATGCTGAAAAAGAATGCGTCGGAGAAGGATCCCGGCCGCACATGGGCGATGCAGCCTGGGCTCGCCAGATAGAGAAGAGCGAAGACGGCGTTGATGCCGAAGCCCAATACGAGAAATACGAAAGCGAATTCCTTCGAGCTGAGCCCGACGGCCAAATGATAGGGGTCGGTCAGATCGTAGCGGGCGACGCCACGCTTGACGATCTCGAAAGCGCCGACGCGCATCGTCGCCTCGCGGTTCTTGAGCTTGCTATGTGGCTCGTTTGATTTCACCGCGGATCCGTGAGTTCGAGCGCCGGCGCCCTCAGAACGAAGGCGCGCAAAACAATTCTCTGCGGAGCGAACCCAGCAAAAATGGCGCGAGAGTGGTCGCGTCCCAACTCATTGAGACAACGCGATTTTTTGTCGCTCTAGCGGCTTCAGTCGAGGGGAAAGCGCTCTCGAGCGCGTCCCGAATCAAGCGATCGAAAAGGACTCAGCTCCAGATCAAAACTTTGAGCATATCCTGACCGAAAACGCATTTCGCGCTTTGGAAAGCCGCCTTCGCGTTCAAGCCCAGAATAAAAATATAGCGGCGAAGCGAGCTCGCCCGGCAGCCTTCTCGCAAATTATCGATTGCGACTTGCCCATCGACTTACCAAAACGATCGCTAACGTCGGAGATGCGAGGAATATCGATTCAATACGTCAAAAATACTGGAGCGGGTGAAGGGAATCGAACCCTCGTATTCAGCTTGGGAAGCTGCTGCTCTGCCATTGAGCTACACCCGCGCGAGTGGAGAGATAACAGAGTTTCATGCTCTGGGCCAAGGGGGGTTCGACAGTCGCGCTCAGGGCGGCGCCGTCATTGCCGCCCACTCCCCTTTGCGCTAGGAACGCCCGCCCGCCGCTTTCCTAGGAATCGCCTATGTTCCCGAAGCCCGTCGCCGAATTGAAGCCCAACACTTTCGCCTATGAGACGACGCCGCTCGTCAAGGCCACCGGCTTTCGCGAATATGACGCGCGCTGGCTCTTCGAGAAAGAGCTGAACCTGATGGGCGTGCAAGCGCTGGGACTCGGGCTCGGGACGCTGCTGCACGAAATGGGCGCGCCCTTGGAGCTAGCGACGGGCCACGACTATCGTTCCTATTCCGCGTCGATCAAGCTAGCGCTGGTCACCGGTCTCATGGCGGCGGGCGTAAAGGTCCAGGATATCGGCCTCGCGCTCTCGCCCATGGCCTATTTCGCGCAGTTCGAGCTTGATTGCGCCGCCGTCGCCATGGTCACGGCGTCGCATAACGACAATGGCTGGACCGGCGTCAAAATGGGCGCTCAGCGTCCCGTGACCTTCGGTCCCGTCGAGATGACCCGCCTGAAGGAGATCGTGCTCTCCGGCAAGTATCGCGAGGCGAGTGGCGGCTCCTATCATTACGTCGAGAATTTCGGCCAGCGCTATCTCGACGATCTCGCCAAGAACGTGAAGCTCACGCGCAAGCTCAAGGTCGTCGCCGCCTGCGGCAATGGCACGGCCGGCGCCTTCGCGCCGCAACTGCTGGGGCGCGTCGGCTGCGAGGTCGTTCCGCTCGACGTCGAGCTCGACTACACCTTCCCGCGCTACAATCCCAATCCCGAAGATATGCACATGCTGCATGCGATGGCCGACAAGGTGCGCGAGAGCGGAGCGGATGTAGGCTTAGGCTTCGATGGCGACGGCGACCGCTGCGGCGTCGTCGACAACAAGGGCGAGGAGATTTTCGCCGACAAGATCGGCGTGATGCTGGCGCGCGATCTCTCGCGCGTGCACCCCGATGCGCGCTTCGTCGTCGACGTGAAGTCGACGGGGCTCTTTGCAACCGATCCCGAGCTTATCGGACGCGGCGTCAAGACCGATTATTGGAAGACCGGCCATTCCTACATCAAGCGTCGGGTCAACGAGCTCGGCGCGCTCGCGGGCTTCGAGAAGTCCGGGCATTTCTTCTTCAATAAGCCGATCGGACGCGGCTATGACGATGGCCTGCTCACGGCGCTGCATGTGCTGGAGATGCTTGATCGCAATCCAACAAAGAGCATGTCCGATCTCTACGCCGCACTGCCGAAGACTTGGGGCTCGCCGACAATGGCGCCGCATTGCGCCGACGAGATCAAATATACGGTCGTCGATCGCGTGACCGAGCGCTTCAAGAAGATGCAGGCCGACGGCGTTTCCTTCCTCGGCGGCCCGATCCGCGACCTCGTGACGGTGAATGGCGTGCGCGTGACGGTGGGCGACGGCACCTGGGGTCTCGTGCGCGCATCCTCAAACAAGCCCGAGCTGGTGGTCGTCGTCGAAAGTCCGGCGTCGGAAGCGCGCATGCGCGAGATGTTCCACGCGGTGGACAAGGTGCTGCGCGAGAACCCGGAAGTCGGCGCGTATAATCAGACGATTTGAGCGAAGAAACCGTTACTCGCCGGCATTTTCCCTCTCCCCGCGAGCGGGGAGAGGGCTAGGGTGAGGGGCGAGGGGTTTCTCTGCGACTTTTGCTCACAACCTGCGGCGCGCTTTCAGCTCTCTTCCGATATGCGCCCCAGGCCCCTCTCCCCTTCCCTCTCCCCGCAGGCGGGGAGAGGGGGACGCCCGCTCTTCGTGATGCGAGCCTGAATATGTCGAGCACCCTGTCCTCCCTTCTCGACCACTTGCGCGAGTGGCGTGACAGAAAGCTCGCCGATCCGAAATTTCGTGCGAGTCTGCTTGCCAATCCGCTCACGCGCGGCTTTGCGCGCCGCCGCGCCAAGGCGATGCTCGATCTCTGCGCGGGCTTCGTCTATTCGCAGACGCTTCTCGCCTGCGTAGAGCTGAAGCTCCTCGAGCAGCTTCGCGCCGGACCGCAAACCGCCGATGCGTTGGCGCCGAAGCTCGGACTCGAACCGAGCGCTGCACGACGTCTTCTGGAGGCGGCGACCTCGCTCAACCTCGCCTCGCGGCGGCGCGATGGACGCTATGGCCTCGGCGATTTGGGGGCGGCGCTGATCGGCACGCCCGAGGCGCTGGCGCTGATTGCGCATCAGCCGATCTTTTACGCCGATCTCGCCGACCCGGTCGCGCTCCTGCGGGGCAAAACGCAAACGCGGCTCTCGCGCTACTGGCCCTACTCCGGCGACGTCGCGCCGCAGGAATTGAACGCCGAATCCGTCGCTCCCTATAGCGCGCTCATGGCGGCGTCGAACCCGCTCTGGAGCGAGACGGCTCTCGCTGCTTACGACATCGGCCAGCATCGAAGGCTCCTTGACGTCGGCGGCGGCGAGGGCGCGTTTTTAGAAGCCGCCGCGGCCCGGGCGCCGGAGCTGGAGCTCATGCTCTTCGATCTCCCCGCGGTCGCGGAGCGCGCCAAAGCGCGGCTGACGGCGGCGGGTTTGGCGGAGCGCACGCAGATCTTCTCCGGCGATTTTCTCAAAGACTCGCTGCCGCAAGGCGCCGACGCGATCTCGCTCGTGCGCATCGTGCATGATCACGACGATGCTTCGGCGATAGCTTTGCTTCGCAACGTGCGCCGCGCGCTGTCCGGCGACGGGACATTGCTGATTGTGGAAGCAATCTCCGACGCCAAGGGGGCGGAAGCGCTCTGCGCTTATTACGCCTTTTACACGCTGGCGATGGGACGCGGCGAGCCGAGGCGTTTCAAGGAGATCGCCGCGCTGCTCAACGCGGCCGGCTTTGCGGACGCGAGGCTCGTCAAGACGCCGCTTCCGGCGGCGACGAGCCTCATCGTCGCCAAAGCCGGCTGAGCCCGAGGCGCCCTATCCATCGGCGCCGCTCCCGTATAAGAATGCGCCCCAACCGGCCGGAACGCCGGCCAAAACACCCGTTTTTCCTCAAGGAGCCTCTGCGTTGACGAAGACCGAAGCCGCGCCCCTCAAAGACCTCTATGAGATGGGCGAAATCCCGCCGCTCGGGCATGTGCCGAAGTCCATGTACGCCTGGGTGATCCGCAAGGAACGGCATGGCCCCCCGGAAGACGCGATGAAGCTCGAGGTCGTGCCGACCTGGGAGCTCGACAGCCACGACGTGCTCGTGCTGGTGATGGCGGCGGGCGTTAATTACAACGGCGTCTGGGCGGCGCTTGGCCAGCCGATCTCGACGCTCGACGTCCACAAGCAGGCCTATCACATCGCCGGCTCGGACGCTGCGGGCGTCGTCTGGGCCGTGGGCTCCAAGGTCAAGCGCTGGAAGGTCGGCGACGAGGTCGTCATCCACTGCAATCAGGACGATGGCGACGACGAGGAGTGCAACGGCGGCGATCCGATGTTCTCCGCCTCGCAGCGCATCTGGGGCTATGAGACGCCGGACGGCTCCTTCGCCCAGTTCTGCCGCGTGCAGGACCGCCAGCTGATGGAGCGGCCGAAGCACCTCACCTGGGAGGAGTCGGCCTGCTACACGCTGACGCTCGCCACCGCCTATCGCATGCTTTTCGGCCATGAGCCGCACCGGCTGAAGCCCTCGGACAATGTGCTGATCTGGGGCGCGTCGGGGGGACTGGGCGTCTTTGGCGTGCAGCTCTGCGCCGCGGCCGGCGCGAACGCCATCGGCGTGATCTCGGATGAGTCAAAGCGCGATTATGTGATGTCGCTCGGCGCCAAGGGCGTCATCAATCGCAAGGATTTCAAGGGTTGCTGGGGGCAATTGCCCAAGGTCAACACGCCCGAGTTCAACGAGTGGACCAAGAACTCGCGCGCCTTCGGCAAGGCGATCTGGGACATCACCGGCAAGAAGGACGTCGACATCGTCTTCGAGCACCCAGGCGAGCAGACGTTTCCGCTCTCCTGCCTCGTCGTGAAGCGCGGCGGCATGGTGGTCTTCTGCGCCGGCACGACGGGCTTTAACCTGACCTTCGACGCACGCTATGTCTGGATGCGGCAAAAGCGCATTCAAGGCTCGCATTTCGCGCATCTCAAGCAGGCGGCGGCGGCGAATCGTTTCGTGATCGACCGCAGGGTCGATCCTTGCATGTCGGAAGTCTTCCCCTGGGAGAAGATCCCGCTTGCGCACACAAAAATGTGGAAGAACGAGCACGCGCCCGGCAACATGGCCGTGCTCGTCAACGCGCCCACGGCGGGGTTGCGCACGATCGAGGATGTGATCGAGGCGGGCAAGCGCAGCTAAGCCGCGAAGCGCCCCCTCCCCAGCCCTCCCCCGCTTCGCGGGAGAGGGAGTCGGATTGTGGGCTTCATCAGCTTTCCGCGTAACCTTCGCCGCTCCCCTCTCCCGCGAAGCGGGGGAGGGTGAGGGAGGCGGCTACCACCCTTCTTCTGCTATCCCCCGAAGGACGCGTCGAGCAGCTTCTCGTCGATCGCGCCGGCGCGGAAAGTTTCGCCGGTCTCCACTGCCGTGACCACTGCCTCGGCGGGCGAGAACAGGCTGGGGTCGATTTTGTAGAAGTCGCCCTTATAGGCCTTGAACACTTCGGCGAAGGGCCGGCCGTAGTCGCGCGAGTTGCTGCTCGGCAGATTCTTGGCGAGCTCGCGGGCGGCGTCCGACGGCCCCTTCACGAAAAGATGTGCGCGGCCTGCGTAGATGATCGCGTCATTGGTGCGGCCCATCGCCTGCACGAAATCAGGATGCGGCGGCGAGAGGGGCGCCGTGGCGACGCCGTCGATAATGTGCTCGAGCGGGAATTTCAGCTCATGCGCCTTGTGCAAGGCGACTTCGAGCACGCGGCCGACAACCTGGACGGAGCCAGCGAGGCTCTGCGTCGGCGCATAGACGAAGGCGACGTCCGATGCTTCGACCTTGGCCGCGTTTGCGACCTTGGCGACGATCGCCGCCGGCGGCGGCGTGTCGCCTTCGAGCACGATCGTGACCCGCCTCGCATTATCGGAATAGGGCAATTCCTCGAAGAGCTTCTCGACTCGAGCCAAGGCGCGTCCAGGTCCAGAGCCGAGCGCGAAGAACTTCTCGTGTTGCAGGCTCCAGCCAGCATATTGGCTGGCGAGGCAGGCGACGACCGGATCGTTTGAGGAGACGGTGAGCCAGAACGGCCATTTGGAGGCGCCGGGCGCCGGGATCAGCGCGACGCGGCCGAGACCGCCCATGCAAATTTCCGTGAGCAGAAGACCGACCTCGATCCCGCCAGCGGCCTTTGCGCCGGCGTCGATCAGGAGTTCGCCGCTTTCGCCACGCGTAACCGAGACGCGATAACGCCCAGGGTCAGCGGCGATCCTGTCAACAATCTCGCCGGCGAGCAGATTGACGCTCGCAATCACGCGGTTGCTCGTATCCAATGTTCTTGTCACGATGATGTTCCTCACCTCGACGCCCTTCTCATTTTGGAGGGCCTCGGGCTGCGACTCTAAATGGGTTCGCCGCCGGACGGAAGCAGTCGCGCGCGCCGAGACGTGAGACGGCGTGGAAAGCAAGGTTACGCAATTGAAGGGCAAGGCGCTCGCAGGGGATGACGTCCCCGTGTTCAGTCGCCGTAACGAATATGCAAGGACTGTCTCATATTGGCAAAGGCTTCGAGAGGCCGCCTTGATTTGAGCGGCCGCCTTGTGTCAATGGTTGCTGCGTTATAGCCTGCAACGCGTGTGGGTGGTCAAAGGCTCGCAAAATAACATGAGCCGGCCGAAGGTCGGCTAGGAAGAG
Organism: Methylocystis bryophila; assembly: GCF_027925445.1. Taxonomy (NCBI): domain Bacteria; kingdom Pseudomonadati; phylum Pseudomonadota; class Alphaproteobacteria; order Hyphomicrobiales; family Methylocystaceae; genus Methylocystis; species Methylocystis bryophila. The sequence continues at coordinate 3,567,315 of NZ_AP027149.1, forward strand.
GAAAGGAACAAGGAATGAAATCTTTTTCGATGTTGAGCGTGGCGACGGCCATCGCCTTTGTGGCGCTGAACGGATCAGCGCTCGCCGCCGGCGACGCCGCCGCGGGCGAGAAGGTCTTCGCCAAATGCAAGGCCTGCCATCAGGTTGGCGAGACGGCGAAGAACGCCATCGCGCCCGAGCTCAACGGGCTGGACGGCCGCAAGGCTGGCTCCGTCGAGAGCTATCATTATTCCGACGCGATGAAGGACTCGGGCATCACTTGGAACGAGGCGAGCTTCCAGGAGTTCATCAAGAACCCGAAGGCGAAGGTTCCCGGCACGAAGATGGTGTTCCAGGGCCTCTCCTCCGACAAGGATGAGGCCGATGTTTGGGCCTATCTCTCGCAGTTCGGCGCCGACGGCAAGAAGAAGTAAGCCGTCGCTCCGACAAAAAGAACGCATACACAAAAGCGGTCTCGTCAGAGGCCGCTTTTTTTGCTGGCGCTCTAGCCGCCGGTGCAGTCTCCGGTCTTCGTGAGGAAGGGCTTGCCGGTCTCTGTGTTGATGTATTTTTGCGTGACCTTGCCAGTCGCGCGGTCGATCTTCCAATCCCAGGCGACGCGCGTGGCGGCGAACATCTGGCGGAAGGAGATCAGGTCCTTCTTGATGACGAGCGAGCGCTTTTCGAGCGACTGCGCGTCGACGATATTCTCATGGTCCGAGCCCAGCCGCACGCCGCCGTCCTCGATCTCCAATACAAGCTCCTGCTTGGGCATGCCCTCTTGACCGAGCGAGCAGGTCAGGGTGACGGGCGCCGCCTCAGCCCTTGTGGAGACGGCTAGGAGCGGAAGAAACACCACCAGGGCGCGACGCATCGACGATTCCTTATCTGAAGCTTATCAAGCGCAGCATAGTCGAGCGCCGCAACGGCGCCAATCGCCAGATCACGCTGTGTTCAGGCGGAATGGCCTTTTGCCCGCGAGAGGCGATAGGGGAAGCTCAGCCTCCCCTGTTTATTTGCTTCTCGCCCGCCACCGGCTTCTCAACCAGCCCGTTCTTGATCTTATCGAGGATGCGCGGCAGGTCGTCGGGCTCGGGGCCCAGATCGCGCGCGTGATTCCATTGAAACTGCGCCTCGAGCTTGCGCCCGACGCGCCAATAGGCGTCGCCGAGATGATCGTTGACGACGGGATCGGCGGGCTTGAGATCAATGGCCCTTTCGAGCTCGCGCACCGCGTCCTCGTAGCGACCCAGGCGATAATAGGCCCAGCCGAGGCTGTCGACGATATAGCCGTCGCGCGACTTCAGATCGACGGCGCGACGCAGCATGCGGAAGGCCTCGTCGAGATTGGCGCCCTGATCGACCCAGGAATAGCCCAGATAGTTCAATACCGAAGCCTGATCCGGATTGAGCTCCAGCGCTTTCTTCAGATCAGCCTCGGCCGCCGGCCAATTCTTGCGCCGCTCATTGGCGATCCCCCGGTAGTAGTAGAGGAGCCATTTCGCCTTCTCGGGCGTGCCGTCGATCGCCAAGGCGCGCGTGTAGCTGTCCACAGCCTGGTCATAGAGCTTGCGGGAGCGTTGCAGATTGGCGAGCGCGGTCAGCGCGTCGGCGTTTCTCGGATAGGCGTCGACGACCGCCTGCAAGTGCTCGGCGGCTTCCTTTTTCTTGCCGATCTCCTCGAGCAAAAGCGAGGCCTGCACTTCGGCGTTGACGCGCAGAGGGCTCGTCTCCGGCACCGAATCATAGAGCTGGATCGCCGACTCCTCCTGCTTCATGCGCTCGTAAATGTCGGCCAGCGTGAAGAGCGCGAGCTCGTTGCGCGGCGCGAGCGCTTGTGAAAGGCGCAGGTAGATGAGCGAGGGCAGCTCTTCGCCCGGGCGTCCGCCGCCGAGCGCGACGAGGCCATAGAGCACCTCGCCGGCGCCCTCCTCCGCGCTGCTCACGATCGGCTGAAGCTTCTTACCGGAGTCGATCTCGGCGAGCGCCGCGACGACCAGCGGATGACCCGGCACGGCCTCGTCGAAAGCCTTGTAAAGGCGGCGGGCCGCTTCATTGTCGCCCTGGCCCGAGAGGAAGCGTCCGTAGGCGTCGATCAACCGCAGCACCGTGCGGTCGGCGCTCATGACCGATTTAAAGCGTTTCTCGGCCTCGACCTTGTCACCGAAAAGATTCGCGATCAGCGCCGCATGATAGTCGCGCAGCGTCGAGAGCCCTTCGCCGCGCAACTGATCGAGCGTCTGCAGAGCGCGGCGCTCCTGCTTTTCGCCGGCGTAGGTCCAGGCGGTAAGCAGCACGTTCTTCACGTCGATCGGCGTCTCGCCGCCGTCCTTGGCGATGCCTTCTCGCGCCTTGGCCCATTTGTGCTGGAGCATGGCGTCGACGCCGCTCGTCAGATTGGCGACCGGATTCTTGCGGTCCTGCACCAACACCTTGCCCGCGAGGTCGAAGGCCTCGGGGAAGTTGCCATTGGCCAGCGCCGCGATCATCGCCCGTTCGGCGAGATCCTTGTTGCGCGGGTCCACGCGCAACGCCTCGCGGAAGAAGGTCGAAGCGGCGAGCGTGTCGCGCTCCTCATTGGCGACGATCGCCGAAAGGATGTTGCCCGACGAGCTCTCGCCGACCTCGAAAGGACGCGCGACCGAGAAGCGCTCGCGCGCCTGCGCCGCAGCGGCGGCCGCGCCGCATTGAAGCACCCCAAGCGTGCAGAGAAGCTGCGCGCAGAGGAAGAGAAAGCTCGACGAGCGTCGAAGCAAGGGAGGAGAGGATCGCACGTGATTGGGTTCCGGGTTCGCCGCTTCATCGAAACGAGCTTCGGCCGCGGGCCTTCGGCTTCGCCATAAGTAAAATCATGGCCGCTTTGCGCGGTCATCGCAAGCAGTAAATGTGAAGGCGAGGTCTAAAAAAGGCCGCAGATCCGCTGGCGGATCGTTAAAGTCGCGCTCTAGGCGAGCAGCCAGCGCACGATCTCGCCAAGGGGGGAAGGCCTGTTTTCACGCAGAGAACGGCCAGTTCTTGACGATTACGCTTGCGGCGCTCAGGCTATTTTACCCAAGCGCCGCTGGAGCTGGAGCGCGTTAAGCCGCCACTTTCACCGCCGCGACGATCTTTTGCGCGGCGTCGTCGAGGTTTTCGGCGGCGATCACATTGAGGCCGGAGCCGTCGATGATCTTCTTGCCGAGATCGACGTTCGTGCCCTCGAGGCGGACGACGAGCGGGACCTGAAGCCCGACCTCCTTGACCGCCGCGATGACGCCCTCGGCGATCACGTCGCATTTCATGATGCCGCCGAAGATGTTGACGAGAATGCCCTTCACCTTGGGATCGGCGGTGATGATCTTGAAGGCCGCCGTGACCTTCTCCTTGCTCGCGCCGCCGCCGACGTCGAGGAAGTTCGCCGGGAAGGCGCCGTAGAGCTTGATGATGTCCATCGTCGCCATCGCGAGGCCGGCGCCGTTGACCATGCAGCCGATGTCGCCGTCGAGCGCGATATAGGCGAGCTCATATTTGGAAGCCTCGATCTCCTTCTCGTCCTCCTCGGTGATGTCGCGCAAAGCGACCACCTCGGGGTGACGGTAGAGCGCGTTGTCGTCGAAGGCGCATTTGGCGTCGAGGCAGCGCAGCTTGCCATCCTTGGTGACGATGAGCGGATTGATCTCGAGGAGCTCCATGTCCTTCTCCACGAAGGCGGTATAGAGCTGCTCGGTGAGCTTGCCGGCCTGCTTGGCGAGATCGCCCGTGAGCTTCAACGCATCGGCGACGTGGCGGCCATGATGCGGCATGATTCCGGTCGCCGGATCGACCGCGAAGGTCACGATTTTCTCAGGCGTCTCATGGGCGACGTCCTCGATGCTCATGCCGCCTTCGGTCGAGACGACGAAAGAGACGCGCGACGTCGCGCGGTCGATGAGCAGCGACAGATAGAACTCCTTGTCGATCGCGGCCCCGTCCTCGATGTAGAGACGGTTGACCTGCTTGCCGGCCTCGCCCGTCTGCACGGTGACAAGCGTGTTGCCGAGCATCTGCTTGGCGAAGGTCTCCGCCTCCTCGATCGATTTGGCGATGCGCACGCCGCCCTTCTCGCCCGCGGCGGCCTCCTTGAAATGGCCCTTGCCGCGTCCGCCCGCGTGAATCTGCGCCTTAACGACATAGACCGGGCCCGGAAGCTGCTTCGCGGCGGCGGCGGCCTCTTCGGCCTTGAGCACCGGAACGCCCACGGCGACCGGCGCGCCGAACTCGCGCAAAATGGCTTTGGCTTGATATTCGTGGATGTTCATCCCTAAACCGCTCCCTGGAAGATGAATGGCCGCGCCGCAGGCCGTCTCGCCAATGGCCACAGGAGGCCGGTGGCGTCAAGAAGACGCAAGGTCGCGCGGGGACGACGCAGATTCGAGAAGGATCAGGAGCGCCGACTTATTCCCCAAAAGGCGCCGCAAGCTTGACCGATCCGAGTCGGGACTTTGCCAAGCTCGGCCGACAGGTCATTCGCGCTGCGGCTTAGCTTGTCAGCTGCCAGTTCGAGGCGCATGCTGCGGCTGCGCCGTTGATGTGGCGAAGAGTTTTTGAACTTTCCATTGTCGCCCGGGCGCTGCTTTCCGGAGGTGCACAAGATGTTGAAGCATTCAGCGACCCAAATTGCGGCGGCCCTGCTTTTGGTCCTTACAGGCCTTTGGGCGGAACGCGCCTTGGCCATCGGCGATTTCGGACCCGACACCTGCGCGGAGGGATATGTCTGGCGCGAAGCCTGCGGGCCGAGCGATCATGTCTGCGTCACGCCGAACCTTCGCACGCAGGCGGCTCAGGACAACGCTCAAGCCGCCAGCCGGCGTCAGGCGGGCGGAGGACCGTACGGGCCAGACACTTGCATACAAGGCTTCGTGTGGCGCGAAGCTTGCGGTCCAGGCGATCATGTCTGCGTGTCGCCGGCCACGCGGTCGGAAGCCGCTGCCGACAATGGCCAGGCGCCGCATCGGCTGAAATATCCTGTCTGCCAACAGTACGCGCACGCCGCCGTCGCCGCCAATCAACAGAACCTCGCACAGCACTGCGGGTTCAGCGGTCCGCGATGGCAGAGCGACTTCCAGACGCATTTCCAATGGTGCCTGAATGTGGCGGCCCAGCCGCCCATTGACGAAACGAATGCGCGCAACCAGCAACTCGCATCCTGCTCGCATCCGCAGACTTGCGCGCATTGCAATGACGGCAGCTGTCAGTGCGGCGGGGGCTCTCCGGACCAGCTCTGCGCCGGTCACGGCGGCAACGACCCGAGCATCGGATGTGTCCAGCAACCGTGAGCTTCTGACTTGAAGCGCCTTAGGCCGCCGCGCCCGCGTGGCGGCCCGGAGCATGTCACGGAAAACTGCGAAGCGGTTTTCCGGTCAGGACATGCTCGAAGTTTCTAACTTGGCGCGATTCCTTATCGCTCGAACGATTCCGTTCGAGCGGGAAACGCGCTAAGGCGAGGGCGCGAGGTCGTGGAAGCTCCCCGCAGCCGAGGAAGCCCCCTACCCCACGAGCCGCTTGCGCATATGCTTGCGACCAGAACGAGGACGAGAAGCGCCAAGGCCGGCAAGCCGGCGCCGGGAAGCGGGCCAGGGGCCGAATCCAAAACTTGCGCGATCACTGGAGCGTCGATGTTTGCGAGGAATGTGCCCGTGACGTCCCCGGTCGTAGTATTGATGGTAGAATTCGGCCCGAGATAGTCGACAGCAACTGTCGACGGCGTGCTCCCTGAAGCCTGGAGCCAATCGACAACAGCCTCGTAGCCAGTGGCATCGGTAGAAATGAAATCAGGGCCGCCGGAAATCCCAGGACCGGACCAGGATCCGATATAGACCGAAAATCCTCCAGGAGGCGTGGCCACCGCAAAATTGGGGTTCGCAAAGGTGACGGAAGCCCCTCCGACCGGGGTAAAACCCAAGCTCGAGGAGATGACGCTGTTGGTGGCGAAATCAACCGTGAAGGAGCCGGACAAATACCCTTCGGGTGTTCCGGTGCTCGGCGGAGGTGAGGAGAGCGAGGTGACAGTATACAGCGGATCATTGTTAAAACTATAGGTTACGACGGTCACGACAGTTCCTCCAGCTCGATCGATGTTTGCAATGGCGCAGCGTCAGCCGTGCGTTGGGAGAATGCACGCGGAAACACCAAAGTAAATCGTTATAAAGTGGAGTTGTATGAGACAATAAACAAATATTTCGCCTGTTGCATCGGCGCCACAGTCTCCCCCGATGAGGTACCAGAAGCCCAGGCCCGTCGGTGAGCGGCGAAGAGAAAACGAGGAGCACAGCGTCTTTCTTCCGGCCGACGTTATGTTATAACGCTCGCATGTCCGACCTGCCCGCGACCGCCGCCTTTAAGAAAGCTCCGTCGCCCGCCGACAGCCCGATGCGCGACGCGCTCGGCGCGTCAGCTTGGGCACGGCTCTCGCCGATCCTGGTCGCGCTCGTCGGCCTCTGGGGCCTCGTTTATTGGGCGCTGCGGTGAGCGCGCCCGCCGCGCCGACGATCACGCTGGAAAATCTGACGCTGGGCTATGAAGGGCGCGACGTCGTCGAGGGACTCGACGGCGCCGTCCGGCCCGGAGAGCTCTTAGCGCTCTGCGGGCCGAACGGTGGCGGCAAGTCGACGATCCTCAAAGCCATCGCCGGGCTGCTCAAGCCGCTCTCCGGACGCGTGCGCATCGCGGGCGGCTCGGCCGGGGAGATCGCCTATCTGCCGCAGAGCGCGGACATAGACGTGACCTTCCCCATTCGCGTGGGCGAATTCGTCTCGCTCGGCGCGCTGCGCCGGCGCGGCCTTTTCGCCGGCTCCAACGCCGAGGAGCGCGCACGCGTCGCCGCCGCATTAGAAGCCGTCGGCCTTTCAAGCCTGGAGCGTCGCCCGCTTGGCGCGCTTTCGGGGGGCCAGCTTCAGCGCGCGCTTTTTGCGCGACTGATCGTCGAGGATCGCGACGTGATCCTCCTCGACGAACCCTTCGGCGCGATCGACCGGGCGACGACCGAGCATCTGCTCACGCTCGTCGAGCGCTGGCATGCGCAAGGCCGCACGGTCATCGCGGCGCTACACGAATTCGACCTCGTGCGCCGCGCCTTTCCCACGACGCTGCTCGTCGCCGGACGGCCGATCTTTTTCGGAGACACGCGCCGCGCGCTCAGCGAAGAGAATTTGGCCGCTGCGGAGCTGGCGGCGCGAAAGCGCGAAGCGGTGCGAGAATCGCGGGCGGCGCGCCATGCTGTTTGACCTCCTCGTCGCACCTTTTGCGGACTATGGCTTCATGCGGCGCGCGCTCGTGGGCGGCCTCGCGCTCGCGCTGTCGGGAAGTCCGCTCGGCGTGTTTCTGGTGCTGCGGCGCATGTCTCTTGCCGGCGACGCGCTCTCACATGCGATTCTGCCCGGCGCGGCGATCGGCTATCTCCTCGCCGGCTTGTCGCTTCCGGCGATGAGCTTCGGCGGGCTCGTCGCGGGGCTCGCCGTCGCCCTGCTCTCGGGCGCAGCCGCGAGACTCTCGGCGTTGCGCGAGGATGCGTCGCTCGCCGCCTTCTACCTCGTCTCGCTCGCGCTCGGCGTCACGCTCATCTCGATCAAAGGCTCGAGCGTGGATCTGCTGCATGTGCTGTTCGGCTCGGCTCTCTCTCTCGACGATGCGGCGCTCTACCTGCTTGCCGGCGTCGCGAGCGTGACGCTCGCGCTCATCGCGGTCTTCTATCGCGCGCTCGCGCTCGACACGCTCGACCCCGTTTTTCTGCGCCGCGCCAGCCGCTGGGGCGAGTTCATCCCCTTTCTGTTTCTCGCTCTCGTCGTGCTCAATCTCGTCGCGGGCTTTCAAGCGCTCGGCACGCTGATGGCGGTCGGGCTCATGATGCTTCCCGCCGCCGTAGCGAGGCTCTTGGCCCGCGATCTCTCGACGACGCTGGCGCTCGCGGCGCTGATCGGCGCGGCCTGCGTTTATGCGGGTCTCGTATTCTCCTACCACTCCGGCGCGCCCACGGGACCGTCGATCGTGCTTTGCGCCGGTCTCGCCTATTTTGTGGCGCTCGGTCTCGCATCGCGACGCCAAATCCTGCCGAGGAGGCAGCCATGCGAAGACTAAAGCGAATTCTCCTGCTGCTCTGCGTCCTTGCGGCGGCGCCGGCCGCGGCGGAAACGCCGGCAGCGCCGCTGCCCGTCGTCGCGAGCTTCTCGATCCTCGGCGACTTCGTGCGTGAGGTCGCCGGCGACGCGGCAACGGTGAGCGTGATCGTCGGGCCCGACGGCGACGCGCATGTCTATGAGCCGACCCCGGCGGACGCGAGGAAGCTCAGCGAGGCCAAGCTCGTTTTCGTTAATGGGCTCGGCTTCGAGGGCTGGCTCGACCGCCTTGTCGCCGCTTCCAACGCCAAGGCCCGCGTCGTCGTCGCGAGCGCTGGCGTCGCGCCCCGCGAGCTCGACGGCGGCGCCGATCCGCACGCCTGGCAGGATGTCGCCAACGCCCGCCGCTATGTGGAGACCATCCGCGACGCCCTCACAGCCGCGGACCCGGGGCGCAGCGCGCTCTATGAGAAGAGAGCGGCGGCCTATCTCGCGCGGTTGGAGGCGCTCGATAAGGAGATCGTCGCCGCGATCGCGGGGATACCGAGCGACCGGCGCCGCATCGTCTCGACGCATGACGCTTTCGGCTATTTCGCCGCGCGCTATGGGCTGGCGTTCATCGCGCCGCAGGGCGTCTCGACCGAAGCCGAGCCCTCGGCGCGCGACATCGCCCGCATCATCGACGCGGCGCGCCACGAGAAGGTCGCGGCGGTCTTTTTGGAGAACATCTCCGATCCGCGCCTCGCCCGGCGCCTCGCGGCGGAAAGCAGCGTGAAGCTCGGCGGCGAGCTCTATTCCGACGCGCTCTCAGGACCCCGCGGCCCGGCCGCGACCTATGTCGCGATGATGCGCCATAACGCGCAGGAGCTGACGAAGGCGCTGGGGCGCTGAGAGAGGGAGTAGAAGCCCCCTCCCCGACCCCTCCCCCGCACGCGGGAGAGGGAGAAGACTCGGCGGCTCACCCTGACAGCGCCGCCTTCACCGCCGCGCTCGCCTTGGAAAAATCCATGCGGCCGGCGTGCTTTTCCTTGAGCGCGGCCACGACCTTGCCCATATCCTTGATGGAGCTGGCGCCGACCTCTGCGATCGCCGCTTTGATCGCCTCCGCCGCCTCGGCCTCGCTGAGCTGCTGAGGCAGATAGCTCATGATCACCGCGATCTCGCTCTTTTCTTTCGCGGCGAGATCGGGACGGTTGTTCTTCTCGTAAATATCGAGCGATTCCTGACGGCTCTTGATCATCTTCTGCAGCACGGCGAGCACATCGGCGTTGGCGACCGTCCCGCCGGCAACCCGCGCCTCAATGTCCTTGTCCTTCAACGCGGCGTTGATGAGCCGCAGCGCGTCGACCTTCTCGCGCTCGCCCGCCTTCATGGCGACTTTCATGTCCTCTTTCAGTTTTTCGCGCATGGCCTTTCCCCTTGACAGCCGTTTATATAAGACCGGGGGCGAAGCCCTCGCCGGGACGGACGACGGGCATAGAGCGGGCGCGAGCGTGGATCAAGGAAAAGAACAGGGCTGGACCAAACCGGTGAAGACGGGCGTGCTGGTGCTGGCTTCGGGCGAGGTTCTCGAAGGCTTTGGCGTCGGCGCCGAGGGAGAGGCCGTCGGCGAGGTCTGCTTCAATACGGCGATGACCGGCTATCAGGAGATTTTGACCGATCCTTCCTACGCCGGGCAGATCATCACTTTCACCTTTCCGCATATTGGCAATGTCGGCGCGAATGACGAGGACGTCGAGACCGTCGATTTTTCGCGCAGCGCCGGCGCCCTCGGCGCGATCTTCGGCCTGAAGCCGACAGAGCCCTCAAGCCATCGCGCGCAAACGCCGCTGGCCGACTGGCTCTCTTCGCGCGGGATCATCGGCCTGTATGGGATCGACACGCGCGCGCTGACCGCCTTCATCCGGGACCGGGGCATGCCGAACGCCGTCATCGCGCATGCGCCGGACGGGCGCTTCGACCTCGAGCGGCTACGCGCCAAGGCTGCCGCCTGGCACGGCATTGACGGCACAGACCTCGTGCCTTCGGTCGGCGCCAAGGAGCGTTTCGACTGGAAGGAGACGAGCTGGAAGCTCGGCTCAGGCTATGGCGTGCGCGACGGAGAGCCGAAACTGCGCGTCGTCGCGATCGACTATGGCGTCAAACGCAACATCCTGCGGCTGTTGGCCGAGGCCGGCTGCGAGGTGATCGTGGCCCCGGCCACGGCGCCCGCTTCCGAGATTCTCGCCTACCACCCCGACGGCGTCTTTTTGTCGAATGGCCCGGGCGACCCGGCCGAAACAGGCAAATACGCCGTGCCGGTCATCAAGGCGCTGCTCGAGAAGAAGGTGCCGACCTTCGGCATATGCCTCGGTCATCAGATGATGGCGCTCGCGGTCGGCGCGAAGACAAGGAAAATGCCGCAGGGCCATCACGGCGCCAATCATCCGGTCAAGGATTTCACGACCGGCAAGGTCGAGATCGTCTCGATGAACCACGGCTTCGCCGTCGATCGCGACACGCTGCCGGCCAACGCCACGGAGACGCATCGCTCGCTCTTCGACGGCTCCAATTGCGGCATCGCGCTCACAGACCGTCCGGCCTTCTCGGTGCAGCACCACCCCGAAGCCTCGCCCGGCCCGCAGGACAGCCATTACCTCTTCCAGCGCTTCGTCGAGATGATGGAGAAGTCGAAGGTGGCGTGAGCAGTGGAGCCCCCTCCGGCTCGCTCCGCTCGCCACCTCCCCCGCTCCGCGGGAGAGGGGACGCTCACCATCAGCCTATCGCAAATCATAAGGGCCGAATCTGCCCCCTCCCCCGCGTAGCCCGTCATTCGACGGGCTACGCGGGGGAGGGTTGGGGAGGGGACAATCTAAGCGCCGCCCCTACCCTCTACCCAAGCCAGAATCGTCTCGCAGACGCCGTCGAGATTGCGATACACGTCGTCATTGCTGACGCGCAACACGCGATACCCATTGGCGCCGAACCACGCCTCACGTCGCGCGTCGTCGGCAATCTATTCGTCGGTCGAATGCGTCGCGCCGTCCACCTCGATGACGAGGTTCGCCGTCGCACAGATGAAATCCGCGATGAAAGGGCCACAAGGCGCCTGCCGTCGAAAAGAGTGACCCGCAAGGCGATGCGCGCGCAGCCGATACCAAAGCTTGCGTTCGGCGTCAGTGAGATCATGCCGCAGCCCACGCGCATGCTGCGTCATGGTCTTTGTCTGACGCACACGGCGGTCCTTTCACGCCCCCTCCGGCTCGCTGCGCTCGCTACCTCCCCCGCTGCGCGGGAGAGGGATGCGCGGGCGCGCCATTACTGCTTACGTCGAAGTTCCCAGTACCGTCATCACATGCGCAACCCGCCCCCTCTCCCGCGAAGCGGGGGAGGGTTGGGGAGGGGGCATCGTGTGCATCTCATCTACATGAGACACCGCAAGCAATGCATCGGAGCCTCGATGCGATGATCGCAACCGACTGAGATCCGCATCTTAGACAGAATTCGGAACTCATTCTGAGCGGTCTTCTCTCCTGAAGCGCTCGCCAAAAGTCATAGAACTCTGACGGGAAGTTGAACCGGCACATGAATGAAGCTCGATCATCGCATCCCACCGCAAGATAGGCTGGCGCCATCACAAGCGCAGCCCAAGCGTTCGCTTGCCACTCCGCGCTCTCCGTGTTCTCGGCATAAGCGATTTGAGATTCGGTACTATATGAAAACGACGAGATGGCATGCTTGTGAAATTTTGCATGAGCAAGCTCATGAAGCAACTTGAAGCAAGCCAGAGGCTCTGGAATCGCATCCCCAGCCTCGTCCCACAAACCTTCGTTGCAAACTATCGCCAGCTCTTTCCGATCAAAGTAAGGCTCCTCCTCCCGATCATGCCGGAGGAGGCGAAGCATTTCCTTTCTTTCAGGATCGAGACTAACATTCCTCTCAATCAGGATCCGAAAGCGGAGTTGGCACAGATGATCAACGCCAGCCCTTTCTCGCTCATCCATAGCCGATGCGAGCAGTGTTTCGTATGAACGAAATGCGACTTTGTGGTCGATCGGCATGGGCGTCCCCCTTCGTTAGGAACACCCCGTCGTCGCCCCGCAGGTCTCGCACTTCAGGCAGGTCCCGTTGCGCACGAGCGTGAAATTCGCGCATTCGGGGCAGGCTTCGCCGACATAGCCCTTCATGCGCGCCTCGGCGCGCTTCTCGGCGACGCCATCGACGGGTTTCGAGGGCTCGGTCCAGCCAAGAATGGAAAGTGGCGTGTCGCCTAGTGCGAGCTCCGGCTCCGACTTCAGCGCCACCGCGCCCACCGAGCCCACCGCTTGCGGCGCGTTGCGCACGAGGCTCAGCCGGTCGGTCTTGTTACGCAGCAGCCCCCGCGAGACGATCGCCGCGGTCTCCGCCTTGCCTTCATGCTCGCCCTTGCCCAGCACGTCATGGCCAATGTCGTCAGGCGAGACATGCGCGAGATCGTGACGGCCCAGATAGGAAATCGCGAGCTCGCGGAAGACGTAATCGAGAATGGAGGTCGCCATCTTGATCGCGTCATTGCCGAGCACGAGGCCTGCCGGCTCAAAGCGCGTGAAGGTGAAGGCGTCGACATATTCCTCGAGCGGCACGCCATATTGGAGGCCAAGCGAGATCGCGATCGCGAAATTATTCATCAAGCTCCGGAAGGCCGCGCCCTCCTTGTGCATGTCGATGAAGATCTCTCCCAGGCGCCCGTCGACATATTCGCCCGTGCGCAGATAGACCTTGTGCCCGCCGACCGCCGCCTTTTGCGTGTAGCCCTTGCGGCGATCGGGGAGCTTCTCGCGCTCGCGCACGAGCTGATGCACAATGCGCTCGACGACGCGCTCGGCGACTTGGGCTACGCGCGCCGGCGTGTTCTGCGCGAGGAGCTCATCGACGCGCTCTTGCACGTCGTCGTCCTCTTCGTCCGCCGCCAAGAGCTGCGCCGAAAGCGGCTGCGAGAGCTTCGAGCCGTCACGATAGAGCGCATTGGCCTTGAGCGCGAGGCGCCAGGAGAGGAGATAGGCCTGTTCGCAGTCCTCGATCGTCGCGTCATTGGGCATGTTGATCGTCTTCGAGATCGCGCCCGAGATGAAGGGCTGCGCCGCGGCCATCATGCGGATGTGCGACTCGACCGAGAGATAGCGCTTGCCCAGACGCCCGCAGGGATTGGCGCAGTCGAAGACGGGATAATGCGCCGGCTTGAGGAATGGCGCGCCCTCGAGCGTCATCGCGCCGCAAATATGCGTGTTCGCCTGCTCGATCTCCTGGCGCGTGAAGCCCAGCGCCGTGAGCAGGTCGAAATTCTTGTCCTCCAGCGCCGCAGCCGGAACCTTCAGCGCGCCGGTCAGAAAATCTGCGCCGAGCGTCCATTTGTTGAAGACGAATTTGATGTCGAAGGCGGAAGCGAGCGCCGCTTCGACAACGCTAAGCTTCTCGTCGGAGAAGCCCTTGGCGCGCAAGGTCGCGACGTTGATCGCCGGCGCGTTGGAAAGCGAGCCGTGGCCAACCGCGTGAGCCTCGATCTCGGCGATCTCCGATTCGGGATAGCCCAGCGCGCGCAGCGCCTCCGGCACGGCGCGATTGACGATCTTGAGGTAGCCGCCGCCGGCGAGCTTCTTGAATTTCACCAGCGCGAAATCGGGCTCGATGCCGGTCGTGTCGCAATCCATGACGAGACCGATCGTGCCCGTCGGCGCGATGACCGAGACCTGCGCGTTGCGATAGCCGTACATCTCGCCGAGCTTTAAGGCCTCCTCCCAGGAGTTGACGGCGGCCTCGACGAGCAGCCTATCCGGGCAAGCGGCGTGGTCGAGCGGCACGGGCGGCGTCGCGAGCTTTTCATAGCCCTGCGTCTCGCCGCGCGCGGCGCGCGCATGATTGCGCATGACGCGCAGCATCGCCTCGCGGTTCTCCATGAAGCGCGCGAAGGGCCCGCGCTCGCGCGCCATTTCCGCCGAGGTGCGATAGGCGACGCCAGTCAGGATCGCCGAAAGCGCGCCGCCGATCGCGCGTCCCTCGGCGCTGTCATAGGCGATGCCCGACGACATCAAGAGGCCGCCGAGATTGGCGTAACCCAGGCCGAGAGTACGGTATTCGTACGAAAGCTGGGCGATCTCGCGCGAGGGAAACTGCGCCATCAGGACGGAGATCTCGAGCACGATCGTCCAGAGGCGCGTCGCGTGCTCATAGGCTTCGACGTCAATGCGCTTCGTCTCGGGACTCCGGAACTGCAACAGGTTCAGCGAGGCGAGATTGCAGGCCGTGTCGTCGAGGAACATATATTCCGAGCAGGGGTTCGAGGCCCTGATCTCGCCGCCCTTCGGGCAAGTGTGCCAGTCGTTGATCGTCGTGTGGAACTGCACGCCGGGATCGGCGGAGGCCCAGGCGGCGTAGCCGATCTTCTCCCAGAGCTCGCGCGCCTTGAGCGTTTTCGAGACTTTGCCGTCGAGCCTTTTGGTGAGAGACCAATCCTCGTCCTTCTCGACCGCCTTGAGGAAAGCGTCGCTGACGCGCACGGTGTTGTTGGAGTTCTGACCCGAGACCGTCAGATAGGCCTCGCTGTCCCAATCGACGTCGAATGTGTCGAACTCGATGTCCTTGAAACCTTGGCGAGCGTATTGGATCACGCGCCTGATCAGCGCGTCCGGCACTTCCTCGCGCCGCGCGAGCTTGATCTCCCGCTTCAAGGCCGGGTTGATCTCCGGGTTGAAGCAGTCGTCGTTCGGACCTTCGCAGTTGACGCAGGCGCGCAGGATCGCCTTCAGATGCTTCTTGACGATCTTGGAGCCGGCGACGAGCGCCGCAACCTTCTCTTCTTCCTTCACCTTCCAGTCGATGAAATCCTCGATGTCGGGGTGATCGACGTCGACGATGACCATCTTGGCCGCGCGCCGCGTCGTGCCGCCCGACTTGATCGCGCCCGCGGCGCGGTCGCCGATCTTCAGGAAGGACATCAGCCCCGAGGAGGAGCCCCCGCCCGAGAGCTTCTCCTTCTCGCCGCGCAGCTTCGAGAAGTTCGAGCCCGTGCCCGAGCCATATTTGAAGAGCCGCGCCTCGCGCACCCAGAGGTCCATGATCCCGCCGTCATTGACGAGATCGTCGGCGACAGACTGGATGAAGCAGGCGTGCGGCTGCGGGTGCTCGTAAGCGCTCTTGGACTTGACGAGCTTGCCGTTGGAGAAATCGACGTAATAGTGCCCCTGCCCCGGGCCGTCGACGCCATAGGCCCAATGGAGTCCTGTGTTGAACCATTGCGGCGAGTTGGGCGCCGCCATCTGCATCGCCATCATATAGCGAAGCTCGTCGAGGAAGGCCTCGGCGTCCTCTTCCCCATCGAAATAGCCGCCCTTCCAGCCCCAATAGGCCCAGGCGCCGGCGAGCCGGTCGAAGACCTGCTTGGCGCTGGTCTCCGAGCCCTGGCGCTTGTCCTTGGGCAGCGCCGCGAGCGCCTCGCTGTCGGCGACCGAACGCCACAGGAACGCGGGAACCGCATTCTCTTCGACGCGCTTGAGCTTCAACGGCACGCCGGCCTTGCGGAAATATTTCTGCGCCAGCACGTCGCAGGCGACCTGGCTCCAGGCTGCCGGGACCTCGATGTTCTCGAGCGAGAAAACGACCGAGCCGTCCGGATTGCGGATCTCGCTCCTGCCGGCGCGGAACGCGATCGACGCATAGGGAGACTGTCCAGCCGTGGTGAAGCGCCGCTCGATTCTCATGGGTCAATTCCTGCTGGGGCGCCCTCGTCATCTAGGGCGCAAGGCTCGTCGTCGGCGCCCGCGCCGCCAAGGCGCAAGCCTTGGCCCGGGGCGCCGGGTGGAAACGCTTCGGCTCGCGGACTCTTTTCGGGAACGCTGGCGCGCTGACGAACGGGCGGCTCCGGGTCATTCGAACCGCCGGCATCCCCGCCCCGATCCCGCGCCCGCGTGTCCATTCGTAATATCCGAAGAGTGGGCCAAAGGCGGACCCACGTCAAGATTTTGTGATCAAATTCTTTATGAACCCTATATGTTGGGGAAATTCGTGGATATCGTGGATAAATCGGTCGAGAGGCGTTCGGGGAAGGCTGCGAATCGTACAGGGGGCCGGTTTCCGCCAGGCTTCGCCAAATCGCCAGAGGCGGAACTTTCCGCTATGTGATTGAAGCGCCCCGTGCTCGATAGGGCGTCCGTGGGAGCGGTCGGTGGCGGAAGGGTCGGATTTTTTCCAGGAGGCGTTGGCCGCGCCCCTCTCGAGCGCGACGCCGCGCCCGGCGTCGCGGGCGCCTCAGCTCTCGCAGCCCCCGCATAAGGGCGTCGCCGCGCTGCTCGGGCCGACCAACACCGGCAAGACGCATCACGCCATCGAGCGCATGCTCTCCTTCAAGAGCGGCCTGATCGGCCTGCCGCTGCGTCTGCTCGCGCGAGAGGTGTATGGGCGCGTGGTCCAGAAGGTCGGCGCGGACAGGGTCGCGCTGGTCACCGGCGAAGAGAAGATCAAGCCGCCCGCGCCGGACTACTGGGTCGCGACGGTGGAAGCCATGCCGCGCGATCTCGACGTTGAGTTCCTGGCGATCGACGAGGCGCAGCTCGCCGCCGATTACGACCGCGGCCACATCTTCACCGACCGTCTGCTGCGCTGGCGCGGCAAGGCCGAGACGCTTCTGATCGGCGCGCAGACGCTCGCGCCGGTGATCCAGCGCTTTCTGCCCGGCGCGCCGATCTTCTCGCGCCCGCGGATGTCGCAGCTCACCCATGCGGGCGCGCGCAAGATTGTGCGGCTGCCGCCGCGCAGCGCGGTCGTCGCCTTCTCGGCGGAAGAGGTCTATGCGATCGCCGAGTGGATCAAGCGCCAGCGGGGCGGGGCGGCCGTCGTGCTCGGGGCGCTGTCTCCCAAGACGCGCAACGCGCAAGTCGAGCTCTATCAGAGCGGCGAGGTCGATTATATTGTCGCGACGGACGCGATCGGCATGGGGCTCAACCTCGATATCGATCTGATCGCCTTCGCCTCCGACAGAAAATTCGACGGCTGGCGCCATCGCCGGCTCACGAGCGCGGAATTCGGGCAAATCGCCGGCCGCGCCGGGCGGCATATGAGCGACGGCGCCTTTGCGACGACCGGCCGCTGTCCGCCTTTCGATGAAGAACTGGTCGAGGCGCTGGAGGCGCATCGTTTCGATCCCGTGGCGACGCTGCAATGGCGCAATCCCGAGCTCGACTTCTCCTCGATCGAGGACCTCGCCGCCTCCCTCGATCGCGCGCCGAAGGAGCCGGGCCTCGTGCGCGCCCCTCCGCGCGAGGATCAGATCGCGCTCGAAATTCTCGCTCGCGACGAGGGCGTGCGCCGCAACGCCAAGGTCAGAGCCGACGTGGAGCGTCTGTGGGAAGCCTGCCAGATTCCCGATTACCGCAAGACCTCGCCCGCCGCCCACGCGGAGCTCGCGGCGACAATCTTCGCCTTCATCGCCCGACGCGGGAAAATTCCGCCGGACTGGATCGCCCGCCAGATCGCCCTGGTGGACATGGTCGAGGGCGACATCGCGACCCTTGCGAATCGCCTCGCGCAGGTTAGAACCTGGTGCTTCGTCGCAAACCATGCGGGCTGGCTGGACGACGCCGCCCATTGGCAGGGCGTCGCGCGTCGGGTAGAGGACAGGCTGTCCTCCGCGCTGCACGAAGGCCTCATTCAGCGCTTCGTCGACCGCCGCGCCAGCGTTTTGATGCGGCGCCTCAGAGAGAATGCAATGCTTGAAGCCGAAATCACTTCTGGTGGCGACGTTATCGTTGAGGGCCAGCATGTCGGGTCGCTGCAGGGTTTCCGCTTCACGGCGGACCCAAGCGTCGCTGGCGAGGCGGCGAAGGCGCTCAACGCGGCAGCGCACAGGGCGCTCGGGGCCGAATACGAAGCGCGCTCCACCCGCATCGCCGACGCGGTGGACGAGGCTTTCGCGCTCGCAAACGACGGGACGATCCGCTGGCTCGGGGAGCCGGTCGGCAGGATCGCGCCAGGGCCCGGGGTGCTGAAGCCGACGGCCCAGGTCCTCGCCGACCCCGAGCTCGGGGAAGCCTTGCTCGAGAAGGTGAAGCGCCGGCTGGAGCTTTGGCTCGCCCAACGCATCAAAAAACTGCTCGGCGCGCTCGAGCCGCTCGAATCGGGCGAGGGACTTTCCGGGACCGTCCGCGGCGTCGCCTTTCAAATCGCCGAGGAGCTCGGCGTCTTGGAGCGCTATCGCGTCGCCAAGGAAATCCGGAATTTCTCGCAAGAAGATCGCGCCGCGCTCCGCAAGCTCGGCGTGCGTTTCGGCGCCTATCACCTCTATCTCCCGCTCTTGCTGAAGCCCGCGCCCCGCTCGCTCGCCTCGCTGCTCTGGGCTCTGCGCCACGGCGGGCTCGAGGGCGTGAAGGGCCTCGAGGAGGCGCCGCATCTTGCGGCCTCGGGCCGCACCTCCTTCGCCGCCGATCCCAATGTCGGCAAAGAATTTTATCGGGCCGCGGGCTATAGGCTCTGCGGCGACCGGGTCGTGCGCGTGGACATATTGGAGCGCCTCGCCGACCTCATCCGTCCCGCGATCGCTTACCGCCCGGGCGCAAGCGTTGGCGAGCCGCCTGCGGGAACCGCGGACGGCGACGGCTTCGTCGTCACCGTGGCGATGACCTCGCTCACCGGCTGCTCAGGGGAAGCCTTCGCCTCGATCCTGCGCTCGCTCGGCTATGTCAGCGCACAACGGCCCGGACCCGCGATCACTGTGCCGATCATCCCGGCGGCCGCGACGAAGCCCGTGGTCGCAGCGCCGGCCGCGGAAGAAGGCGCGGCTCCGGCCACCGAGGCCGCGGTCACGAAGCCGGAAGCCGCCGAGCCGGAGACCACGGAGCCCGGGATCGCCGAGCCAGCCGGGGACGCCATCGAGGCGGGGCCGGCCGCCGAGGCGTTGGAAATCGCCGACGCGACCGTCGCAGAAGTCGAAGTCCCGGCCCCAGCAGAAGGAGAGCCGGCGGCGCCCCCCGAAGCGACCCCTGCCCCCGAGACAGACGAAGGCGCGACAGCGCAGGCGGGCGAGCCCGAGGCGACAGCGCCGAGCGAAACGCCCGAAAGCGAAGCCGCGCCGCAAGACGCCGCATTGCCGGAGGCCGCGGCGCCGGTCGCGATGATCGAAGTCTGGGTCCAGCAGCGTCATTCGGCGCAAGGCCCACGTCGTCATCACGGCGGCGGCGAGGCCCGCGGTCCTCGTCAAGGCGCGGAGCGGGAGCGCGGGCCGCACCGCTCCTCTCCGCAGCGCGCCGAAGGCGAAGGCGCCGCGCCCGCCCGCGCCGAGGGCGAGGCGAGGAACCGCTCTGCGCCCAGCGGCCCGCGACCTCCTCATAAAGGCGAGACTGCGGGACGCGGCGATCGGCGTCCCGAGAATCGCGCGCCGCGGGACGAGAGCCGGCGCAATCCCGTCGGCGGGCCAAAGAAGCAGCGGGAGCGTCTGCCCGACCCGGATTCGCCCTTCGCCAAGCTCCTCGCCCTGAAGGCCGAGCTGGAGAAAAAGGGCAAATCATGAGGCCGCGCGGCTTCTGCTTGAGAAATCCCGAGCGATCCCGCATTCTCGCCCTGTTTAACGGTTAACTGCGCCCCGCGGCGGCGTCAGGCGCCTGCGGCGATTCGCCGGCGCGCTTCAGCTTCGGGACGCGAGCAATTTGCAGCGCTCTCTCTTGAAAGGCGGATCGTGACGAAAATTCTCCCCGTGATCATGTGCGGCGGGTCCGGCACCAGGGTGTGGCCGGAATCGCGCGAGACCCTGCCCAAGCAATTCATCCCGCTGATCGGGGAGCGTTCGACCTTTCAGACGACCATGCAAATGCTCGACGATCCCGCCTTCGAGCGGCCGATCGTGATCTCGAGCGTGGACTACCGCTTTCTGATCGCCGACCAGCTTCGCGAGATCGGAGCGCAGGCCGATATCGTGCTCGAGCCGATGCGCAGGGATTCCGGCCCCGCGGTCGCAGTCGCCGCAGGCCTCGCCGCGCGCCGGTCGCCGGGTACCGTCGTCGTCGTGCTCGCCGCCGACCATGTCGTGCGCGATCAGCCCGGGCTCGTGGATCTCTGCAAGAAAGCCGCTGAGGCGGCCAAGGAAGGCTACATCGTCACGCTCGGCGTGAAGCCGGATGCGCCGGCGACGGGTTACGGCTATCTGCGTCCTGGCGCGCAGATCCACGAAGGCGGGGAGGTCTTGAAGCTCGAGGCTTTCGTCGAAAAGCCCGACCGCGCGACGGCGCAGAGCTACCTCGACCAGGGCTATTTCTGGAACAGCGGCAATTTCATCTTCCGCGCCGACGTGATGCAGGCCGAGATCGCCAAATATGAGCCGACGATCGCCAGCGCAGCCGAGGGCGCGATCGACGCAGCAAAGATGGATCTCGGCTTCCTCGTGCTGGACGAGGCGTCCTTCCAACTCGCGCCCAAGAAGTCGATCGACTACGCGGTGATGGAGAAGACGACTCAGGCGGCGTTGATCCCGGCCGACATCGGCTGGTCGGACGTCGGCAGCTGGCGCGCCGTTTGGGAACTCTCCAAGCGCGACCAGCACGGCAATTCCGTGCGCGGCCACGGCGTCGTGATGGACGCGACCAACGTGCATGTGCGCTCCGATGAGACGCTGACCACCGTCGTCGGCGTCTCCGACGTCATCGTGGTGACGACGCAGGACGCGGTGCTGGTGCTGCATCACGATCACGGCGACAAGGTCAAGCAGCTCGTGCAGCAGTTGCAGCGCGAGAACCGGCGCGAGGCGGGCGAGCACAAGCGCATCTTCCGTCCCTGGGGCTATTACCAGTCGATCGACTCCGGAGCGCGCTATCAGGTCAAGCGCATCGTCGTGAAACCCGGCGAACGTCTCTCGCTGCAGATGCATTTCCATCGGGCCGAGCATTGGATCGTCGTGAGGGGCACGGCCGAAGTCGATTGCGACGATCTGACAAAGCTCGTGCACGAAAACGAGTCGATCTATCTGCCGATGGGCTGCAAGCACCGGCTGACCAATCCGGGCAAGATCGACCTGGAGCTCGTTGAGGTGCAGACCGGCTCCTACCTCGGCGAGGACGACATCGTCCGCTTCCAGGACGCCTATAACCGAGGGTAGCAGCGCCGCCCTTCACCTTAGCCCCAGATTCGGCGTGCGCCGGCGCGCGGCGCTTGTTAAGGGCTGGACCAAGAAAACGCGAATGGCTCGCAATCGCTTCTCCCTCTCCCCGCAAGCGGGGAGAGGGAGCCTGCGACGAGCGACGCCGAGCGCTCCCGCCCAATGAATTTAGGATCGTGCGAGCCGTGACGCAGAGCGCAATCGCCAGCATCGACGCGCGCCTTCAGGCGGCGCTTGATAAATTCGGCGCTGCGGGATTTCTTCGCCGCGCGCCCGCGCTGCTCTTGCCGGCGGGAATCTTCCTCGATCGTCTGGGCGAGGAATTTCGCGGCAAGCTCTATCTCACCGGAGAGAACGGGGGATCCGAGCTGTGCCTCAGGCCGGAATTCACGATCCCCGTCGCGCTCCAGCATCTCGCCTCGCCTTCGAATGGCGAGGAAGCGGACATCGCTTATGGCGGCCCGGTCTTTCGCGCGGGTGAAGGCGAGCTTTTCCAGACGGGCGTCGAGAGCTTCGGGCGCAAGGACCCTGCGGCCGCCGACGCTGAAATCCTCGGCGTCGCGCTCGAGGCCGCCGCCGCCGCCGGCGCGCCACGGCTCATGCTCAGGCTCGGCGACGTGGGGCTTTCACGCAGCTTTCTCGCCCGGCTAGAACTTCCGCCCGCCTGGCGGCGCCGGATCGAGACGGGCGTCGCGCGCGGCGCGGCGCTCGAGGCCGTTCTCGCTCCCGCGCCGCGGCAGAACGGCGCGCTCGGCGCGGGCGTGCGCGCCGCGTTGGAGAAGAGCGACGCGGCGAGCGCGCGCCAGCTCGTCGAGGACCTGCTGGCGATCGCCGGCGCCGCGACAGTGGGCGGCCGCTCGGCGGCGGAGGTGGCCGAACGCTTCCTCGAACAGGCGTCGCTGCAAGAGCCGTTGAACCCACGCACGCGCCAGCAAATCGTAAATTTCTTTGCGGTCGAGGCGAGCCCGGACGCGGCGAGCGAGAGGCTCCGCGCGCTCGCGCGCGACAGCGGGCTCAAGCTCGACGAAGCGCTAGAGGCCTTCGAGACTCGCACAAGCTTTCTTGCCGCGCGCGGCGTTAAATTGGAGGAGACGGTGTTTTCGACGCGCTTTCCCCACGCGATCGGCTATTACTCGGGCTTCATGTTCGAGGCGCGTCCGTCGGGCGCCGGCGTGCAGGGCGCGCCCCTGCTCTCGGGCGGGCGCTACGACGGCCTCCTGAAATCACTCGGCGCGCAATCGAATATTCCAGCCGTCGGCGCCGCGATCTTCGTCGATCGTTTGGGAGCGGTTTCGTGAGCGTCGCTTTCTCCGACCGCCTCATCGTCGCCGCGCCCTCCAAGGGAAGGCTCCAAGAGAACGCGCTCGCCTTTTTCGCCCGCGCCGGCTGCGAGCTTCAGCAGGGTCGCGGCGCCCGCGATTATCGCGGCCTCGTCGCTTCCGTGGATGACGCCGAGGCGGCCTTCCTCTCCGCCGGGGAAATCACGCTGCGCTTATCGCGCGGCGAGGCGCATCTCGGCGTCACCGGCGAGGATCTGGTGCGCGAGGAGATCGCCGATCCCGACTCTTGCGTCGAGCTCCTGACGCCACTGGGGTTTGGGTCCGCCAATGTCGTCGTCGCCGCGCCCGACGCCTGGATCGATGTGCGCACGATGGCGGATCTCGCCGACGTCGCGGCGGGGTTTCGCGCACGCCACGGACGCGGACTGCGCGTCGCGACAAAATATGTGAACTCGACGCGTCGTTTCTTCTCCGTCCATGGCGTCGGGGATTACCTCATCGTCGAGAGCGCCGGCGCCACCGAGGGCGCGCCAGCCGCAGGCACGGCGGACCTCATCGTCGACATCACGACGACAGGAGCGACGCTCGCCGCGAATGGCCTGAAAGTCCTGGAAGACGGCATGATCCTGCGCTCGCAGGCCAATCTCGTCGCGTCTTTGAAGGCGCCTTGGGGAGAGAAAGCGCGCGAAGCGGCGCGCGTGATGCTCTCGCGCATCGCAGCCGAGGAAGAAGCGCGCACGACGCGCGAGATCAGGGCGCATCTCTCAGAGGTGACGAACGCGCTGCTCGGCGAGGCGCAAGAGCGCTTCGGCGCGACGCTAGGCGAGAGATCATCGGCCGGCCTCGCGATCTTCAGCGTCCTAGAAAAGCGCGCGCCGCAATTTTGCGACTGGCTCATCGCCCAGGGCGCGACGACTGTGACCTCGACGAAACACGACTATGTGTTTCGGGCCGACAATTCCTTGTGGCGCAAGCTCGCGGCCCGCATCGGAAGGTGAGCGCGCCACTTCTGCAGGAGCGCACAATCATGAATCCGGGACGCCGAAGCTTTCTTGTGGGCGCATCCACGCTGACGGCCGCCATCACAGCGGTGGCAGGCCGCGCGAACGAGCTCGAGCCGTCAGCTCCGGCGGCAAGCGACGCCAGCGCTCCCGTGCCGAAAGGCGGCGTCAGCCGTTTCGCGCGGGTCAACGGCATAGACATGCACTATGTCACCGTGGGCGCTGGCCCGGCCCTGGTTCTGCTGCACGGCTGGCCGCAGACATGGTTCGCATGGCGGAACGTGATGGAGCGGCTTTCGACGCGATTCACGCTCATCGCCCCGGATCTTCGCGGTCTCGGACTGACCCAACGAACAGCAGACGGATACGACAAGCGAACGATTGCTGCGGATATTCGCGCCTTGATTGACGAAGCCGCCGGAGGACGCGCTCATGTCGTCGGCCACGACATGGGCGGCAAAGCGGCGTTCACGCTCGCCCATCTTCATCCCGAGCGCGTCAATAGGCTCGTCCTGGTGGACTGCCTTATCCCCGGCACGGAAAACATGGACGCATTGCGCGGAGGCGCTTGGCATTACGGATTTCATATGGCGCCGGACTTTCCCGAGATGCTGACAAAGGGCAGAGAGCGCGAGTATATCGCCGCTCAGATCCGCGCCTGGTCGCACAAGAAGGATGCGATCGCCGAAGCCGAGATCTCCGAATTCGCGAGACATTATGCGACGGAGGGCGGCATGACGGCGGGCTTCAATTATTATCGCGCGCTCCGCGACGATGCGGCGCTCGCGGCGTCCTTCGGAGACAAGCGCCTGGAGATGCCTGTGCTGACGATCGCAGGACGCTATGGCGTGGGAGCGAGGCTCTCAGAAGGTCTGCAGGGGCGCGCGCAGAATCTCACCTCGCTGATCGCCGAGGACAGCGGCCATTTTGTCGCGGAAGAGGCGCCGGAGTATTTTTGCGAGAAAGTTAGCCAATTTCTCTCAAGCTGAGGTCAGATTGCGAATCTATCTCTGAGAAAGACGCCGCGCCAAGCGCCAATCACATGCTCTAGGTCCAAGCTTTCTCACGGCTTCGCTTCTTTTACGAAGTCCGCGATCGGCTTCCCGCCGACATAGAGGTTTTCGATGACACCGTCGCCATCGCGCACGCGGACGGTGACATAGGCGTCCTGCGCGCCTCTTCGGTTGTGCTCGCGATAGGCGGCTTCCGCCGCGGGCGCCCTACCCTCCTCCATGTAAAAGCGATCGAAAGGCAATTGCAGATTGATCTCGCCTTCGCCGCTGGCATAGCCGGCTCTCACCTTGAGATAGGGCTTGTCCTTCGGCGGCGAGAGCGTGGCGACGCCGAATTTGGCGAATCCATCGTCGCCTTTTTCGATCGTCGCGTAGAGCCTTTGGCCGAAAGGCGCCGTCACGCCCGGCGCCAAGGCCGCCCGGTTCTCGAACCCGAGCGCCACATAGCGGCCGCGAAAAGCGTCATAGGGATCGACAGGCGCCGTGCGGAACTTGAACTCTTCGCCCTTCGAGAGCGTCTGCTCGCGACTGTAGATCATGCTCGCGGGCGCCGCCAGCTGCAGGAGCGCCATCGCCGCGAAGAGCCAGAGTCTAGCCCGAGAAGTCATGGCGTCGCCACTCCGCGTCTACGCGCCATCACGACGTTCACGGCCAAGAAGCCGGCGCCGAGAAGGATGAAAGCCACCGCCCGAGGGATGAAGCCGAGATCCACGTCGAAAAAGCGGAAGAGAATCACGGCCGCGAGAATCAGCATGCCGCCGTTGACCCTGCCGAGACTTTGCCCGCGAAGCCCCGAGAGCAGGACGCCGACGCCGAGCGCGAAGAGATAGGCGTTGAAGAGCAGCATGGCTGAAAAAGAATGGCCGACATTCGTCAAGGCGAGCCCAGCCGCAAGAAAGAGCGGCATTGCGCCCAAGAACGTCCGCAGCGGGTCCTTGCAGCGAAAGCTGTCGATCCAGAGGCACAACCAGCCGCCGAGCCAAAGGACGACGATCGTCCAGGCGAGCGGCTGCGACAGGAACTCGTTCTTGAGGGCCTGCGCGCCGCTCCCCCAAGCCCCGATCTGCGATCGCCAGGCTTCCTCGAAAGTGAAAGCGAGCCCCAACAGAATGAGGGCGAGAGCGCCCAGCGTCTGCAGGGGTTTTTGTATCGTGGACGGCGCCTCTCCCCAAAAGCGAAGCCCGGCGAGAAAGAGCGCTCCCGCGATCGCGCTTGCTAGCAGCAACCAAGTCGCGTGGACATCGAGCACGCTTCGCAAGGAGGCGGCGACGCCGAACGGAAGCACGAGAGCGAAAAGCCAGGCGAAGATTATGGGGGGCGACCGATAAGGGTTTTGCTTCGCCTCGAGCCGCCACCACGGCATGACCAAGCCGAGCAGTCCCCAATAGCCCAACGCCTCGGCGCTCGACGTCCATTGCGCGCCGGCCCAAGCCGCGATGCCGACGAGATAGAGCAGCGCCGGGAGGGTGGCGCGCATCACATAGGCGATGGGAAGCGCGAGCAGCGTCCAGGTCAGCAGAAAATCGCCGAGATCCCCGCCGATGTCGTAGGTCTGCGAGACAAGGGCGATCGAGGCGCCGATGGCGAGCGCGAGAAAGGAGCCGGCGCTCTCGCGCCAGGCCGCGCTTTCGGGGCGGCGCCACAAGGCCCAGGCCGCGATCGCCTGCGCCAGAACCAAAGGCGTGAAGCAGAGCGCCACGCGCGTCGCGCGGCCGAGATCGTCCCAATTATAAGCGATCAGCAAAATGATCCCGCAGCCGATCAGCACGGCGCCGAGCACGCCAAAGAGCGTCACCCCTTGCGGCCCGCTTTCTCCCCCCGCTTCACCGTAACGCCGCCGCAGATTTTGCGCGGCCTCGCTCGAGAGCGTTCCGTCGGCCACCAAGCCGGGAAGCTGCTGGTAAAGCCAGGCGACATGTCTTCGCTCGCGCATTGCTCTCCCGCATCCTCTTCGCCGGCGAGCTTCCCTCAATTCGCGCCATTCCACAAGGTTGAACAATCGCCGGCTGAACAGATCACCGCAAATTGTGGTAAGAGGCTCTGCGGCGCCAATCCGTCTGTTCGCCTGGAGGAAAGTCCTCATGCTCGATGTCGTCGCGCTCGTCGCCGACAGGTTCACCCGGTCGCTGACGCAGGAATTCCAAAGGGCCTTCAGTCACAGCGAAGGCCCTTATCTCGAAGTCATCGAAAACGCGTCACGCATGGCGATCGAGCGCATCGGAATCAGCAACGCCCTGTACCATAATTTCGAGCACACGATCCTCGTCACCCAGGTCGGCTGGGAAATTCTAAAGGGAAAGCGACTGCACTCGGCGGTCGACTCGATCGACGCCGCGCATTTTTTGCTCGCCTGCTTAATGCACGACATCGGCTATGTCAGAGGCATATGCGCCGGCGATACGCGTGAAGATGTCGTCATCAACGACGCGGGCGACACCATAAAGTTGTCCCTGGACGCATCGGACGCGGCGCTCGCCCCTTATCACGTCGATCGATCCAAGCTCTTCATCCGAGAACGCGCCGCGCTCGTCGATTACATAGACGGCGAGCGGATCGCGCGCGCGGTCGAGCTCACGCGCTTTCCCATTCCCAATGACGCCGACCACGCGGAAACCGATACGGAAGCCGGGCTCGTCAGAGCGGCCGACCTGATCGGACAATTGGCGGACCCTTATTATCCCCGAAAATGCGTCGCCTTATTCTATGAATTCGAGGAGACGGGCCTCAACGAACAGCTCGGATATTCGAACCCCGGCGACCTGATACGAGGTTATCCGCAATTTTTCTGGAATTCGACATATAAATACATAAAGCCGGGCCTCAAATATCTGGAGTGCACCGCCTCCGGGCGCGCATGGACCGCCAATTTATTCCGGCATGTTTTTGCAAGCGAGCACACCAGAGACCTTGCAGGATAGATAAAACGGCCGAGCGCGATCTGCGCATTTCGAGCGGTACTGTCCCAAGCTAAAGCGTCCGCGCCTCTTGGCGATTGATGCGACGCGGCCGGCGCGGCCCCTGGCGCGTCCAACGCGGACGCCTAACTGAATGCGTGGCCCGTTCCCAGGATCGGGCTAGCGGAAAGGCCCCGGGGAGCGTCGCCATGACCGCCGTCACTTACAAAACCGCCGACGTCGACGGTCTCCGTGTCTTTTACCGTGAAGCGGGGCCGAGAGGCGGCCCAAAGCTGCTGCTGCTCCACGGGTTTCCGACTGCGGGACATATGTTTCGCGACCTCATCCCGCTTTTGGCCGATCGCTTCCATCTCATCGCGCCCGATCTGCCGGGGTTCGGCAACTCCGACTTGCCGGAGAATGGCCACAGCTTCCAGAAAATCGCGGAGACGATCGATCGCTTTACCGAGATCGTGGGCTTCGATCGCTATGCCGTCTACGTCTTCGATTACGGCGCGCCGACTGGCTTCCGACTGGCTGTGACGCATCCGGAGCGCATCACGGCGATCATCTCGCAAAACGGCAACGCCTATGAGGAAGGCTTGAGCGAGGGCTGGAGCCCGATCCGGGCCTATTGGGAAGACGCTTCACCTTCAAATCGGGAAGCGCTCCGCGCGTTCCTCGCGCCCGAGACGACCCTTTGGCAATATACGCAGGGCGTCCCCGATCCCAGCGCCGTCTCTCCCGACGGCTACTCGCTCGACAATTACTATCTGACGCGGTCAGGCGCGCACGAAATGCAGCTCGATCTCTTCGGGGATTACAAGAACAACGTCCGACTCTATCCGATTTTTCAGGCGTATTTTCGCGCCCACACGCCGCCGCTCCTGGCCGTGTGGGGCAAGAACGATCCGTTCTTTTTGCCGGCGGGCGCCGAGGCGTTCAAGCGCGACATTCCTCGAGCCGTTGTCCGCTTCTATGACACCGGGCATTTCGCGCTGGAGACGCACGCCGCCGAGATCGCAGCGGAGATCAGCGCCTTCCTCGCGAAATGACGCCCGCCCAGGTCAATACTGCGCGGCGAGCGCAGCCCGTTCGCGGAACTTGTCGTCGACGGCGCTCGGCTCTATCGCAATGTCGATCTTGAGCACGGATGTCATGTCGCGCTGATGCATCGAGACATCGACTCTTTCC
The DNA here is from genome assembly GCF_027925445.1 of Methylocystis bryophila. Taxonomy (NCBI): domain Bacteria; kingdom Pseudomonadati; phylum Pseudomonadota; class Alphaproteobacteria; order Hyphomicrobiales; family Methylocystaceae; genus Methylocystis; species Methylocystis bryophila. The sequence continues at coordinate 3,595,835 of NZ_AP027149.1, forward strand.
GGATCGACCGGAATATGTTTCGCGACGGCGATCAGGACTTCCTTTTGAAGAATCGCGATGAGATCGGCCTGATAGGCGGATTTTCGCTCATGCGCCAAGAGGATTTGCAGCCGTTCCCGCGCCACCGGCGCGGTCGCGCGCCGATTGAGAAGTCCGAACAGGTTCATGCCGCCCTCCGACCGAAGATTTTGCGGAACAGGCCCACTTGGTTCGACGGAATGCTCATCGGCACATTGGCGCCGCAGAGACGTTGGGCTGCGTCGATGTAGGCGCGCGCCGCGGCGCAGGCGGCGTTATGCAAGACAATGGGAGATCCGAGGTTCGAGGCGCGCAACACCTCCTCATTGTCGGGGACAATCCCGAGCAAGGGAATCGAGAGAATTTCCAGCACGTCTTCGATGCTCAACATCTCGCCGCGCGCGACGCGTCCCGCGTCGTATCGCGTCAAGAGAAGATGCTTTTCCATCCGGCCGCCCTTCTCCGCCTGGAAGGTCTTCGCGTCGAGGAGACCGATAATGCGATCCGAATCGCGCACCGATGAAACTTCCGGGTTTGCGACGACGACCGCCGCATCCGCAAAGCGCATGGCCAGCGTCGCCCCGCGCTCAATGCCTGCAGGACTGTCGCAGATCACGAAGTCGAAAAGGCTCCGCAATTCCTCGATGACGCGCGCAACGCCTTCCTCCGTCAACGCGTCTTTGTCGCGCGTCTGCGACGCCGGCAGCAGGGAGAGGTTGGGGAGGCGCTTGTCCCGAATGAGCGCCTGGTTCAGCTTCGCGTCGCCTTGAGCAACATTGATCAAGTCAAAGACGACGCGTCTTTCGGCGCCCATGATGAGATCGAGATTGCGTAAGCCGACATCGAAGTCCACGACGGCGACCTTATGGCCCTCTAGAGCCAGAGCAGCGCCAAGGGCGGCGGTTGAGGTGGTCTTTCCGACCCCGCCCTTGCCGGATGTGACTACGATTATTTTCGACATGTTCCTCGTCCTCTGTCAGTCGAGCCGAGCGATTTTGACGCTATCCTGTTCGAGCCACGCCTGCACGGCCTGACCACGCACACTCGCTTTGATCTCGTCGGCCGTCATAAAAACCCCGGTGACCGCCAGGAGCTCAGCCTCCAGGCGACGGCAAAAAATGCGCGCCGTCGCCTCGCCGCCTGCGCCTGCAAAGGCGCGCCCACGCAACGCCCCGTAAACGTGAATGGAGCCGCCGGCGATAATGTCCGCTCCCGAAGCCACGGAGCCGACGATGGTCACGTCGCCGTCGAAATATTGAATCGTCTGCCCCGACCGGACGGGAGACGTGATGACGAGCGGAGCGACAGTTTCGGGCCGCGAGCGAGACACGCTCGGCGCGGCGGGCGCAGCAAGTCCGTCCATCGCTAGCGCAGCTGCGATTTCCTTGAACGCCGCCTGCTCCTGGGCGTTCAGCCCGTTCGCCGCGCCGCCAGCTTCTGTGGCGCCATCAACTTGGATTTGGTTTTCCTTCGCGCCGCTGCGCGACCAGCGCAGGAGCGGCGGAAGATCTTCACTGGTCCACGCAGGATCCGCGCCCGCGAGACCCATGATGCGAATGCCGCGCCCTGTGAGGCTGTTCACGAATTGAACAGCTCCCCGGCGGTCGATTTGGAGATTGGACACGTCGATCACGATCGATTTGCGCGCGAAGAAGAATGGGAATTGCGCGATGTAAACATCGAGCCGCTCGATCCAGTCTTCGATCGGCGCGTCAGGTTCAAGCGTGAGCGCGTCGAACGAGCGTCCGCGGAAGCGAATACTGCGGGGAGTGGATTCAGTCACGGCGACCTCGCTCAAACGACGAACAAATTATTAACGATAACGTAGTTAAGAAAGGATTAACGTCCTGTAAATCAAGGGTTGCGGCGCCAAGCACCCCCCTTCGAGGCCATCGCGTGCGGCGCAATCGCCGAACCGCAGTTTCAGGCGGGAAAGGAAACTTCAGCCACCATGCCGCCTGCCGGCGGTCTTGCAATATCCAGGCGGCCCCCGTGAATTTCGGCGATCCGTCCGACGATCTTGAGCCCGAGCCCGATGCGTGGGGGCGAATGAGGGGCGGGTCCAGTTTCGATGGCGACGGCCTGCCGGCCGTTGTCGGAAACGCGAAAGGCCGGCCCCGGACCAACCTCCACCAAGATATGCGCCTGCGGCCCCGAATGTCTCAACGCGTTGTCGATCAGATTGCGCATCGCATTTTCGATCAGGCTCGGATAGCCACTGAATTCCGAGCTTCCCCTCTCGATGAGCTCAATGGACTTGCCCGAGGCGTAAACCAGTGGCGCCATTGCGCTGACAACTTCCTCACCCAATTGCCGGAGATCGATTTTTTGGGTCGGGATGCAATCAGCGCCGTCTAGTCGCGCTAGGGTCGTCAACTGTTCGACAAGTTGATTGAGCGTTTCAAGATCCGCTTCGACTTTCCGGGCTCTGGGATCCCGGATTTTCTCGAGTTCGAGACGTGCGACGGCGAGCGGCGTGCGCACCTCATGTGAAATGGCGGAGGTAAAATCTCTCTGCGCACGCATGAGGTCTCCCAACCGATCGCACGCCTTGTTGACGGCAGAGGTGAACATTGCGACCTCTAACGGCAGCCTCTCCGTGGCCAGCCGTGTCTCCTTCTTGAGCGGGTTGATGTTTGGAATTTGAGCCGCAGTTTGCGCGACCGGCTTCAGCGCGCGCCGAATAGAAAACAGGGTGGCCGCAAGAACGACAAGAAGCAAAAGCGACATCGGGGCCGCCATGTGGTCTTTGATCTCATGGATCAAAACGGCGTTAACCACATGATCCTCATCGCCCAGGATCGCGACCTCAACGAGGATGGGTTCGACGCCGCCGACCAAGAGGCCCCCCGCAACCTTCAGAGGCTTCCCGGGGGCCAGTTGCCTCACCCAGAAGTTCGGCGGGTCGATGTTGAGAGGAAGAAATCTTTCGGCGCATTCGACGTCGCAATTCGAGAAAAGAACGACGCCGCTTCTGCTGCGAATCCGGGCGAAGTAATCTCGTCGTCCTTGCTGGTATCGCCCTCGTAAATCCTCGGGAAGGGCGTAGGAGACGCTGCCTCCGGCGTCGCGCGTCAGTCCCTTCGCAAGCGCAAAGCTTTCCTGCTCGATCGCCATGTGGCCAAGCTGCATGTCGTCGGACCAAGTGAAAAGGACGACGGCGACGAGCTGACCAACCATGGCGAGCGCCGCGAAAAAAACGATCCTCCGAGTGACGATCGCGCCGAGCGAGGGCGGGGCTTTGATCACGGCTCGATCTCACGAAGCGAATAGCCGATGCCCCGAATGGTCTCCAATGCGACGCCGCTGTCATGAGGCTCGAGCTTCTTTCTCAGGCGCGAGACGGCAAGCTCGACAGCGTTGCTCGAAAGCTCGTCTCCGAATTCCGAAAGCGCATGTTCCAGCTTTCGCTTCGAAACGACGCAGCCGGCTTCGCGCATGAGAATTTCGAGCAGGGTTCGTTCGCGAGGCGCAAGCCCGAGATCGACGCTGGAACTGCTCGCCAGACCGCTCGCAACATCGAGAGAGAGCCGCGCGACGGACAGAACGGGCGGCTTCACATCCGGAGCGCGCCTCAGCAGAGCACGGCACCTTGCGAGAAACTCACCATGATTGAAAGGCTTTATCAGATAGTCGTCCGCGCCCGCGTCGAGTCCCGATATGCGCTCTTCGATCGTCGAGCGCGCCGTCAAGACCAGGATGGGCGTTTTGACGCTGCTCTTGCGCAACCCGCGGACGAGATCGAGCCCGTCGCCATCCGGCAGGCCAAGGTCCACGAGCAGCAAATCATAGGCGGCCACCGCGATCGCCGCTCTTGCGCCTTCGGCGGTGGCGACGGCGTCGACGCGCCAACCCGCTCCGTGAATAGCTTCGGCGAGAAGCTCTCTAAGCCGCGCCGAATCTTCGACCAGAAGCAGCCTCATGCGCGCTTGCGGCCCGTCACCATCGCCCAGACGAGATTTTCATTGTGTCGCCGGCCCTCGTAAATTGCGGCCACGGCGTGCAACCCCGCAAGGGCAAGTATGAGATTAGCGATCCCTTCATGCAACTCCTCGAGCGCTTTGCTGCCAAAATTGGCGTCGAGCGTGAGCATCCAACCCGTTACCGACACGGCGGCGAGAAGGCCCATCAGCGTCAACATCACGACGGCGCCGGCGGGATTATGGCCGATGTATCTTGGCTCTTCCTTTCGCATGACCGCTTGGAGGTAATGGCCGAGCTTTGTCGGCGTCGGCACGAAATCGGCAAAGCGCGCGTGCTTTGACCCGATAAATCCCCATAGCAGGCGCGCGACAAGCGCGAAGGCGACAATATAGCCGATCGCGCGATGCGCGCCTTTGCCGTCCTCCAGGATGAAAAGGTCCACGAAGCAGCCCACGGCGACCGTCCAGTGGAATATCCGCACGACGGGATCCCAGACGCGGATTTCCGCGCGTGACTCCTCTCGGGCCTCGCGCGGGAGAGACGCCCGGCTCATGCTAGCCGCCTATGTAGGATTTCACGATATCGCCGGAGACGGGGTTGAAATAGACCTCGGCCTTTTGCCCGTCCTTGGTGTAGCCATAGATTTCATAGCAGCTTCCGGTGACCTTGAAAGTCTTGATCTTGTCATAGCCAAGCGCCGGGAGCTTGGCCTTCATGGCATCTTCCGTGATCCAATTCTCGCGAGGCTGGTTCGTGCAAGACGGGCCTGCCTGGGCCAAGGCTGGCGCGGCCAAGACCACGAGAGCAGCGAGATTGCGAACGATCCTGCGCATGGGAGTCTCCCTTGATGGAGTCGGTCGAGCCGACAAGCTCATAATGCGCGCGCCAGCTGTCAAAACGCCGTCGAGACTGACTGAAAACACTTCGCGAGCCCAGAGTGAGCGGATTGCAACTTCGGACAGCGAATGGACAGCGGCGGGATATATCAGCGCACCGACGAAAATTCTCCTCCCCGCGACCTTGCCGATCCGATCTAAACCGTCGGATCGGCTTTTTGTCATTTTTGATTGACGAACGCTTCCGATATCGATCGAGGCGAGTGGCGTTCTAAAGCGCGACGGGAGTATCACAAGCATTGCCGCCACCAACGCGACTCCTTTCCGCTAGCTTCCTCGAGCGACAAACGGACTGCAGATGGACGGACGTATCCTGAAGCGCGTGCTGCTGGTCATCACGGTCACCGGGCTCTGCGCGGGCCTGACCGCAAAATTTTCGAGCCTGCCGGAGTTGGCGCAATGGGCCTGGGGACTGGGTGCAGCCCCGGTTCTGGCCAGCTTGGCGATCTCAATCCTTCGCGACCTTTCGGCCGGGCGCATGGGCGTCGACGCCATCGCGTTCCTTTCCATGGCCGGCGCCTTGGCTCTCGGGGAGAGCCTGGCAGGCGTCATCATCGCGATCATGTATGCGGGCGGCAATCTGCTCGAGGACTTTGCGGTCGGCCGCGCGGAGCGGGATCTGAAAGCGCTCATCGATCGAGCGCCGCGTCTGGCTCACAGGAAGAACGGCGACGCCATCGAAGACGCGCCAATAGAGGCAATCGCTGTCGGCGACGCGATCCTGGTGCGCGCCGGTGAGATCGTCCCGATCGACGGCTTGATTACGAGCCCGGGAGCCTTGCTCGACGAGGCGGCGCTCACCGGTGAGCCCATTCCGGTGACGAGATTCACTGGCGAGGCCGCGAGCAGCGGGACGATCAACGCCGGCGAAGCCTTCGAGATGCGCGCAAGCGCCACCGCTGGGGAGAGCACCTATGCGGGCATTGTCAGGATGGTCTCCGCGGCCCAAGCCGCGAAGGCGCCATTCATGCGCATGGCTGACCGTTACGCCCTGATGCTCCTGCCAATCACGCTTGCCCTCGCCGCGGCCGCCTGGTGGTTTTCGCAGGACCCGATTAGGGCGCTCGCCGTCCTCGTGGCGGCGACGCCTTGCCCCTTGATCCTCGCCGCGCCTGCCGCCTTCATCGGCGGGACCTCGCTCGCCGCCCGGCGCGGGATATTGATCAAGGGCGGCGGGCCGCTCGAGATCCTGGCGCGCGTCCACACTGTGCTCTTCGACAAGACGGGGACATTGACGGTCGGCGGAGCTCGCCTCGTCTCGATCGAAACGGCTCCAGGAGTTTCGCCCGACGAGGCGTTGCGTCTGGCCGCGTCATTGGAGCAAGCCTCGCACCATGTGCTCGCGGCGACGATCGTTTCGACGGCCCGCGGCAAGGACCTTGCGCTCAGCGCGCCCGAAGACGTTCGGGAGGTCTTGGGAACTGGGCTGACGGGCCTGGTCGAGGGAAGGCGGATCGCCGTCGGCGCGCTCAGTCTCGTCCGCAGCGATGAGCGGATGGAAGAATGGGCGCGACGGGCGGCGCAGCGCGCTTCTTGGCGTTCAGCGCTGACCGTCTTTGTCGCCGCCGACGGGAAGATGATCGCCGTTCTGCTCTTTGCCGATGAGCTTCGGCGAGAGACGCCGCGAGCCATACGCGGCCTGCGAAGCGTCGGAGTCGAAAGAATTGTCATGGTCACGGGCGACCGCGCGGAGCCGGCCGAAACAATCGGCGCCGCTCTCGATCTCGACGCCGTGCTCTCCGAACGCGTTCCCTCCGACAAGGTCGACGCCGTTGTCGCGGAACGGCGCATGGCCCTCACGCTGATGGTGGGCGACGGCATCAATGACGCTCCCGCGCTGGCCGCCGCAAATGTCGGCATGGCCATGGGCGCGCGCGGCGCCAGCGCTTCTTCGGAAGCGGCGGACGCGGTGCTTCTCGTCGATCGGCTCGATCGCGTCGCCGAAGCGGTCGCGATCGGCAAGCGCACACGCGCCATCGCCCTGCAAAGCATCGTCGCCGGCATGACAATGTCCGGCCTGACCATGGTGGCGGCGGCCTTCGGCTATGTGACGCCCGTCGCCGGGGCCTTGATCCAGGAAGCGATCGACGTCGCCGTCATTCTCAACGCCTTGCGGGCGCTGAGCCCGATCCGCGCCTTTGACGCTCCAACCATGTCGGAATCCGCGGCGAATGTCCTTCGCGAAGAGCATGAGAGACTCGAAAAGAGCCTGGCGCGACTGCAAGAAATCGTCGACGCGCTGGACATTTGCAAAGCACAGGCTGCGACGGCGCTTATTTCGGAGGCCGATGAGATTGTCGCGACGCAGATCGTCAAGCACGAGCGCGAGGACGAGGAGACGGTTTATCCGCGGGTTTCGGGTTTCCTCAAGGACACGCACGGCCTCAGCGCCATGAGCCGAGCCCATCGCGAGATCCTGCACCAGGCGCGGCTTCTCGCGCGACTCACGCAGGGCCTGAGGCTTCAGGACCTCGAGACCTATCTTATTCGCGACGCGCAGCACATCGTGGAATCGATCGTATCGCTTGTCCACATCCATAATGCGCAGGAGGAGGACATTTACGAGCACGCGGCGGCGCAATTCGCCAGCGCTCCGGGCCTGCCGCGAGCCGGCGCGAAGCTTGGCGGAACGCGCGCGCCCTCGGCTTTCGAGCGAGCGCTCGCCGCGCCTCGTGTTAAGCGCCGCTCGGCCGTCATGGCGGGCGCGCTCATCGCATTGGCGGTCATTGCGGGCGGCGGCGCCTTTTGGGGCTGGCGTCATGGGCGCCTCCCGCTCCAGTCAAGGGAGGAAAGCTCGTCCGCCGTCGTCGCGACAATCCACGCCAGAGAAACGACCCCCATCACCGCCGAGACATCGGGCGTCATCGGAGCTGTCTACTGCAAGAGGGGAGAAGCCGTGCGGGCAGGCCAGCCTTGCGCCAGGATCGAAGCTCGCGGCCTTCAAGACGAGCTTGCGCGACAGGAATTGGCGTTGCGCCAAAGGATCGCCGAGGCCGAGAGGGCCAGGGCCGAAGCAGGTCAAGCGAAAGCCGCTGCCGACAGAATGGCGCGTGGCGGAGCGCGGAAGCAAAAAGCGCTCAGCGCCGCGCGCAGAGCTTACGAACGGGCGCAAGCGCGCGCCTTAAGCGAGGACGCCGCTATGACGACTGCGGAAGCGGCGATCAACGCAACAAAAGCAACTCTGAAAACTGCAGAGCTCGTCTCGCCGATCGATGGAACCATCGTCGGTCGCGCCGTGGATGTTGGAAAAATGGTAAGAGCCGGAGAACCATCTTTCCTCGTCGCGAGCGACATTGGCGTCGTCAAAATCGAAGCGCAGGTCGATGCGGCTTTTGCAGCGACACACAGACTCGGCGACGCCATCGCTTTTCGCGTCGACGACATCCCCGGACAGCTATTTCACGGCAAGCTCACGCAGATGTCGCAGGAGCCGGCCGCCGGAGGCGCCGACGAGATGAGCGTCGTCCTCAGGGCGAGCAATGAAGACGGTCTCTTGCAGCCAGGCTCTTCGATAAGAATTCGCTTTGAGCAGAGCGGGACTGGACTTTAGAGCCTGCTCCCTCACCCCTGCAGCGGCCCCCATGCAGGATCGGAAGCGAAGCCCGGCGTCGGGACTTGCGTCTCGGAGCGCCCAAAAACGTCGACCATGTAGATCTTCGGCCCCCCTCCCCCGCCGGAGTCGCGAAAGAACATCAGGAAGAGGCCGTTGGGCGCCCAGGTCGGCCCTTCGTTGTGGAAGCCTTCGGTCAGGATGCGCTCGCCGGAGCCGTCCGTCTTCATCACGCCGATCGCGAAATTGCCGCTGCCCTGCTTCGTGAAGGCGATGTAATCGCCTTTGGGCGACCAGACCGGGGTCGAATAGCGTCCGCCGCCGAAGGAGATGCGCTTCGCATCGCCGCCATGGGCGTTCATCATATAGATCTGCTGCGAGCCGCCGCGGTCGCTCTCGAACACGATCTTGCCGCCGTCGGGCGAGTAGCAGGGCGAGGTGTCGATCGCCGAGGTGTCCGTCAGGCGCGTCGTGCGGCGCGAGCTCAAATCCAGCGAATAGAGATTCGTCTCCGAGCCTTCCGAGAGCGACATCACGACCCTGCTTCCATCGGGAGAGAAGCGCGGCGCGAAGGCCATGCCTGGGAAATCGCCGAGCGGCTCGCGCTCGCCGCTCTCGACATTGAGCAGAAAGACCTTCGGATCGCCCTCTCCGGCCATGGCCATGTAGGTGACGTCCTGCGTCGAGGGCGAAAAGCGCGGCGTGACGACGAGCTCGTCGCCGCGCGTCAGATAATGCAGATTGGCGCCGTCCTGATCCATGATCGCGAGACGCTTGCGACGCTGGTTCTTCGGCCCGCTCTCGTCGACGAAGACGACGCGCGAATCGAAAAAACCCTTCTCGCCGGTGATGCGCGTGAAGATTGCGTCCGACACCAAATGCGCGAGGCGACGCGCGCTTCCCGCATCGGCCGTGAACTGCTGGCCAGCCGCCTGCTGACCCGTCGTCGCGTCGAAGAGGCGGAAGGCGATTTGCCCATGCTGCGCGCGGCCGGACACGACGAATTGGGCGTTGAGCGCGCGAAAGGCCTCGAGATTGGGGATGGCGTCCGGCGGAGCGGCGTTGGGGCCGAGGCTCGAGGAATCGATCGGATTGAGGAACACCGAGCGCTTGAAGTTGTTGACGATGACGCTCGTGGCGAGACGCGCATTCTCGTCGCCGGCGAAGGGCGCGACGGCGACGTTGATCGGCTGGAAGGCGCCGCCCTTGAGCTCGATGAGCCGGCCAGCCTCGGCAGGCAGGATGGGCGCAGCAGCAGCCGCGGCTATGAGTTTTAGAGCGCTGCGGCGGGTCGTGCTCATTGGTTCTTTCCTTGGACGATGGGGGGACAGCATCGGGTCGAGTAGGTCGTCATGGCCGGGCTTGTCCCGGCCATCCACGCCGAGACGATGAAGTCTTCTGCGAAATTTCGCGCGAAGTTGCCGCTGTCCTTCGCTTTCAAAAATTGCGCGCGCGCGAGACCCCGGAGGCCGCATGTCCGGCGCTTTCCAACGATGCCGCAGCTGACCGGCGTGGGTGGCCGGGACAAGCCCGGCCATGACGTGGTTGGAAACCTTCGAGATTGGCGCATGCCATAGCCGTGGCGAGGGGCTCAATCCAAGTCGCTAAACCTGATGTCCACCTCATGCAGAACCTGCTCGTAATAGGGCAGGAATTCCGCAGGGATTTTCATCGGGCTACAGCGCCGCACGGCCTGCACCGCCTGCGCGCTGCGCGCCTGCTCCACCGAGCCGGGCGCATGGTTGAGGATCAGCGGCGCTCCTTCGAGGTCGCCCTCGCGGGTCAGATGGAAGCGCACAACCGGCGCGAAGGTGGATTGGCCGAGCGAAAGACCGGATTTCCAGCAGGGCTGGTAATGGTCCTTGATGTATTGGCCGATGCGCGCCTCCATGGAGGGCGTCAAATGCTGACCGGTCGCGGTCGGCGCGCCGAGCGCGGCGAGTTGCACGCGCTCATTGGCGGTCGAACCGCGCTGCTGCGGCGCCTCATGGCTCAAGAGATTGGAGATGGTCGCCGCGTTGAACTTCGATTTCGGCGCGTTTTCGTCGCCCGATTTCGGCTTGGGCGCGGCGCTATCCTTGGCCTTTTGATCGAGGATCTTCGAGATGTCGTCGACCTTGAGGCGCGGCTTTTCCTTCGGCTTCTCGGGCGCCGGCGTGTCCGCCTTGGCCGTCTCTATCTTCGGGCGGACCGGCGGTTTGGGCTTGACCACCTCGGCGTCGTCGGGCTCCTTCGCGTCGGCCTGCGGCTGAGCGACCTTCGGCCGCGAGGGCGGCAGCGGCGGCGCCGCCTGCGCGGCCTTTTGCGGCGCTTCGTCGGGGTTTGGCTCACCATTGGGTTTGGCCTGCGGCGGCGGCGCAGGAACATCGCGCTTGGCTTCGCGGGACGGCGGCTCTGGACGCGTCTCTGTCTTTTGCGCCTTTTCTGCGCGTACCGCCGGCGGACCTCGCTTGGCGGATTTCTCACCCTTGCTGACCTCATTGATCTGCGAGTCGCTCACGACGTCGATCGAGATCGTCTCGAGCGCGTCCTCGAACTTCGGCGCGCGCGAAAAGCTGATGAGCAGCGCCGCGAGCAGCCCCACGTGGAGCGCCGCGGAAATCGGCAGACCTGGCTCGGAGCGCGAAAACCCAGAGAACATGGCGAGGCGCGACCTTATTTGTGTTCTTGCTCGGTCACGAGCGCCACCTTGCGATAGCCGGCGGTGGTGACGAGCGACATGACTTCTGCGACACGTCCGTAATTCACGGCTTTCGAGCCGCGCACATAGATGCGCTCGTCGAAGCCTTGCTTGGCGACGTCCTTGAGCCGGTCGACGAGCTGGCCGATCTCGACGGGCTGATCCATCAGGAAGATGTCGCCCTTGTCGTCGATCGCGATCGCGACCGGCTTCTGATCGATATTGAGCTGGCCCGCCTTGGTCTGCGGCAGATCGACGGCGACGCCCGTCGCGAGCAGCGGCGCGGCGACCATGAAGATGATCAAGAGCACGAGCATCACGTCGATGAACGGCGTCATGTTGATGTCGGCCATCGGCGCGCGGCGACCGCCGCGACGGCGCCCGCGTCTTCCTCCGCCCCGCGCTGCTACCTGGATGGAAGCGCCCATATTTTGTCCCCCTTAAGCCGCCCGGTCGCGGCCACCGGCCGTCTGGTCGATCTGTCGCGACAGAATGGCGGAGAACTCGTCGGCGAAGGTCTCGAGACGCCCCTGCGCTTTCGACACGTCGCCCTGGAGCTTATTGTAGAAAATCAACGCCGGAATGGCGGCGACGAGCCCGACCGCCGTCGCAAACAGGGCCTCCGCGATGCCGGGAGCCACGACGGCGAGCGAGGTGTTCTTGGAGGCGGCAATCGAGCGGAAGGCGGTCATGATGCCCCAAACCGTGCCGAAAAGGCCGACGAAGGGACTGGCTGAGGCGACCGTCGCAAGCACGAGCAGCGAGGATTCGAGCTTCTCGATCTCACGGCCGATCGAGACGTCGAGCACTTTGTCGATGCGCGAATGAAGCCCCATGAACGAGGCGTTGGGACTTTGTAGAGAGCGCTTCCATTCGCGCATCGCCGCAACGAACAGCGAGGCGGTGCCGTTCGTCGGCCGCTCGGAAACCTTGTTGTAGAGCTCTTCGAGCGAATTGCCGGACCAGAAAGCCTCGTCGAAGAGATCCATCGTGCGGCGGGTGCGCCGAATCAGAAGGCTCTTGTCGATGATGACCATCACGCTCCAGATCGAGGCGCAGAGCAGGCCAAGGATGACGCATTTGACGACGATATGCGCGCCCCAGAACATGCTCCAGATCGTGATCTCGGCGACGGGAGCCGCGAGGGTGCTGGCGGCGACTTCGGCTGCGTTCATTCGACTTTCCTAGCGTCTGCGCTTTGGCCGGCGGCGCGCCGGCTCAGGACTTCTGACGAGAGCGCCGCGCGGCGGAAGCGCCCGTTTCCGGCCAAATCCCGTCGCCTCGCACGGCTTCTTGCCGCCGATGATCTTTCTAAAAAGCCTATGCCCGACAATTTCGCCGATTCTTGGGCTTTTTTGCAGCGCGGCAGGGAGCCGGAGCTTCGCCGCAAAAGCAGCCCCAAACGGCTCTGGCTCTGTCAGCCGATCAGAAGACGCTCGAATTTTTCACGCACCGGGGCTGGCAGCCGTTGCGGCCGGCCGCCGGAGACCAGCGCAACCGTCACGCGGGCGCCCGCGAGCAGCGCGTCTCCGCGCCGAACTGCCTGACACATCGTCAGGGAAGCGCCGCCGATCGCCTCGAGCCTCGTCTCGATCGAGAGCAAATCGTCCATATGCGCAGGCTGGCGGAAATCGATCTCCATCCTGCGGACCACGAAAAATAGGGCGTTGGCCGCGTCGGACAGCGCCAGATCCCGCTGCATGAGCCCAAGATCGCGCAGCATCTCCGTGCGGCCGCGCTCCATGAAGCGGAGATAGGAGGCGTGATAGACGAGTCCGGAAAAATCCGTGTCTTCGTAATAGACGCGGACCGAAAGCTTATGAGCGCTCATAATTCGTCCTGGCGACTCGTTTTCTATTGACGCGTTTGCGCGGTACGGCGGCGAGATCAGTAAGAGTAGCGAATTCCCGCCGAGAACACGCTTTGCGTGTAGCCAAGCCGCAGGTTCGGGCTCGCGAGCAAGAGCGCAGAAGGGTTGCCCCCGCTGCTATCTTGGAAGGTGTACCCCAAATTGATCGTGGAGTTGCGCCAGAAGTTATAGGAGAGGCCCCCGCCGATGGACCAAATTTGGTTTGTGTAGCCGGAGCTCGCATAAGCCAGCCCTCCGGCGCTGGACGCGGCGAAGCTCTGTCCCGTATAGCTCGAGTAGCTCGACGCCCCATTGTATCGCGTTTGGCCCCAGCCGGCGCGCAGGTTCAGACTCGTGTAGCTGTTCAGCCCGTAGTTCGTCGTAAAATAGACCTGCTGCGTCAAGCCGGCGTTGGCGTTTGCCGTGGGCGAGGCCGGAACGCTTCCCGCCCCGATAGACTGAGCCGCGCCGAGGACCTGGCTGAAACCCACCGTAAGAGTCAGCAACGGCGTCGGGACATAGCTGATGTGCGCGCCAAAGGATGGCGCGGATCGAGTGGGGAAGTAGCCGTAGACGCTCGACTGCGACTGCCAGCCACCGTAGATCTCGCCTGAAAAGAAACCGATCAGTTTGGACCCGAGGCCGACGTTCGCCGAGTAGCCGTTCGCATTGTCGTAGTATACATTGTAGCGCTGGAGGCTATAGGTGGGTTGGACGTAGACGTAAACCTGCGGCGTCGCATAAAAGCTTCCGCGCATCGACGCGCCATAACTCATGCCGCCAGGAGAGGAGCTGCTGGAGACACTCGTAGGAACCCCGCTCACGAGCTGCGTGATCGAAGGGGTGCTGTCATAGGAAACGCCCTGCGCAAAGATCGACCCGCTCAAAGAGGTGCGCTCGTTGATCGTCTTCTGGACGCTGAGCTGGCCGCCATACATGTTCGTGTATTGCTGCTGCGGCGAGAACGTGCCGATCGAGGGGATGTAGGACGGGTTGAAGGCGGATGCGGTCACGCCGGGCGTGCTTAGCCCAAATCCGTTGGTGGCGGAGCTAGGGCCGAAAAAGCCCTGGGTGCGAATGAAGTTGCCGGTAGCCATGACCGACCAGTCAGCCAGCGGCAGCCAGGTTTCAGACACGCTCGCGTGACCGGTGACGTTGCTCGGCCCGGCGTCCTGCACCGACGTCCCCGTGCCGTAGCTGTTGCGGGTCTGCCCGCCCAATCCCGGATAGTAGATGGCCGACGCCTGGAAGGAGATGTTCGTTCTCCACAGGCCGTTGTCCAACCCGCCTTGGAGAGACGGCGAGAGCTGGACGCCCGAAGCGGCCACGCGGTAATTCTTGGTCGCGTAGACGTTGTCGTTAAAGGTGTAGCCGAGGAAGATGGAGGGATAGAGCAACCAGCCCGCGAGGACGAGACCTTGGTTGGCGCCTGGTTTAGTGCCGCCGTATACTTGAAGTCCCACATCCGCAGGGCCGGCGCCGGGAGCCGACAGACCGCTGGAGGGCGCGCTCGACACGCCCGCATCCTGGGCTTGGGCGTCAGGAACGGCGAAAGCAGAGAGCGCCAACGCCAGCAAAGAGATTTTGAGCGATTGGGGCTGCATCTACAGTACACCTCTGAGGAATCGCTCCTCGCCGCCAACTTCCTGACGAGAAGTCCAGTGTAGACTGCCGACCGCGCCGACGCAATGTTCGTACACAACTTGTGGCCTGGTGTGTCTTTCCTGCCACACCCTCAGAACCCATTGACTGCGCGGGGCATTCACGCCTGGATGGAATGCTCTTTTTCGTAGAGCGTCTGCACTACCTCATTGACGGCCCGGTGTAAACCAACGCCCAAGCTGACATTTCTTCTTCTAGGGTTATCAAGGACTAAACAGCATGCGTCGCCCCATGCCCCCCCCCCAAGGCGGCGATACGGCGAGTTCCGCTTCCCATGAGCGGCCCAAGGCACTAAGAAGCCACGCATGATATGGGTTGTCTTCGCGTTTCTTGCCGGCGTCGCCTGTCTTGCGCTCCTGACGCCGCTCGCCTTCGAGAGCGCGGAACCCGATCCCGGCGAAAGCGATCGGGTGTTTTATGCTCGGCAAATCGCCGAGATCGAGCGCGAACGCGCCGAGGGCCGGCTTCGCGCCGACGACGCCGAGGCGGCTCGGCTCGAGGCGGCTCGCCGCCTATTGCGTAGCGACGAAGGTTCAGGAGCGCCGGCGCCGGGCGGCTCAAAGCGGCTTCGGCCCGCGGCGGCGATCGGCCTCGCCACGCTCATCCCGCTCCTCGCCCTCGCGCTTTATCTGAAGGTCGGCGCGGTCGGGCTTCCCGATGCCCCGCTCGAGGCGCGTCGGGAGCTGGCCGCGGCGGCCTCGCCCGACCTCGCCAAGGCGGTCGCGCGCATCGAGGCGCATCTCGCGGAGCACCCGAACGACGGACGCGGCTTCGAGGTCGTCGCGCCCTATTATCTGCGCGCCGGTCGCTATGACGAAGCGATCCACGCCCGCGAAGAGGCGCTGCGCCTGCTCGTCGAGACGCCCGAACGCCATGACGACCTCGGAGAGGCCCTTGTCGTCGCCGCGCAAGGCCGGGTCACCGACGAGGCGCAAAGTCACTTTGAGGCGGCCGCGCGCATCGCGCCAGGCGACCCCATGTCCGGCTATTATCTGGGTCTCGCCGCCGCACAACAGGGACACGCCGATAAGGCGAGAGAAATCTGGGAGCGTCTCATCGCCTCGGCGACCCCCGACGCGCCCTATCGCGAGATCATCAGCGGTCAGTTGCAGGCGCTCAGCCGCGAGGCGCCCGCGGGCGCCGCTGCCGAGGCCGTGGCGGCGCTGCCAGACAATGAGCGCATGGCGACCATTCGCGGCATGGTCGATCGATTGGCGGGACGTCTCGCCCAACAGGGCGACGACGTCGAAGGCTGGCTCAAGCTTCTGCGCGCTTACACGGTGCTAGGCGAGCATGAGAAAGCGACGGCCACTCTCGCCGACGCGCGCATCGCGCTCGCCGCGAAGCCCGCCGAGGCGGCCCGCGTCGATGGCCTGGCGCGCGAACTCGGCGTATCGGAGAAGACTGCGCGATGACCCGCAAGAGCAAAAGACTCGTCTTAATCGTCAGCGCGCTCGCGGCGCTGGGCCTCGCGCTCGCGCTGGCGCTCTTCGCCCTGCGCGAGAACATCGTGTTTTTCCGCACGCCGACCGAGCTCGTCGAAAAGAAGCTGCCGGCCGGGACACGGCTGCGCATCGGCGGGCTCGTCAAGCCCGGCTCCTTCGTCAAGGGCGCGGGGGGCGAGGCGCGCTTCACGGTCACCGATAACGCCCATGACGTGTCGGTCTCCTATGTCGGCCTGCTGCCGGATCTTTTTCGTGAAGGACAAGGCGTCGTCGCCGAAGGCGTCGTCACGCCGGAGGGCTTTCGAGCAGACAATGTGCTCGCCAAGCACGACGAGCGCTACATGCCCCGCGAGGTGGCCGACGCCTTGAAAAAGCAGGGCGTGTGGCAGGGAGAAAAAAAGTGAGCGCAGAATGATCGTCGAGACGGGTCACTTCGCGCTCATCCTCGCCCTCGCGATCGCTCTGGCGCAAGCGATTGTCCCTTTTGTCGGCGCAAGGCGCGGCGAGTCGGCGCTGATGCGCGTCGCGCGTCCGGCGGCGATCGTGCAATTCCTGCTGATCGCGCTTTCCTACGGCGCGCTCACCTATGCGCATGTCGTCTCGGACTTCTCGCTCGCCAATGTGATCGAGAACTCGCATTCGGCGAAGCCGCTGATCTATAAGATTTCCGGCGTCTGGGGCAATCACGAGGGCTCCATGCTGCTGTGGGTCCTTGTGCTGTCGCTCTGCGGCGCGCTGATCGCGCTGTTCACGCCCGCAATGCCCCTAAGGCTGCGCGCCGACACGCTGGCCGTTCAGGGTCTCCTCGGCGCGGCCTTTCTGCTGTTTATCCTATTGACCTCTAACCCTTTTGAGCGCGTTTTACCGGCGCCCTGGGAGGGACGCGACCTCAATCCGATCCTGCAGGACCCCGGCCTCGCGATCCATCCGCCGCTGCTTTATCTCGGCTATGTCGGCTTCTCGATCGTCTTCTCCTTCGCCGCCGCAGCCATGATCGGCGGTCGAATTGACGCGGCCTGGGCGCGCTTCGCGAGACCCTGGACGCTCTTCGCCTGGATCAGCCTGACGCTCGGCATCGCGATGGGCTCCTACTGGGCCTATTACACGCTGGGCTGGGGCGGCTTCTGGTTCTGGGACCCGGTCGAGAACGCCTCGCTCATGCCCTGGCTAGCCGGGACCGCGCTGCTCCATAGCGCCGCCGTCATGGAAAAGCGCGAGGGGCTGAAGATCTGGACGATGTTCCTGGCGATCCTGGCCTTCTCGCTCTCGCTGCTCGGCACCTTCCTCGTGCGCTCCGGCGTGCTGACCTCGGTGCACGCCTTCGCCAGCGACCCCGAGCGCGGCGTGTTCATTCTTGCGATCCTCGTGCTTTTCATCGGCGGCGCCTTCGCGCTCTTCGCGTTACGCGCCGGCGCCCTGCCGCAAGGCGGGCTGTTTTCGCCGATCTCGCGCGAAGGCGCGCTGGTGCTGAACAATCTGCTGCTGACCGTCTGCTGCGCGACGGTCGTCGTCGGCACGCTCTATCCCCTGGCTCTCGAAGCGCTTGCCGGCGACAAGATTTCGGTCGGCGCCCCGTTCTTCAACACGGTGCTGATCCCCATCGCGCTACCGCTCGCGCTGCTCATGCCCATCGGCCAGATGCTCTCCTGGAAGCGCGGCGATCTGCCGGGCGCCTTGCAGCGGCTGCGGCTGGCCTTTTTCCTCGGCGTGCTCGCCTTCGGATTTTTCGGGGCCTCCCATGGCGCGCCCTATCTCTCGGCCATCGCGGCGGCGATCGCGATCTATGTCATCGTCGGGGCGCTGATCGAGCTCACGCAGCGCGCATTCGCAAATGCAAGGACCCCTCGCGCCGCTCTCTCGCGCTTCCTCGGCCTGCCGCTCTCGGCTTTCGGAACCGCCTTTGCGCATGCCGGGCTCGGGCTGACTTTGCTTGGCCTCGCTGCGACGGGTTGGGGCGTGGAGAACATCACGACGATGCGGCGCGGCGATTCCGTGGCGCTCGGCCCTTACAAAGTCGGCCTGGAGGCGCTCGCGGAGCGGCGCGGACCGAATTATTTCGAGAGCTTCGCGGTCATGCAGATCGAGCGCAACGGCCAGCCCGTTGCGCGGATCGAGCCCGGCAAGCGCTCCTATCCCACGCGCAAGATGACACGCGCCGAAGCCGGCATCGCGACCCTCGGCTTTGGCCAAGTTTACGCGGCGCTGGGGGAATTTCATGAGGACAGCGGCGTCGACGTCAGGCTCTACTACAAGCCGCTCGTCACGCTGATCTGGATCGGCGCCCTCGTCATGGCCTTGGGCGGAGGTCTTTCCCTGGCGGACCGAAGGCTGCGCGTCGGCGCCCCGCGTCGGGCGCCGGCAAGCGTGCCGCAACCGGCCGAGTGAAAAGCCCTAAAGCGCGACGCGAAAAAGTGGAAACCGGCATTTCGCGCTCAGCGTGATCTAACCGTTCAAGCGCCGCGATAGGCCGCCTCGAGCGCGGCTACGTCAAGCCTGCTCATTTGCAACATCGCTTCCATAGCGCGCCGGGCGCCGGCCTTGTCCGGGCCACAGATCAGCTTGGGAAACGCCGCCGGAACGATCTGCCATGACAAGCCATAGCGATCCTTGAGCCAACCGCAGCGGCTGTAGCTCCCGCCTTCGCCGAGCCGTTCCCAGAGGCGATCCGCCTCTTCCTGGTCGGCGCAATCGACGGACAGGGAGATCGCCTCGGTGAACTTGAAGACTGGCCCGCCGTTCAGGGCGAGATATTGCACGCCGCCGAGCTCGAAGCTCACCATCAGCACGGAGCCGGGCTTTCCCGGCCCCGCTTCGCCATAGTGCGCAATTTCGAGAATGCGTGAGTTGGGAATGAGAGACACATAGAAATTGACGGCTTCCTCAGCCTCGGTATCGAAACAGAGACAGGGGCGGACTTTTTGCGTCGGGGTCATTGGCGTGTTTCCTTTTTGATCAGGCTTCGGCCCTGGCCTTCAAATCGGCGAGACCTCTCTCGAACGCGCCCCCGACCATTTTCTCAGTGTTGACGAAAACACTGAACAGCTTTCCCATGAAGGACTGCTTGCCGCTCATCGCCCAGGTGACGTCCGATCCGTTCTCGCTCGACGCGATCGAGAACTCCACGCGGTTTTGGCACTTCATGGGGCGATCCATGCGCAGCGCCAAGACCACTTTGGACGGACACTCCGACAAGACAATCTCCGCGCGACCCGCGCCAACTCGGCTGTCGCCCTCGAAATCATTGGCGGCTCCGACGCCGTTCGGAGGACCGCTATACGCGAGCTTGATCTTCGGATCGGCCTTCACGAAAGGGTTCCATTCATTCATGGCCCGCAAATCGTCGATCAGCGGAAAGATTCTCTCTGGCGGCGCCGACACGTGAATCGAACGCGAGAATTGGCATGCGTTCGGTTTCACCGATGCGTAGAGCAAGAGCGCGCCGAGTACGCCGGCGAGAAGAGCGAAAAAAATGAGCATCAGAACTCTCCTTTTTATGATCTTTCGGCATCGCGAGCGAAGTTGTCGAGGATTGCCTGCCAGCCGTCGCGCTGTTGCTCGATCGGATGCGCCGTCTCCGCGTCGAAGGTCACGCGCATGTTTACGCGCTCCGGCGTCTCGGTGAATTCAACCTCAGCCTTTCGATCGCCGAAGGCGTATTCGATGAGCCTTGGCGCGACGATCTTGGTGTAGGTCCCGGCAAAGTCGAAACCCATGCTGCCGTCCTTGGCTTCCATGCGCGAGGAGAAACGGCCCCCCTCGCGCAAGTCGACCGTTGCAGCGGTCGTATGCCAATCGTCGGACGCCGCGTTCCATTGCGTGATGGCTTCCGGGCTGCTGTAGGCGCGCCAAACGTCGTCAATTGAAGCCGCGACCGTGCTTTCAACCGTGATCCACATGGCGCGCCCTTTCCGTTACTCGCCCGGTATCGGCAGCACGGGCATCACCTCGACGGATTCGCCGGGGAAGAAGGCGAAGTGCGGATGATTTTCGAAGAGCTTTGCAGCGGCCTCGTGCGACTCAGCGCTGACGACAGTGAATCCGCTCAACGCGTTGCTGATGTCTTCAATCCCGCTCTCGGAGATTTTCTTCGTCTTTCCTAGCGGCCCGCCCATCGTGACAATGGCCTGCTGATGTTTCTCGACCCAGGCGCGCCACGCCGCGATGCCCTCCTGCGCCTTTTTTTGCCGTTCCGATTCAGAGAGAGCGTTCCAAGCCGCCATTTTCGGGCTGGTCTTGCTGCCGAGGAAAATGGCGAGGAACGTGTTCTGCGTGGTCATGATCTATCCTTTCGTTGCGCTATGCGCTTTGCGGGGAACTGCGGGAGGCCGTGCGGGAGGGCGCTTTATTGATTGATTTCCGGCTCGACGAGCCTCGCCAGATTTTGCAGCGATTCCTGCCAGCCGAGATAGCAGGCTTCCGGCGGTATGGCGTCTGGAATGCCTTCCTGCACAATATTGAGCTCGACGCCGACGGACACTTTCCGCAGCGTCACCGTCACCTGAATTAGACCCGGCAGATTAGGATCGTCGAACTTATCCGTGTACCGAATGCGCTCGTTGGGCACGAGCTCGATATACTCGCCACTGAACGAGTGGCCGGCGCCAGTGGTAAAATTCCGAAATGACATCCTGAAGGCGCCGCCGACCTCCGGGCTCAGATGATGTACAGTGTTTGTGAAGCCGTTCGGAGGCAACCATTTGGCCAAGGCGTCCGCCTCTAGGAACGCGCGATAAGCCTTTTCAGGGCTTGTCGCCAGGACGCGATGCAGGCGAACCGTATTCGGCATCTTTATCTCTCCCCAGCTTGACGCGAATCCGGAAGATGCGAGACCGCCTCGCTTGTTATCCGCGCCAGATTTTCAAATGCGCCCGTCCAGCCCTGCCGGTGCGAGCAAGCCGATTCCTCTGTCGCGAGACCCGCGTGGATGAAGATCATCTGCGTCGCGGCGCCATTTTCATTGAGGATGACGGTGATCTTCGTATTCGCCACCGGCTCGAGGCGATTCCTCTCCCATCGATGTGTGAAGACGAGCCGCGATGGCGTTTCGATAACGAGATATTCGCCGCAATGAATGAACTCCTCGCCATCTGGCGAGCGCATGCCCGAGCGCCAGACGCCGCCGACGCGCAAATCATTTTCGGCAAACAGAACAGTGAAGCCTGAAGGGCACAGCCAGCGATGCAGATGATCGGCTTCCGTCCAGGCCTTCCAAACGAGGATTCGCGGCGCCTGGAAAGTTCGATGCATGATGAGCGTGTGGCCTTGGCTCTCTTCGCCGATCGCGCGCGCCAATCCTTCGAGCGCGCTCTGCCAGCCGGCCCGCACGCTCGCATCCATTGCGGTCCAATCCGGCAAGAGATGATGTGTGAGCGTGAGAAGGCTTCCCGCGCCGTCGGCTTCGATTTGCACCGTCACCAAGCTGAACGGGCCGTCCTTGCTGTTTCCGAATGTGAAGACGATTCGATGCGGGCGGACGAGCTCGAGATATTTGCCGAAATGCGTCGCCAGGAATTGGTCGCGCCGCTCGTGAATTGCGAAACCGCCGCCGACGCACGCATCAATCTCGACATGCGCGGAGACTCCGCCCGGCGTAGAGAACAGCCATCTCCCGACAGCCTTGGGGTCGAGCCAAGCGTCGAAGACGAGCGCAGGCGGCGCCGCAAAGCGACGAGAGACGACGAGCGGCGCGTGCGCGAGATTAGTTGCGAGTCCCATCGGGATCCCCTGCTTGCAATTCCTTGAGATAAGCGTCGAGACGATCGAAGCTTTGGTCCCAAAAGCGACGGTAGGTCTCGAGCCAGCCGGCGAGATCGCGCAGCGGCGCCGCCTCGAGCCGGCAGGGCCGAGATTGCGCCAGCCGCCCGCGGCTGATGAGCTTGGCCTCCTCCAGAACCTTGAGATGCTTGGAGATCGCCGGTTGGCTGATCGAAAAGGGAGCCGCGAGCTCATTGACTGTCGCCTCGCCCTGCGCAAGCCGCGCGAGAATCGCGCGCCGGGTCGGATCCGCCAAGGCGGAGAAAGTGGCGCTGAGCTCGTCCCGCATGATTAGCCTGTCATTTATATAACTGAGCAGCTATATAAAGCGCGAGCCTCCGCCCTGTCAAGCTCCAAGACGCGACGAGCGAGAGCGCGGACGCGCCTCACCCCACGCGTCGCCAGCCCTCAGGGCCGAGCCTCTCCTGCGGCAGGAAGCGCGCCTTGTAATCCATCTTGGTCGAGCCCTCGACCCAATAGCCAAGATACAAATGCGCTAGGTTCATCTCCTTGGCGCGCGCGATATGATCGAGGATCATGAAGGCGCCGAGCGAACGCGGCGCCAGCGCCGGCTCGTAAAAGGAATAAACCATCGACAGCCCGTCGCAGAGGCGATCGGTGAGGCAGCAGGCAAGAAGGCGGTCCGAGGCCTTCTCGCGATATTCGGCAAGATTCGTCTCGACGTGGCTGTCCTCGACCATCGTCTGATAATCGGAGAAGCTCATATCGGCCATGCCGCCATCGCCATGGCGCGTTTCCACATAGGCGCGAAACAGCACGAATTGCTCGAGCGTCGCGCGGGGCGCTACGAAACGCAGCGCCAGGTCGCCATTGCGCGCCGAAATGCGGCGAAAGCCGCGCGAAGGGACGAAATCGCGAACCGCGACGCGCACGGACACGCAGCCGCGGCAGGCCTCGCAGGCGGGACGGTAAGCAATGGTTTGCGAACGACGAAAACCCGACTGCGTCAAAAGATCGTTCAAGCCAGCGGCGCGGCGGCCGACGAGATGCGTGAAGACCTTGCGCTCCTCCCGCCCCGGCAGATAGGGGCAAGGGGCCGGCGCGGTCAGATAAAATTGCGGCGCGTCGCGAATCTCCCTCGTCACTTGGGCTCAGTCCTCAAGCTCAGGCGCAGCACAGCTATACAGCTATTTAGAGCGGCGGCCGCGCGCGTCGAAGCACGATCAGATCGGCGAGAATATCATGGAGGCAGCGTTTGTCGCTCGTGATAAACGACACGAGGAGGAGCGGCGGGAGCAGCGTCGTGAGGTAAAAAAGGACCGCGTGCACCGCAGCATTGAGGAAGGGCGCCGGCCCGCCGGCCATTGTCCTGACCTCGAGGTCCATCAGCCGCATGCCCGGCGTCGCCATGGCGGGTCCGGAGATCGTCAGGCCGTTGTAGAAAAAAGCGACCAGCGGAAAGAGCGGCGGCAGGACGAAGAGCGACATGCCGAAGCTCAGGAACAGCAGGCCGACGAAGACGATCCCCGAGAGGCACGACACGGCGACGAAGTCGAAGGCGACCGCCATGATACGGCGCATGCGGACGCCGTCCAACGCCGCGCGCGGTATAGACGGCGGCGGCGGGAATGGGCGCGGCGCGGGCTCGAAACGGTCGCTTTCGTGAAACTCTGCCATGCTTCCCTTCGCTTTCGCCGCGAAATGTCGTCCGTCGCGGGGGACAATTCAAGGGGGCGTCGCAGCAGCCCGCTGACCGGTCCGGGAGGTTGGAGGGCCCCCTGCGGCGAAGCCGGCTTCCGCCCTTTCTCGCCCGCGCCGGAGATCGTGGATAAAGCTCGAGGCGAGTGGATAAACCGCGGCCTCCCGCGCTGGACGGCTTGACGACGAGCGTTCGCCCGTTGCAAGCCGGGGTCCCAGCGAGAGGCAGCCTCCTGTGGCCCCCGCTTTCCCCTCAAAGAGACATGCGCTCATGGACAGCAACGCGGTAGACGGCGGCCATCTGAAAGCCTTCATCGAGCGGATCGAGAAGCTCGAGGAAGAGAAGCGCGCCCTCGCGGACGACGTGAAAGACGTCTATGGCGAAGCGAAAAGCATGGGCTTCGATCCCAAGATCATGCGCAAGATCATCTCCCTGCGCCGCCAGGACAAAGGCAAGCGCGAGGAAGAGGAAGAGATTCTCGGGCTTTACCTTTCGGCGCTGGGGATGGAGTGAGCGTCGGCGAGCCGAGACCCGGCGCGTCGCGCGGAAAACTCCTGACCCTGCGAAGACAGTGACTTCGCCGCATTGGTCATGGTAAGCCACGCGCAAAGTCAGAGCTATTGCGCGCGCCGCGCGCTCGGGAAGCTTGGATGAAAGACGAGCACGGCGACTTTAAAATTCTCGGCTGGACGCCCCACGAGGCGGAAGGCCGCGTCGAGCTGCATTACGGATATGAATCCGGCCTGCGCTTTTGCGAGAGGGTTGATTTTCATGCGCCGCTGCCGCGCGCGGGCGGATTGCGCCAGAGTTTCGACGCCGCCGTCTCCGCCCTCTGCGCGCTCGCCGGCGTCAGCTATTACAAGGCCTTCGTCCCGGAGCGGATCGTCGTCGAGGCGCCGCCGCTCGACGCTTCGCAACGGGCGTTCCTGCGCGATCTCTATTTGAACGGGCTCGGCGAGTTCGCCGTGCGCAACAATCTGGATCTCTCCGACCGCGCGCGGTTCGTTTGCAGCGAGCCGGCGGCGGAGTCTGTATCTGCTGGGCCCCTCCACGAGCCCCTGCCCCGCCGCGCAGCCGTGCTGATCGGCGGCGGCAAGGATTCGCTCGTTAGCCTCGAGGCGCTGCGCGCCGGCGGGGAGCCGATGGTCCTCTTCGCCGTCAATCCCAAAAAGCCGATCCTCGACTGCGCGGCGGCGAGCGGCCTGCCCTTCCTCAAGGTGACGCGCACGCTCGACCCCGCACTCTTCGCGCTCAACGAAGCCGGAGCCTACAACGGTCATGTGCCGATCACGGCGATCGTCAGCTTCATCGCCATCGCGGCGGCCTTCGTGCACGGCTTCGACGCGGTCGTGCTTTCCAACGAGCGCTCCGCGAATGAAGCGACGCTGGAGAAAGACGGGGTCGCCGTCAATCACCAGTTCAGCAAAACATCGGCGGCAGAGGCCGAGATCGCGCATTACGTCCGCGAGCATGTTTCGCCGACGCTCGAGTATTTTTCGCTGCTGCGTCCGCTCTCCGAGCTGCATATCGCGCAGCTCTTCGGAAAGGCTGACCGCTACGACGCCGCCTTCACGAGCTGCAACCGCGCTTTTCGCCTGCGCGCGGAAGCGCCGAGCGAACGCTGGTGCAGCGACTGCCCCAAATGCCGCTTCACTTTTCTTATGCTCGCGACAACGCTTCCCTATGAGCGGATGATCGCGATCTTCGGCAAAAATCTCCTAAACGAGGAGAGGCAGCTCTCCGGTTACGAGGAGCTCACCGGCCTCTCCGGCCACAAGCCCTGGGAATGCGTCGGCGAGATCGGCGAGAGCTGCGCCGCCGTCTTGAAGCTTGCAGCGCGCGCCGAATGGAAGGACAGCGTCATTCTGCGCTCGCTGGCTCCGCGGCTCGAGCCTTTCTCAGCGCGACTTGAAGACGAATGGCGCCGTCAGCTCACGCCCGCTCGCGATCACAGCCTGCCGCTTCGCTACGAGAGACTTCTCAATGCCTATCTCGGCCCAAGCTAAATCCATCGCGATCTGGGGCGCGGGGCGGGAAGGCGCCGCGGCGCTCGCTTATATCAAGACGCATCGTCCGGACGCCGCGATTACCGTGCTGAACGACTCCCCGCTCTCGGCCGCTGCGCTCGCGGCGCTCGAAGGCGCAAGCGTGCTCATCGGCGCCGAGGCGGCGTCAGCCCTCAGCGCCGGGATGTTCGACGTGGTGATCAAGAGCCCCGGCGTCAGCCCCTATCGCCCCGAGGTCGAGACGGCGAAGCAGCGAGGCGTCGATTTCACCTCGGTCACCAATCTCTGGTTCGAGGAAAATCCAAAGGCCAAGACGATTGCGGTGACCGGCACCAAGGGCAAGACGACGACGTCCGGCCTGATCCATCACATGCTGCGCGCCGCAGGACTCGACGCGAGCCTCATCGGCAATGGCGGCGTGCCGGCCTTGGCGCAAAAGACGGCGCATGACGTCACGGTGCTGGAACTCTCCTCCTATCAGACCGCCGACCTCAAGCACGCGCCGACGATCGCCGTCATCACGAGCCTCTATCCGGAGCACGCGCCCTGGCACGGCGGCGTCGAACGCTATTACGCCGACAAGCTCCGCCTGGCTCAGCTTGACGAGAAAACCTTGCTCGTCGCCAATGGCGCTGATGCGCGACTGCGCACAGCCTTCGCGTCACGCCCCAACACGCTCTGGTATAATGCCGGCGACGGTTTTCGCGTCGAGGATGGCAAGCTGCTCAAGGAGGCCGCGCCCTTCGCGCATGAGCATTTCCCGCTCAGAGGCGCGCATAATCTTTCCAATCTCGCCGCCGCGCTCACCCTCGTCGAACATCTCGGCCTCGATGCTGCGGCTTGCGAGACAACGCTCGCCGACTTCGCGATCCCGCCGCATCGCCTCAGCGAATTCGACGTCGATGGCGTGCTCTGCGTCGACGACAGCATATCGACGATCCCCGAAGCGACGCTCGCCGCGCTGAAGACCTTCGCGGACCATCCCTTCTGCCTCATTCTCGGCGGCGAGGACCGTGGACAGAACTATGCCGAGCTCTACGCCTATCTGAAGATGCGGCCGCCGCGCTTTGTCGCGCTGATGCCCGCGAATGGAAAACGCATCCTCGACGAGCTTTCGCCGCTCGCGCCTTCGTTTGAATTCCAGCTCATGGAAAATCTGCGCCAGGCTGTGGACGCTTGCTTTCAGCGGCTGCAGAAAGGCGATTTGCTGCTGCTCTCGCCGGCTGCGCCGAGCTATGGGCAATTCGCCAATTTCGAAGAGCGCGGCCGCGTATTTGAGGAGCTGTGCCGGGCCAAGGCCGGCAAGTGAAGAAAGGCTCGATCAAAACTCGGCTTCCAGCTCCTCGAAACTCTCCGTCTCCTGCAGCGCCTGCTCGATCCATTCCTGCATCGCGGGCCACGCGTAGATACTCTCGCTATAGGCCTCGCATTGCGCGTCGAGCGGCACATGATAAGTGCGAAAGCGCGTCGCGACCGGCGCATACATCGCGTCCGCCATTCCAAACTTCCCGAAAAGATACGGGCCGCCGCTCGTCTCGAGGCATTCGCGCCAGATCTCTTGGACGCGGGCGATGTCGCCCAGCGCCTTCGACCAGATCTTGAACTTCGGAAAATCCCCCTTGAGATTCATCGGCAGGGCCGATCGCAGCGACGTGAAGCCGGAATGGATCTCGCCGCAAATCGAACGGCAGCGCGCGCGCGCCAATCGGTCGCTCGGCAAGAGCCCCGCCTGCGGCGCAATTTCGTTGAGAAATTCTCCGATGGCGAGCGTGTCCCAAATCTTGAAGTCGTCGTATCTCAAGCACGGCACGCGTATCGAGGGCGACAACAACAAGAGCTCCGCACGCACGGAAGGATCTTCGGGATCGACGGCGACTTCGTCGAAATCAATGCCGGCGAGCTTCGCCAAGAGCCAACCGCGCAGGGACCAGGATGAATAATTCTTGCTGCTAATCGTTAACGTTGGCCGCGACATCGGTTTTCCTCCGCTTTCTGCTAGCAAAGGCGGCGCCATTCGTCTATGGCACGGGCCTTGCCTCTCAACCCTCGTTCAAACCCTGGGCTGCTCCACAGCATGATGTATGACGCCTATCAGGCTTACGCCGACCTCAGTCACCCGGTCCGCGCGTTGGCGTCAAACTCCAACTGCATCCTTTCGCTTTGGAGCACGATGCAATTCGCCTCGCCGCTGCGGCGCATGGCGGCCTATTACGAGATCGTCGCCCTCGCGGGCTTCACGCATTCGCGGCCGGACTACCGTATTCGCGAGGTCGTGACCGACTCCGGCGCAAGCGCAAAAGTGATCGAAAAGGAAATTTTCGCGACGCCTTTCTGCGGGTTGAGACGCTTTGCCCGCGAGGACGGTGAGAATGATCCGCGCGTCTTGCTCGTTGCGCCGATGTCGGGTCATTTCGCGACGCTCCTGCGCGGCACGATCCGCACGCTTCTCCGGCATCATCAGGTCTATGTCACGGACTGGCGCAACGCGCGGG
The DNA here is from genome assembly GCF_027925445.1 of Methylocystis bryophila. Lineage (NCBI taxonomy): Bacteria > Pseudomonadati > Pseudomonadota > Alphaproteobacteria > Hyphomicrobiales > Methylocystaceae > Methylocystis > Methylocystis bryophila. Next base: position 3,623,771 of record NZ_AP027149.1, read on the forward strand.
ACATTCCGTTGGAGCATGGGACTTTCGGCTTCGACGACTTCGTTCAACATCTCATCGACTTCATCAAAGTCATTGGGCCGCAAACGCATGTGGTCGCCGTGTGTCAGCCCGCCGTCCCCGCGCTCGCGGCGACCGCGATCATGTCTCAAGACGACGATCCACAGCTGCCCGCAAGCCTGACGCTGATGGCGGGGCCGATCGACACGCGAATCTCGCCGACCAAGGTCAATGAGCTGGCGACGTCCAAGCCGATCGAGTGGTTCAAGGAAAAAATGATCGGCGTGACGCCGAGGACCTTGCGCGGTGCCGGAAGACGAGTCTACCCGGGTTTTCTGCAACTTGCCGCTTTTATGAGCATGAACGCCGAGCGGCATTCGAAAGCCTTCGTCGATCTCTTCAAGAGTCGAGTGGAAGGCGATTTTCAAAAAGCCAACCAAATTAGAGAGTTTTACGAAGAGTACTTCGCCATTATGGATCTCGATGCGAAATTCTATCTTGAAACCGTCGAGCTCGTGTTCCAAAAATACGCTTTGCCGCGGGGCGAGTTGTCATTTCGCGGGCGGCTGATCGAGCCGAGAGCCATCAAGAAGACCGCTCTGCTTACCGTCGAGGGCGAGCGAGACGACATTTGCGCCGTCGGCCAAACCCTGGCAGCCCATGATTTGTGCACCGGCCTGCGACCCTACATGAAGTCCCACGTCTTGCAGCCGGACGTGGGCCATTACGGCGTTTTCAACGGGCGGAGATGGGAAACGAAGATCTATCCGGTGGTCCACGACCACATTTACGCGAGCCTTTAATTCGCCTTCCGGCCGAGCGCTTTGCGGATGAGTTCAAGGCGTCCATAGCATGTATTGTGCGACCGCAGTTCTAATTTGTGGCAGATTTGTCACAGACTCGGAAAATCGACACGTCGACCTTAACTTTTGACTTTCAGCAATGACGCCCAGGTCGGCGCCTGCGATCGTCGACTCTTCGCGAGTGTCCTCGCGCCTCTCACTGTTCCCGCGCGGCGTTTGAGCTTGGAAAGCTAAAGGATTCGATAATGAAAACGAAGGTGTCCTTGGTCGCGCTCGCGACTGCCCTCTCGATCGGATCGGCCTTCGCGGCCGACCTCCCCAGCACAAAGGGACCGGCGTTTGTCCCGCCGCCCCCGCCCCTCCTGTGGACCGGCTTTTATGTCGGCGTCAACGGCGGCTATGGCGGCGGCGGCAATGACTTTACCTCATCAGACTTCAGCCCCAGCGGCGGGGTCGGTGTCGGGACATCAAACGGGACGGCTCGGACCGGCGGCGCTTTGGTCGGTGGCCAGATCGGATACAATTATGAGCTGTCCAACCAATTGGTGCTGGGCGGCGAAGTCGATATCGACTGGGCTGATCGGGCTTCCAGTAGCAACAGCAACTCCAACACCGCAATTTCCGGGGGAGAATTTCCCTCCCAATTGAATATTGGAGGCGACTTTCACAACGTGGGCCTGGATTGGCTGGGAACAGCTCGCCTGCGCGTCGGTTACGATCTGGGGTGCTTCCTGCCCTATATCACGGGCGGCGTCGCCTTCGGCGGGTTGAGCAGCAATAATAGCACCTGGGCTACGTCTGCCTCCACCGACGGCGGCAGCATCTCCACGGGAAGCGCTTCCGGTTCAACCACCTCGGTAGGCTGGGCCGCCGGCGCCGGCCTCGAATTTCTGATCAGCAATACTTGGTCCGTAAAGGCCGAATACCTGTACACTCAACTTGGCAGCGTGACTCAGACTGGAGCAACCATCAGCGCGCCTGTAGGATTTGCCGGGCCTGGAGGCGTGGCCTTCCAGACGCAGACAAACCGCGACTTCGGCACGCATTCGGTGCGCGTCGGCCTGAACTATCACTTCAACACCGTGGCCACCGCGCCGGTCCTCGCGGCCGCTCCGATCCTGGCGGCCGATCTCCCCAGCACAAAAGGGCCAGTGCTTGTCCCACCGCCTCCGGCCCTCCTATGGACGGGGTTTTACGTCGGCGTTAACGGCGGCTACGGCGGCGGCAACAATGACGTCACAGTCACCGCGTTGGGCGTCTCCGGTCCTCAGGTCTTCAGCGGAACACAGATTGGCGTGGATCGGACCGGCGGCGCTTTGGTCGGCGGGCAGATCGGATACAATTACGAATTGTCCAGTCGGTTGGTGCTGGGGGGCGAAGTCGATATCGACTGGGCTGATCCAGCGACCAACACGAACAGCAACTCCAACAACGCAAGCTCAGGGGCAGGGTTTTCCAGCGTAGGTATTGGAGGCGACGTTAATAACGTGGGTCTGGATTGGCTGGGAACAGCGCGCCTGCGCCTCGGTTATGATCTGGGCCGCCTCCTGCCCTATATCACCGGCGGCGTCGCCTTCGGCGGGTTGAGCAGCAATAGCAGGAGCTGGGCCGCGAGCGCCTCCGGCTTGAGTGGCGCTGTGGCTGCTGGAAGCGCCTCCGGTTCTACGACTTCGGCGGGCTGGGCCGCCGGCGCTGGCGTCGAATATCTGATCAGCAACAACTGGTCGGTGAAAGCCGAATACCTATACACACAACTTGGCAGCGTGACCCAGACCGGAGCAAGTATCGAGGCCATCGTGGGGCCTTTCGCCGGGCCTCCGTCCCTCCTCTTCTCAACGCAAACAAACCGCGACTTCGGCACTCATTCGGTGCGCGCCGGCCTGAACTATCACTTCAGCACCGCCGCCGCCGCCCCGATCTTCGCCAACTATTGATCTCTCTGCGATAGAAGTTGCCGCCCGCAACGGAAGCGAGCGATGGAAGCCCAGCCCCTGTGGCCGGACTTATCCCGTGCCGTCAGCCATGCTCCCGCCGTCAGAAGAGGAAGCGGATTCATGCGAGCCATTACTCCGCTTTCTGGCCCAGCGCGCTTTTGATCAGCTTCACGGCGTCTTCCGAGTCCCACACGGCGGGACCGGACATGCGACCGATCTCGCAGCCGGCCGGGTCGATCAGGAAGGTCGTGGGCAAGCCGGTGAGTCCGCCCGTCTGGCGCAGCCGGAAGAAGACCTCGGCCTTGGGGTCCGAATAGAACTTCAGCGCGCCCACCCCGAGTTCCGAAAGCAGAGCCTTGGGCTTTTCCAGATGCGAGGTGTCGACATTGATGGCGACGACCTCGAAGGACGGAGAGCCGAGCTGTTGTTGCAGCCGGTTCAACGCGGGCATTTCGGCGCGGCAAGGCACGCACCAGGCGGCCCAGACGTTGAGCAGCAACGTCTTGCCCTTGAAGGCCGCGACATCGAGCGGCGCGCCGTCGGGTCCGTTGAAGCTCAAGGCCGGAAAGGGCTCCGGATCCGCGGCGACATTGAGCGCGGCGACCTCGCCTTTGGCGAGCGGTGCAAGGGCTGCGGCGAGCGGCTTTGCCGCGGCGCAGACTTGCGAACCGGCTTTCTTGCGGCTCTCCCCGCCCTTCACGTATAGAAGCGCCGCGACGCTGACGATCGCCAGGGCGGCGAAGGCGAAGGTAATGCGGTGACGCGTTAGAGCCGAAGGCTCAGGCTCGCTCATCGTTTTCAGCTCCCAGGTGGACGCCGCGGAAAGGGCGATATGACCAGCAAAATCTGGGGTGGACGTTTCAGTGACGCGGCGGACGCCGTTCTGGACGCGATCAACGTCTCGATCGACTTCGACCAGCGCCTGTGGACCCAGGACATAGAGGCGTCCAAGGCCCATGTCGCGATGCTCGCCGCACAAGGCGTCGTCACGCACGCGGACGCTGAGCGCATCACAAACGGCCTCGCGCAGATCGAGGACGAAATCCGCTCCGGCGTCTTTGTTTTTTCCCGCGGGCTCGAAGACATTCACATGAATGTCGAGTCGCGGCTTGCCGAGATCGTTGGCCCCGTCGCCGGCCGCCTCCATACGGCGCGCTCGCGAAACGATCAAGTCGCGACAGATTTTCGCTTATATATCCGCGACTTCGTCGATCAGCTCGACGCGGCGCTGCTCGATTTGCAGCGCGCGCTCGCCGAACGCGCGCTCGCGGAAGCCGCGACCGTGATGCCGGGCTTTACTCACCTCCAATCGGCCCAGCCCGTGACTTTCGGCCATCATCTGCTGGCCTATGTCGAGATGATCGCGCGCGATCGAGGACGCTTCCACGACGCACGCGAGCGGCTGAACGAATCGCCCCTTGGCGCCGCGGCGCTCGCCGGCACCTCTTTTCCGATCGATCGCGAAATGACGGCCAAAGCCTTGCGGTTTGCGCGCCCGACAGCGAATTCGATCGACAGCGTTTCGGATCGCGACTTCGTGCTGGAGACGCTCTCCGCCGCGTCCATCTGCGCCATGCATCTTTCGCGCTTCGCCGAAGAGATCGTGCTCTGGACAACGCCGCAGTTTGGCTTCGTCGGACTCTCCGACAAGTTCACGACGGGCTCCTCGATCATGCCGCAAAAGCGCAATCCTGACGCGGCCGAGCTGGTGCGCGGCAAGACAGGGCGGATCTTTGGGGCGCTGCAAGCGCTCCTCGTCGTGATGAAAGGCCTGCCCCTCGCCTATTCCAAGGATATGCAAGAGGACAAGGAGGGCGCCTTCGACGCGCTCGACTCGCTCGCGCTCTGCGTCGCGGCGGTCGCCGGCATGACGCGCGACATGACAGTCGATCGCAATGCGATGCGCGCGGCGGCCGGCGCGGGCTACGCGACCGCGACCGACCTCGCCGACTGGCTGGTGCGCGCGGCCGGCTTGCCCTTCCGCGAAGCGCACCACGTGACCGGGCGCCTCGTCGCGCTCGCCGCCGCGCGCGGCGTCGGGCTCGAGGCGCTCGCGCTCGAGGATCTCACGGCGGTCGATCCTCGCATCACTCCGGAGGTCTTCGAGGTGCTGGGGGTCGACAAGTCCGTCGAGAGCCGGACGAGCTATGGCGGCGCGGCGCCCAAAAACGTGCGCGAGCAGGCGCAGGCCTGGCTGCAACGGCTTGCATAAGGTCGAGGGGGGAGCTCGGCCGTTGATGGCTTGCGCGCGAAAGACCGGAATTGAGCTACCGAAATAACGGCTCCTTTACGCGCAAGTCCTAGCTTCGAGGCCTCGCCCTCCAGCGGTCCCAGGAAACACGATGCAACTGCGCCACCCGACCCTTCACGGCGCCTCGGTTTGGGGCGACGAGGAATTTCTCCTTCCGCCCCGCGTCGGCGTGGCGAGTCCTGCGCCGCCCCCGCCGACCGTCGTCCCCCATATCGAGACCGTGCTCAATTCCATAGGCGAGCTCGTTTATGTTTGGGATCTCGTCACGGATCGGATTTCCTGGACGGGAGATCTCCCCCGGACGCTCGGGTCGCTCGGCGAGGTCGATCTCTCCTCCGGCATCGCCTTCGGCGATCGCGTCTCGCCGGAAAGCGTCGTCTCCCGATATGAGGCGATCGTAAAATCCGACCACAGGGATGAAGGAGACGGCGTCCCCTATCAGCTCGTCTATGGGCTGCTGCAGCCGCGCGAGCTGGGGATTTCCGGTTCGGTGTGGGTCGAGGACACCGGGCGCTGGTATGGCGGCGCGGACGGTCGTCCCGCGCGTGCACAGGGCGTGCTGCGTGTCGTCACGGAGCGCCACAACGCCGAGCGGCTCCGCGCGCGTCACGCCCATATCGATTCGCTGACCGGCTTGCTCAACCGCTCGCATCTTTCCGAAAAGCTGCAGCGCCTCATCGAAGCGGCTGAACGCAGCCGCAAGCCTTTCGCGCTGCTTCTGGTGGGACTTGAAAATCTGTTCGCGCTCAATCGCAACTATGGTTACGACGCCGGCGACGAGGTCATCGCGGGGCTCGCGCGGCGTCTTTGCGCCAACATGCGCGCTTCCGACCTTCTCGCCCGGCATGCGGGCAATAAGATCGCGATCGTCGCGCCCGAGTGCGACCTCGAACAGATGCAATCCATCGCCATGCGCCTGATCGACTGCGTAGCTGCAGAGCCTTTCGAAACGAAAGCGGGAGCGGTGCCCGCGACGATCCGCGTCGGCGGCGTGATTGGTCCGCGCCACGGCCGCTCGAGCCAAATGCTCTTCCAGCACGCCGAGGAAGCGCTCGACGCCGCCCGAGAGAGCTCCAGCGCGCGCTTTTCCGCTTTCAGCCCGTCCCTCGCCCGCGGGCATCAGCGGATGCAAGCCTTGAGCGTCGCCGAGAGCATCGTCTCCGCGCTCGATGAGAACCGCGTCGAGCTCGCGCTCCAGCCCATCGTGCGCGCCAAGGACGGCGAGGCGGCCTTCTACGAGGCTCTCCTCAGGGTGCGGCTCGGCGACGGCTCTCTCGTGACGCCAGGATCGATCTTGCCGGTCGCCGAAAAGGCGGGGCTGGTTCGGCTGCTCGATCGGCGCGTCTTGGATCTGGCTCTGGAAAAGATGAGCGCCGATCCCCGCTTGCGGCTTTCCGTCAACGCCTCGCTCTCAACCCTGCTCGATCCGGAATGGCCCGACCGTCTCGCCCGCGCCTTGGAGATGCGACAAGGCGTCGCGGAGCGGCTGACGATCGAGATTACCGAGACCAGCATGATCGAGGATATCGAGACGACTGGCCATGTCGTCGCCTCATGCAAGCGGCTCGGGATCAAGATGGCGATGGACGATTTTGGCTCCGGTCACACCTCCTTCCGCAATCTGCGGGCGATGGCCTTCGATCTCGTCAAGATCGACGGCGCCTTCATCCGCAACATCGTCAATTCAGAGGATGACCGCTTCTTCGCGCGCACGCTGACTGCGCTCGCCCATCATTTGAAGCTCGAGATCGTCGCCGAATGGGTCGAGGACGAGGCGACGGCGGCCATGCTGCGCGAGTGGGGCGTCGATTACTTCCAGGGCGCCTTCTTCGGAAGCGCGGAAGGCTGAGCAGGCTGAGGCGCTTTCTCGCAGGGGCTGCGGCGCGCTAACTCGCCGAGCCGCTGAGCTTGTCCACCTTCTGGTTCAACTCCGCGAGCTGGCGTTTCAATTCGTCCACCTCGGTCAGCGACGTGGCAGCGGCCGACTCCTCGCCATCAGTGCGGAGGGGGGCGCCGCCCTCGATTGCGACGCCGAACGGATTGAGGATGCTGAGCGCCTGGCGAAACACCGCCATGTTCTTCCTCGTCTGCTCCTCCATCGCGGCGAAGGCCTGTCGGGTCGGCTCGCCAAAGGGGCCGGCGACGCCCAGCGCCGTATTGATCTGCTCGCGGAATTTCTGCTGATCGCGCGTGAACTTGTCGATCGAGAACTCGAGGTAGCTCGGCACCAGCATCTGCATGGAGTCGCCATAGAAGCGGATGAGCTGCCGCAAGAAGGAGATGGGCAGCAGGCTCTGCCCGTCCTTGGACTCCTGCTCGAAGATGATCTGCGCGAGGACGGAGCGCGTGATGTCCTCCCCAGTCTTGGCGTCGCTCACGACAAAGTCCTCGCCCCGCTTGACCATGGCGGCGAGGTCCTCGAGCGTGACGTAAGTGCTCGTGCCCGTGTCGTAGAGGCGGCGGTTTGCGTATTTCTTGATCGTGGTAGGCTTCTGCTCAGTCATGAGGCGCGCCAATGCTTCCGTCTAGGACGCCGCAGCCGCCCGCGCAGCGACGCAAAGACGCCGTCCCGGTTCAGGAGATACGCACAATTCGCGGCCTGCGGCAATATTTTCGTCGGCAACGGCTTTCGCTCCGGGCCAAACCATGCAAAACGACCGAGCGCGTCGCGCCTCATCCCGCGAGGCGCGAGGATGGCCCGATGGCTCCGCAGCCCGGGCCGGCCTCGCTAAGAGGCCAGTTTTCGAGGAGAGGATCATGACGACCGACATTGTGATCGTATCCGCGGCACGAACTGCCGTCGGGTCGTTCAACGGAGCCTTCGGCGGCGTTCCCGCCCATGAGCTCGGCGCCGCCGCCGTCAAGAGCGCGCTGGAGCGGGCCAAGGTCGCCCCGAGCGAGGTTTGCGAGGTGATCCTCGGCCAGGTGCTCGGTGCGGCGCAGGGACAAAATCCCGCCCGCCAAGCGGCGATCAAGGCCGGCGTGCCGGACAGCGCCACGGCCTTCGGCATCAATCAGGTCTGCGGTTCGGGTCTGCGCGCGGTGGCGCTCGCCGCCCAGCAGATCCAGGCGGGGGATGCGCAGATCGTCGTCGCTGGCGGACAGGAGAGCATGTCGCTCTCCACCCACGCCGCCCATATGCGCGCGGGCACGAAAATGGGTCCGGTGAGCTTCGCCGACACGATGATCATCGACGGCCTGACCGACGCCTTCAACAATTACCACATGGGCATCACCGCGGAGAACGTCGCGGCCAAGTGGCAGATCTCGCGCGCCGAGCAGGACGCCTTCGCGGTCGCCTCGCAAAACAAGGCCGAGGCGGCGCAGAAGGCCGGCAAGTTCAAGGACGAGATCCTGCCCTACACGATCTCGACCCGGAAGGGCGACGTCGTCGTCGACAGCGACGAATACGTGAAGCACGGGGTGACGCTCGAAAGCGTCTCGAAGCTGCGCCCCGCCTTCACGAAGGACGGCACGGTCACCGCGGCGAACGCCTCGGGCCTCAACGACGGCGCGGCCGCCCTCGTGGTGATGAGCGCGGCGGAGGCCAAGAAGCGTGGACTCGAGCCGCTGGCGCGCATCGCCGCCTGGGCGACCGCGGGCGTCGATCCCTCGATCATGGGCAGCGGGCCCATTCCGGCGACGCGCAAGGCGCTCGAGAAGGCGGGCTGGAAAGTCTCGGACCTCAATCTTGTCGAGGCTAACGAGGCTTTCGCGGCGCAGGCGATCGCGGTGAACAAGGACCTCGGCTGGGATCCCGCCATCGTCAACGTCAACGGCGGCGCGATCGCGATCGGCCATCCGATCGGCGCTTCGGGCGCTAGGATCCTGACGACGCTGCTCTATGAGCTCAAGCGCCGGGGCGGCGGCAAAGGTCTGGCGACGCTGTGCATCGGCGGCGGCATGGGCATCGCGCTGGCGGTGGAACGATAAGAAGCGAAGGGCGATGGGCGAGCAGCGAATTAAAGATTCCGGCTCGCCGCTCGCCGTCCAAGAAACTTATTCATAAGAGGGAGAACCCATAGTGAGCAGAACAGCGGTTGTGACCGGCGGCACGCGCGGCATCGGCGAGGCCATTTCCAAGGCGCTCAAGGCGGCGGGCTACAAGGTCGCCGCGACCTACGCCGGCAATGACGAGGCCGCGAAGAAGTTCAAGGAAGAGACCGGCATCGCCGTCTTCAAATTCGACGTCTCGAACTACGACGCCTGCGTGGCGGGGATCGCGGCGATCGAGAAGGAGCTCGGCCCCGTCGAAATCCTCGTCAACAACGCCGGCATCACCAAGGACGGGCTGTTCCACAAGATGACGCTGGAGCAATGGAACGCCGTCATCGGCACCAATCTCAACTCGCTCTTCAACGTCACGCGCCCGGTCATCAATGGCATGCGCGACCGCGGCTTCGGGCGCATCATCGTGATTTCCTCGATCAACGGCCAGAAGGGCCAGGCCGGACAAACCAACTATTCGGCCTCGAAGGCCGGAGACATCGGCTTCGTGAAAGCGCTGGCGCAGGAATCCGCATCGAAGGGCGTCACCGTCAACGCGATCGCGCCCGGCTATATCGCGACCGAGATGGTGAAGGCCGTGCCGCAGGAAATCCTCGACAAGAACATCATTCCGCATATTGCGGTGAAGCGCTTGGGCGAGCCCGAGGAAATCGCCCGCGCCGTGGTGTTCCTGGCCTCCGACGACGCCGGCTTCATCACCGGCTCGACGCTGACGATCAACGGCGGTCAATATATGACCTAAGGCCGAGCCGGAAGGGTTCGAGGATGCTCGGCGCAAAAAACCTGCTGGCGATTCTGGCGCTGACCATGGCGCTGGCGGTCATATTCTTCTCCGGGCGCTACTATGCGAGCTTGCGTCCGGAGAAGGAGGATCTCGGCGAGATCTCGCTCGCGCTGGAGCGCGAGGCCGAGGAGCTCAACGCCACCCTGCCCGAGATGGTCAGCGAGAATGTGCGGCTCGACAAGGCGACGACCGGGCCGGGCAACGCCCTCACTTATTTCTATACGATCGTCGACGAAAGCGAAGCCAATGCGATCGCCTCCGACATCAGAAGGACGGACAAGCTCAGAAAGCAACTGCTCGAGCGCGTCTGCACGATGATGCCGGAGTATCGGGAGCGCGGCACGATCGTCGGCTATACGTTGAGGAACCCGGCAGGCTCGACGATTGCAGAAATCTCGGTCAATCCGCGAGACTGCTCGTAGGGCGGGCGCTTCGTGACGAAGACCCCGCCAAAGCAGCAGGGCGCCGCCCGCAACCTCGATCCGCAGGATTGGGACGCGTTCCGGGACGAGGCGCATCGCGCGCTCGATGCGATCATCGACAATATTCGCGGGCTTCGCGATGGGCCGGTGTGGCGCCCTGCGAGCTCGGAAGCGCGCGCTTTTTTCCGTCGCGAGGCGCCGCGGGAAGGGCAAGCGCTCACCCGCACGCTTCAAGAGTTCGAGCGCTACGTCGCGCCCTTCTCGATGGGCAACCGACATCCGATGTTCATGGGCTGGGTTCAGGGCGCGGGGAGCCCGACCGGCATGGTCGCCGAAATGCTCGCGGCCGGGCTCAACGCCAATTGTGGCGGCCGCAACCACATCGGGCTCGACGTCGAGCGCCAAATTGCCCGATGGATGGCGCGCGCCTTCGGCTTTCCCGAGGACGCCTCGGGGATTTTCGTCACCGGCGCGTCCATGGCCAATTTCCTCGCGCTTCTCGTCGCCCGCCATCACGCGACGCAGCAATTGAACGTGCGGCTCAATGGGCTTGGCGCGCTGAAGACCACGCTCGTCGCTTACGCATCACGCGACGTGCATAATTGCGTGCGCCAGGCGATGGAGCTATCGGGCCTCGGCGCGCGGCATATGCGGCTGATCGCCTCGGACGAACGCCGGGCCATGCGCGTCGGGGATCTCGCCCATGCGATCGCCGCCGATCGCGCGGCCGGCTTGCAGCCGTTTCTCATCGTCGGCTCGGCCGGGACCGTGGACACGGGCGCGATCGACGACCTCGACGCGCTCGCCGATCTGGCGCGCGAGGAAGACGTGTGGTTCCACGTCGACGGCGCCTTCGGCGCGCTCGCCGCGCTGTCGGAGAAGCTCAGGCCCCTGCTCAAAGGCTTGGAGCGCGCCGACAGCATCGCCTTCGATTTCCACAAATGGCTGCATGTCCCTTATGACGCCGGCTTCGTGCTGGTGCGCGATCCACAGGCGCATCTGGACGCCTTCAAATCGGATGCGGCCTATTTGACGCGCGCGCCGCGCGGACTCGCAGCCGGCGAAATCTGGCCCTGCGATCTCGGTCCCGATCTCTCGCGAGGATTCCGAGCGCTCAAGACCTGGTTCGCGATCCAAACCTTCGGCGTGGACTTGCTTGGAGAGTGCATAGAGCGCACCTGCCGCCTGGCGAAAAAGCTCGAGGGGATGATCGAAGCCTCCGCAGATTTTTCGATGCGCGCGCCGGTCACGCTCAACATCGTCTGCTTCGGCGTTACGCAGGATCCCGAGGGCGCGCTCGCTTCCGAGATCGTCATGGCGCTGCACGAGAGCGGCGAAGCGGCGCCGTCGCTCACGATCTTCGACGGGACGCCTGCGATCCGCGCCGCCATTGTCAACCACCGCACGACGGAGGAAGACATCGACCGCTTCATGGGACTGCTCAACGGCGAGCTCGCGCGGGCGCGCCAGAGGCTCGCCGCCGCTGACGCCAAAGCGCGCGCGCCGCAGCCCCGCGAGGCTCCGCGAGGACCTGGGCGCACGCCGCTTTCACAAGATTGAACAGCGGCATGCAGCAGCCCGCTGGCGCGGAGAAGCGCGAGCCCGGTCCGGATCGCCTGCGCGGCCTCGTCATCGTGCTCATGGCGCTCGATCATGCGCGCTTTTTCTTCCATGAGGACGCGCTACGCTTCAGTGCGACCGATCTGACGCAAACCTATCCGGCGCTGTTCTTCACCCGCTTCGTCACGCATTTTTGCGCGCCGACCTTCGCGCTGCTCGCGGGGCTCGGCGCCTTTCTGCATTACGCCAAGAACCGCGATCAGGCGCGCACGGCGAAATTCCTGCTCACGCGCGGCTTGTGGCTCGTCTTTCTGGACGTGGCGCTCATCAGCCCGATCTTCTCGCAGGAGATCGGCAAATTCGCGCTCGGCACGCTCTGGGCAATCGGCTGCGGTCTCGTCGGGCTGAGCGCGCTTTGCTTCCTCGGGTCGCGCGCCGTGCTCGCGATCGGCTGCCTGATTCTCGCTTCTCACGATCTCTTCGACAGCGTGCACGCCGCCTCTCTCGGCGCCTTCGGCCCCTATTGGAGCCTCCTGCACGAGCCAGGCCCTTTGCCGCTGGGGATCGCGGGCCGCGTCGCCTACCCCATCCTACCGTGGATCGGCGTCGTCGCGCTCGGCTATGGGCTCGGTCCGCTTTTCCTCGAAGACGGCGCCAAGCGCGCGCGCATCCTCACGGCGGCCGGCCTCGCGGCGGTGTTCGCGTTCATTCTGTTGCGTGGCGTCAATCTCTACGGCGACCCCAAGCCCTGGAGCGTCCAGCCGCAGACAACGATGACGGCGCTCTCCTTTCTGAACGTCAGCAAATATCCGCCTTCGCTGCTTTATGCGCTCGTCACGCTCGGCCCCGCGTTGATTCTTCTGCCGCAGATGGAAAAGCTCGGCGGCGCGGCGGGGAGAATTCTCGCCGATTTCGGAAGAGCGCCGCTCTTCTTCTATGTGACGCATCTCTATCTGGGCGTGGCGGCCGCGCTCATCTTCGCGCAGCTCGCCAAGACGCCGGAGGCCTATCGTCTCGGCCTGCCTTGGGTCTATGTCGCCTGGCTCGCGTTGGTTGCGGTGCTCTACCCGCCCTGCCGCTGGTTCGCCAATCTCAAACGCCGCAGCAGCGCCTGGTGGCTGAGCTATTTGTGAGAGTGGCCGTTTCGAATGTCGGGCTCTTGCCTGGAGAGCAGAGCTTTCCATCGCTCAAGTGAAGCTGCGGAGGGCGCCAGGCTCCGGAGCCGAAAAAGCCGGCTCGTTTTTCTTGCCTCCTAAGCGGGCTCCGATTGGAGCCTCCAATAAACCTAGAGAAGCTTCTTCAACGAATCGAGAATATCGCTCGTTAAACCCATTGCGCGACCCACGGCCTTCTCGATCAACGCAGCAACAACCTCCCACGTTCCTTTTTCTATAGCCTCGCCAAGCTCGCTAGCAAACCTCTCATCGCTATCGATGGCCTCGTTTACAAATGCTTTTAGCTCGGCTTCATTCATGGGTAGCTCCTCAATCAATCGCTTCAACATCAAAGATAACTTGATTTGTTCCTCGATCGAAGAAAACAGGCAGCCCTAGCCCTTTTACCTTCGCCCAGGCAAGATTACTGCCAGCCTTCTGGATTGACCGTCCAAATCTTAACATCGACGCTCCTTCGGAGTTTTGAGCGAGCTTCACCTTGACTGCGTTGAGGTTGAATGCGTATTTTGCAGAACAGCATACAGCTTTAGATTGTTCGTATATTCTAGAAAGCTCATCTCTCGCCGATGGATTCGCAACTATCAATTCTGCGTAGCGCGTCTCATCAAAGCCGCCCTTATGGCACAGGAAAGCTTTAGAATTGCTCATCCAAAAATCATTTGGAAGCTTCATCAATGCATCTGGATTTGAAGTTATGAATGTCCTGCGCACGATGTCGGCTTGGTGGGCGCCGAACAAGCCATCATAGAAATATACGGCCTTTCTACCGAGGGCAATCGCCGTTTCTTTGCTCGTTGCTATTGTTACATTTTCTCCATTTTTTGCAAAAATCCATGGCGAATTTGATACAGCGTCAGCTTTGGTAATCACCACGGACAAACGGCTCAGGAATTTCTCCTTCTCCTCTGCGCCAATTCTGCTTATGATCGTTTCAAGAGCCGTGCAGTCGTAAGTAATTGTACGTGTATCCGCTTGAAACGCCCAAAGGACCACGTCGCATGTTGTGGCGTAATGAGCATATAGATCGAGATAGGCCTGATCAGCGCCCACAGACTCGCCTATTCCGGGCAAATCCCAGAAAATGACCGGGTTCCCCGCGGAGTCATGACCCCTATGAGCCTGAGGCTCCTTTGTGCAGGGTTTGACGTCATCCACGTCAAAATTGGTGCCAAAAATGGCGTTTATTAGGGAGGTTTTTCCAGACCCCGTTTGACCAAATATCGCAGCAGTAAGTGGTCTCTTTCGCTCCTTAGCAATCAGTTTTTTCACCGAGAGTAAATCGGAGCCAATTTTTTGTTCGATTTTCCGCAAGAGATCAAGAAGTCCGTCTTTCATGGTTCAGACCTTTGCGTTTGACGTCTAGGTGGCGCTAGCCAGCCGCGGGCTCTTCGAATCGGGCGAGCATTTTCGCCTACTATACCTTTATCGGCAAGATCGAATCAGACAAGCGCCCCGCTTCAGCAGGCCGAAGGGCGCCATCGTGAAGGCCCATTATGGCGCATTCGTGCCCGTCGCGACGCGCGCGGATGAGGAACAGCGGACAGGCAGACCGAAGCTCAGCCATCTGCGATGCAGCTGTCGAATCGCCCTTCGCTGTGCTAACCACCCGTCATGCTTGAAGGTCTGCCGCCCAATGGGGCAAGCACGCTGCTGCGCTTTATCAGTGACGCGTCGCGAGCGCGCGCCGTCGCCGATTTCATCGTCGAGACATTCGACCCTGCCGAGACCGCGGCCTGCGTCTTCGAGGACGAGAAGACGGGCTTATGGACCGCCGAGGTGTTTTTCCAGGAGCCGCCCGACGAGGGCGAGCTGCGCGCGCTCATCGAATCCGTCTTCGACGCCGAGACTGCAGGGGCTGTCGCCTTCGCCGCAATCGAGGAGCGCGACTGGGTCGAGAACGCGCTCGCGGGCCTGAAGCCCGTGCGCGCAGGGCGGATTCTCGTCCACGGCGCGCATGATCGCGCGCGCCTCTCCGCCAATGACGTCGGCGTCGAGATCGAAGCGGCGCTCGCCTTCGGCACCGGCCATCACGGCACGACGCTCGGCTGTCTTCTCGCGCTGGAGGAAGTTCTCAAGCGCCGTCGTCCCCGCCGGGCGCTCGACGTCGGCACGGGAACGGGCGTGCTGGCCATCGCCGGCGCGAAGCTGTTGCACCAAGCTGTCGCCTGCGGCGACATTGACGCGGTCTCGGTCGCGACCGCCCGCGCCAATGCGCTCGCCAATGGCGTCGGCCCCTATGTGCGACCGTTGCTCGCCACCGGCGTGCGGCACGAGGCGCTGCGGGGGCGGCGCTTCGATCTGATCTTCGCCAATATCCTGGCCAAGCCGCTGCGCCTGCTGGCGCCGAGCCTCACGCGCGTCGCGGCGCCGAACGCCGAGCTCATCCTGTCGGGGCTCCTTGCGCGCGACGTTCCGGGCGTCCTCACCGCCTATCGCGCACAGGGCTTTCGGCTGCTGCGACGCCGCGACATCGATGGCTGGGCGACCCTGCTCCTCTGTCGGTGAGGCAAAATTGGAGGCCGCATGTTCTTCGTCGCTTCAAAGGTTCTGGAATTCTTTTTCGCGCCCTCGCATTTTGTCGTCTTCTGCGTGCTTGTCGGCGCGGTGCTCGCCTTCACGCGCTTTCGGCGTTTCGGCGCTTGGCTCAGTCTCATATCCGCGCTCTTACTGGTTTTGATGGGCTTCGGGCCGCTCGGATCTTTTCTGGTCGGCCCGCTCGAAGCGCGCTTTCCCGAGCTTGGAGACGACATGGAGGCGCCGGACGGGATCATCGTCCTCGGCGGCTCCGTCGACGAAGAGCTTTCCGCCGAGCGCAGGCATGTGGTCTTCACGGAGGCCGCGCAACGCCTGACCGCGCCGATCGAATTGAAACGGCGCTTTCCGAAGGCGCGCCTCGTCTTCACAGGCGGCAGCGGTCTGCTCGCGAGCTCTGGCGCGACGGAGGCCGACGCGGTGCGACGCTTCTGGCGCGCCATCGGGCTCGATCAGGACGACGTGATCTATGAGGATCGCTCGCGCAACACATTCGAGAATGCGGAGTTCACCAAGGCGCTCGTTCAGCCGAAGCCCGGCGAGCGCTGGTTGCTCGTGTCTTCCGCGAGCCACATGCCGCGCTCCATGGGAATCTTCCGAAAGGCGGGCTTTCCGGTGATCGCTTTTCCAGTCGATTTCCACACGACGGGCAATGTCTGGCGCCCGCGCATTCCGCACTCGACCTCGCGCGGCATGGGTCTCACCGACATGGCGGCGCATGAGTGGATCGGCCTCGTCATCTCCCGTCTGACGGGAAAAAGCGACGCCTTGCTGCCCGGATCATGAGCGCAACCGCAGAGTCTGCGCTCTGCTCCAAGCCGACTTGTGACGGGCAAGCATAGAAACGCGAAGGCCAGCGCATATCTCCTATCGCCATCGGCGCGAAACCGACGGAGACCGAAATGGGCGACCTCATCCTCACCACCTTCGACTGGGTCCCCGAGGCGCCGCGCGGCTTCGTGCGCGACATTCGCGTGCGTTGGGCGCTGGAAGAGGCTGGACTGCCCTATCGCATTAAGAGCACGCCATTTTACGATCGGGGCGACGATCATTTCGCGCACCAGCCCTTTGGGCAAGTCCCCTGGCTGACCGACGGAGACCTTTCGATCTTCGAGAGCGGCGCAATTCTGCTTCATCTCGGCGATCGCAGCGGCGCGTTGATGCCGGTCGATACCGTCAAGCGCAGCGAGGCCGTTCAATGGCTGTTCGCGGCGCTCAATTCGGTCGAGATGGCGAGCCTGCCTTGGGCCATACTGAAATTCTCGGACGGCGCCGGCGATACGCCGGCATGGAAATTTCTGGACGACTTCCTCAAGCTTAGGCTCCAACGGCTGGAGCCGGTCTTGGCGGGACGCGAATGGCTCGCAGGGACCTTCTCCATCGCAGACATCGCCATGACGGACGCGTTGCGTCTCGTCGATCGGTTCGACGGGCTCGCGCAATATCCCGCCTGTCGCGATTATGTTGCGCGCGCCGCGAGCCGCCCGTCCTTCGTGAGAGCGCATGCGGATCAGATGGCGCATTTTGCTGCGGGGGACTAAATTGCCGCCATGCTCGCAACGCTTCTCGCCAGCATTGCAGAAAAGAAGGCGCGGCTCGACCGCTTGCGTCCGTTGAGGCCGCAAGCGCTTGCCGGTCTTCAAAAGCACTATGACGTGCAGCTCACATACACGTCGAACGCCATCGAGGGGAATACGCTCACGCTGCGCGAAACGGCGGAGGTCATTGAGCATGGCCTCACGGTCGGCGGCAAACCGTTACGCGATCATCTCGAAGCGGTCGATCATTACGAAGCCTTGTTGTGGATGCGCGCGCTGGCGGCGACCGAAAATCCCGTCGATGAAAACACCGTCTGCGAATTGCATCGGCGCATCGTCGCTCGCAGCCAACCCGACATCGCCGGAATCTACAGTCGCAATCCGCGCCGTATCGCTGGCTCGCCCGTCGTCTTTCCAAACCCCGCTAAGATCCCCGAGCTCATGGAGCAATTCGGGGCATGGCTGAAAACCCCGCCGCCTGAGCCGGCCTCGGCCTTTGAAGCCCATTTCCGACTTGCGGCGATTCACCCCTTCGCAGACGGCAATGGGAGAACGTCGCGCCTCTTGATGAATTTGCTGTTGATTCGTGGGGGCTACCCACCCGTCGCCGTGCGTCCGGAAGACCGCAAGGCATATCTTGATAGTCTTGAACGGGCGTCTCTGGCCAACGATCTCCTCCCGTACAAAACGCTCTTGCACCAGCGACTGGAGGCGACCTTGGAAGAGTATTTGGGCGCGTTGCGGGAAGCGCTACCGGAATAGACTCTTTCGCTCCACCGGGGGCAAGTTCAGCTCAGCCACGCGAAGGCGCGGCGCACGAAAGCTTTGGCGTCGTGCTCTCGCGGGGCGCCGTGAGCGATAAGGACGCGCTCGATTTTCCATGCGAGAATGCGCGAGAGCGCGGCGCGGGCAGCTTTGCGATCTAGGAAGCTCAATCGCCACTCCCTTGGCGCGCCTGGATTTGGCTCGACAACGCCGTCGAGCCGGGCGACGACGGCTCTCCATCCCTTCACGGAGTCGCGCGGCAGATTCTCGATGAGATCGGCAAAAATCGCGGTGCGGCTCGCATGATGGAAGAACACCGCCTCGCTCATGATCACGCTGCCCTTGAATAGGACTTGGTCGATGTCCTCAGCCCATCCTGGGTCCGGCGCATCGTCGAGGTCGGCGTCGAAGACGAGGTCCTTTCGGCGCCGCCGAAGGCCAGGCGATGCGAGGAGCTTCGCCTCTGGAAAAGCCGCTTTCCACTCGCCAAGGAAGAGATGATGAAGCTTGTTTGGCGAAACGAGGAACTTCGGGGGCCCCAAGGCTTCGACTTCGGCCCTCAGCTCAGCTGTCAGCGCGACCGGCGACCAGACGAAGAGTCCCCCGTCGCCAAGGCGTATGAGAGCCATGCGGGTCGGGTAAGGGAAGGAGAAGAAAGACACGCTCGGGCCGTCGGCGGTCCAGATTTCTGGCCCGAAAGCGCAAAGTCGCGTCTTGGGCCCCGGAGCGGACTCCTCCATTGACGCCTTCTTTAACCGAACGGCCTTAGCGGCCCGACGACGGAAGATTACATTGTCAATCTGCGCTCGAAACGCCACTGGCCAATGCGGCCTCGGCGAGCCCGTGGCGCGTCTCCCCTACTCGATCCGCCCCTGCGTCCTGCGGCTCCGCCCTATCGGCCCATCGACGCCGCGTCCGCCGGCGCCCTGTCCCCCAGGCCAAGCGCCATGCTTCATCTCCAAGAAGAGCGCGATCGCCTGCGCGCGGTTCTTCACGTCGAGCTTCTCGAAGAGATTGCGAAGGTGGAATTTGATGGTGTTGATCGAGACCCCAAAATCCTTGGCGAGTTGACTGTTCGTCTGGCCGGAGCCAAGCGCGGAGAGCAAGCTCCTCTCGCGCAACGTGAGATTCTCGAGAGGATCGGCGCGCATCTTGCGGATGTCGACGAAAGGGAAAACCATGTCGCCCGACGCGACCGCGGCGAGAACATCGAGCAGGCGCTCGGGCGGCGCGCGCTTGCTGACGAAACCCGCGCCGCCAAGCTGCAGCGTCTCCGCCGGAGCGGCGGGATCGTTCGTGCCGCTGTAGATCACGATCTTGGGCGCCGCGGCTTGGCGCGACAACGTGCGCAGCACGTCGCGCGCATGCAGGGTCGGCAGTTGCCAGCCAATCACCGCCACTGAGAAGCGTGGGTGCCGCGCCGCCTCCAGGAACTCCTCGCCGTCCATGACTTTGAGCACCAGCCGAAAGCGACGGTCGTCATTGATGAGCGCCTCGAGTCCGGCGAGGATGAGCGGGCTCTTGTCGCAAACGGCGACGGCGATCGGCTCAAGAGCGTCCGAACGCGTTCTGTCGCCGCCGCTTTGTCCCCGCGCCGCCGCAGGCGCAGCCTGGTCCGGGCTCGCGGCCGTTATCCCAGTCGTCTGGGTGGGCGTCATTCCGCTCCTGTCTCCAAAATCCTGTGAATTTCGGCCGATCGGCAAGCCAAGCGCCTTCAAAGCCCCTGCCCAAAGATACGGGAGCGACACCATACATGGCGGCGGCGCGATTGCAACTTCGAAACCTCGAGGCCCGGAGACGCTCAAAGCTGCGGCTGCCCCATCGCGCGCAGCAGCGCAGCCGAGGCGCGCCGCGCATGAGCGGAAAATTCCGCGCCGAGACGAAATTCCGCGTCGCGCGGCGCCGTGGGATCGATCACGATCTCGCCGATGACACGCCCGCCGCCAGACGAAAGCACCACGACGCGCGTCGAGAGATAGACGCTCTCGGCGACAGAATGGGTGACAAAAACGATGGTCGTATGGGTTCGTCTCTTGAGCTCGATCAATTCGTCGTTGAGGTTGAAGCGGGTGACCTCGTCCAGCGCGGCGAAGGGTTCGTCCATCAAGAGCAGCTTGGGCCGCGTGACGAGGGCGCGTGCGATGGCGCAGCGCATCTTCATGCCGCCGGAAAGCTCACGCGGGAATGCGTCGCGCGCGGACTCGAGTCGCACCATCGCAAGCGCGTCCAGCACGCGGGGCTCAGCCTCTCTCCGATCCACGCCGGCGAGACGAAGGGGCAGATAGACATTGGCGAAGACATTGGCCCAGGGTAGCAACGTCGCATCCTGAAAGACGAAACCAATGCCCTGACGCGCCTCCTCGCTCGACCAGGAAATCTCGCCATGCGTCGGCGACGCGACGCCGGCGATGAGCCGCAGCGCTGTGGACTTGCCACAGCCCGAAGGACCGAGGAGCGTCAGCGTCTCGCCGGGAAAAACGTCGAGATCCAAAGCGTCGAGCACGACTGCGCCATTGTCGAAAGTTTTTGAGACGGCGCGCAGCGAAACGAGCGGCGTCATCGACGAACCAGCGCGAGGCGCAGGCGCGCGTGTTGAGCGCCGTCATGGCCGAGTTCGTGGCGGCGGTCCACGCCGGCCCGCTGCAGCATTCGTTGAAGAGCGCCCAAAATCCCAGGCCTCCAGTCCTCTCGCCGCACCGCTCTTGGCGAAGCCCAGAACCCAAAACGAGCAAAGGAGCGGCCAAGCTTCGCTCCCGCCAAGGCACACATATTTGATTTCGAGATAGTCGTCGACGCCGTAACGCGAGCCTTCGCGGCCTCAGCTCCGCAGGCGCCCATAGAGCGCGCCGCAAAGCAGCACGGCCCAGAGCGCAGGGAAGACGAAGGAGCCGTATCGCGCGAAGAAGGTTGGCGACGCCGGTTCCGGCAGCGCGCCGTCGATGACGCCTTCGACGCCGAGCGGCAGGCTTTGCAGGATGCGGCCGTAAGGGTCGACGATGGCCGAGACGCCGGTGTTGGCGACGCGCACGAGCGGCAGCCCCTCTTCGACGGCCCGCAGGCGCGCCTGGGCGAAATGCTGATAGGGTCCGCTCGTTTTTCCGAACCAGCCGTCATTGGTGACGTTGAGCATCCACTCCGGCCGCGGGGGCCGCCCGTCGACGGCCTCGCCTGAAAAAATCGCCTCGTAGCAGATCAAGGGCGCCACCGGCGGAAGGCCGGGAATGGACAGCCGTCGCGGTCCCGTCCCCACATCCCAGATTCCCGGCACGAGATGATTGACGCCGAAGGGCCGTAGAAGCCCCTCGAGCGGCAGATACTCGCCGAAGGGAACGAGGTGCATCTTGTCATAGGCGGAGACGAGACGCTCGCCCTCGAGCACGTCGATCGCGTTAAAGAGCTTCGTGTGGCCAGCCGCTTCCTCGGCGCGCGCTGCGCCCGTGATCAGCACACTGCCCTGCAGCCTGCGGGCGATTTCGGCCAGCGCCCTGGGCTTGCGAGTCACGACGAAGGGAAAGGCCGATTCTGGCCAGAAGACATGGGTCGCATCACCGACGCCGCCATGCGCCGGCCCCGCTTGGCGATCCGAGAGCGCAAGATAGCCTGCGAGAATGGCCTCGCCGTTCTCGGGACGGAATTTGGCGTCCTGCGGCAGATTGGGTTGCACGACACGCAGGGCGGTCCCGGGAACGAAGCTTGTCGCATGCGCCCGCAGACGCATGGCGCCGCCGAACGCCATCAGCGCAAGCGCCATGACCGCGACGCCGACGAGCGGCTGCAATCTCCAGTTCTTGCCCTCGCCAGGATCTTCGATCAGCGTCGCCGGCGCGGCAAAGATCACGATCGCCACGAGGTCGAGGCCATGCAGACCGAAGAGCGAAGCAGACTGGGCGAGCGGCAGCGCTCCGGCCAGCGCCATGCCGATATCGTTCCAGGGAAAGCCGGTGAGGACGTGCCCCCGCAGCCATTCGGCGCCGCCGAGCCCCGCGGCGAGCGCAAGCACGCGCAGCGCGCCTGGCGACCAGAGCAGACGGGCGAAGGCGAAGCCTGCCGCCGGGAAGAGCGCCAGCGCGGCCGGCATGCCCAGGATCGCGAGCGGCAAGGCCCAGGCGAACTGATCGGGCTCCACCAGCATCGCGGTCCCGAGCCACCAGAGCCCGGCCAGAAAATAACCGAAGCCCCACCACCAGCCGACGCCCGCCGCAGCGCGGATGGGCGCCATTCTGGCGGCAAGGCCTGCGTCGGCGGGAGAGTCTGCGCAGCCGTCCAGAAGCCAAACGGCCAGGATCAGCGAGGCCGCCATCGCCGGTGCGAAGCCCAAGGGCTCGAGCGCCAGGGCGCCGCTGGCGCCTGCGAGAAAGGCGAGACTCCGACGGGACCAGCCCTCGGCGAGAATGACCCGATGCGGCCAGGAAAGAAGCTTAGGCGCCGGACGCAATCTCTCGAGCGTTTCGTTCATCAGGGATTGTCTCGCCGAATCAGCACGGCGACTCTATAGCCTTTTCGCTGGCGCAGGTCCGGACGCCGCTCCTTCCTCCCTCAGGAGGCCCAGAGGCCCTCCGGACAATGAACCGGGGTCAACTCCCTTCTCCGCGCGACAGGCCCCATCGTAACAGGGCCGCGGCCATGAAGCCGAACGTCAGCCCCAGCGTGCTGGTCAGAGCGTCCAGAATGCTGGGCGAGCGCCCCGGAATGAAATTCTGCAGGATTTCGAACACGCCGCTCGCAATCGCCAAGCCGATCCAAAACAAGGCGCGATCTCGGGGACCGGAATAGCCGAACCAGAAGAGGAAGCCCGTCCCTGCATAGGCCATGGCGTGCTCGAAGCGACCCGACAATCCCGTATGAGGCCGCTCGTCGCCGGGAAGGAGCGAAAGCACCGTGATCGTCAACACGCATAGCCACGCGAGCGCGCGGACAAATCGCAGGACGGGGCCGGAGAAGATCTGCTCGAAAAGCACACGCGCTCCTTTGCCTCTTCGTCGGGGTCGACAGGCTGCCGCGCAATACAGAATTTTGGACGCCGCCGGCGCTTTCCTGAACAACAGGCGCCGAGATCACGCTTCGTTCAGGCGGAGTGCCTGAACGCAGAAAACGTGATCGATTCTAAGAGTTTAGAGCGCGATTTGTACGAAAAACCGGTTCCACTCTTTTGCGTCGCGCTCTAGGCGACCGCGCTTTCCGGCGCGCGCGCTTCGTCCGAGACGGGAACGCGCTTCGGCTTCGCCTCGATGACGATCGCGTCGCCGCCGGTGGGCGCAATCTCGAGCCCGCAGGCCTCTGCGACAAGGCCGGCGTAATAGGCTTGAATCGCGCGCGCATCGAGCGTGGCCTCGTCGGACTCGCCGGCGAGCAGCCTCGCGACCTCGGGCGCGAGACGGGCGTTTGGCCCTTTCGCCTCGACGCGGAAGGAAATCTCGTCGCCTTCGCCCTCGCCGGAAATGGTCAGCGCGCCGCCACGCGGGATCGCCATGTCGGCGATGAGGCAGAGATTGAGCAGGAGCTTCACCTTGTTCTTCGCCATCAGCACGCGCGGCAGCTTCCACTCCATGCGCGTGCGCTCGTCGGCGAAGAGCTGGCGCGCGACATGCTCGGCGTCGCCCGTGTCGATCGACGCCCCCTTCGAGCCGGCGGCGCCGAAGGCCAAACGGCAGAATTGTAGCCTCGCCGAGGCCTCCGCCGCGCTGGACTTGATCAAATCGAGCGCGTGGCCGCGCATCTCCGCGTCCTTCTCGTCCTCGAGCACCTCGAGGCCGTTGATGATCGCGCCCACGGGCGAGATCACGTCGTGGCACACGCGCGAAGACAAAAGCGCCGCGAGGTCGAGGGCGTCCAGCGAGAAAGTCGGCATGAGGTCTTCCCTAGCATCGGTCAGATTTCAGCGTCCTTGAGCGAGGCGAAGCCTTCTTTGAGCAGAGGCGGAGCCGACGCGCCGGAGGAGCGGGGTGCATTCCCTTACGCGAATCACCGTAAGCGACCGGTTAAAGGCTAGTCCTGGCGGAGGGGCTTTTCAAACGCCAATGCTCTCGGCCCGAGGGTCGACCGAGGGTCGCTCGAGGCCCAACGGAATAGCCGTTCCCCGCGGCTTCAGGCGCTTACCGGAGCACAACATTCATGCTCATATGCGAGGATCGTCAGACGACGAGCGAATCGAGAGCGAGCATGCCAGAATCTCCAATTCTCAGAGTCTATGAACCGCTTCACCCAAATTTGATTTTTGGCGCCGGTTTGCTCGCGGGCTCTCTGCTGGCGACTTTCATCGGGCTGCGGAACGGCGCGCTTCACTTCCTCCTGCTGGATATATGCCTATTTTTCTGGGCCTTTTCCCACTTGCGCAGGGCGCTGAACGCTTATCGCAACCGCAGCATTCTGGATGTCTACGAAACTGGATTCGCCTGTCCGGAACGCTTTGACGGAACGATCGCCTGGCGCGATGTGGAGGCCTATGTTGCGACGCCCGGAGAGAGTCTCTATTTGCGGTTGCGCCCGGAAGCGGCGGATCGCTTGCAATGGCGCGGGTTGGAAGCTTTCGCCCGAAGCTCGCCCGCTTGCCGGCGAGCGCCAATTTCCTTTTTCACTTACTATGGTTCTGAACGCCTTCTCGAAGCCAAGAGGCTCATAGAGGCGCGCATCAAGGCCGACCAGCCTTGGACGCGCGTCCAAAACGGCCGATCCATCGGCTTCGCGGAGAGATCTTTCGCAACCGTGCTTCATATCTGGCCGGAGCTCATCATTTTCATCCCGGCCGTCTTGTGGGTGTTCGCG
Organism: Methylocystis bryophila; assembly: GCF_027925445.1. NCBI lineage: Bacteria > Pseudomonadati > Pseudomonadota > Alphaproteobacteria > Hyphomicrobiales > Methylocystaceae > Methylocystis > Methylocystis bryophila. Next base: position 3,648,302 of record NZ_AP027149.1, read on the forward strand.
ACAGCCTCACAAAGCTGAAAACGATTCCTATCAACCGCCGAAGTCGCGCTAAGTGCAGGCGGGGACGCTGGGCGCGTCGGTCGTAGTCGAACGCCCCTCAGCCGTCGCATCGGAGAACTCTGAAAAACCATGACGACCTACCGCGCCCCCCTCGACGACATCCTCTTCGCCGCTCGTTTGGCGGCCGGGGCCTCCGCATTCGAGGCGGGCGGGATTTTGGCGGATCTCGGCGACGGCCTTCTGGAGGCCACCTTGAACGAGGCCGCAAAATTCGCCGAAGAGCGGTTGGCGAGCTGCTATCGCGACGGCGATCGGATCGGCGCGATCTTCGCCGACGGCGCCGTCACCACCCCGCCGGGCTGGAAAGAGGCCTATGCGGAGTGGGTCAAGGGCGGCTGGAACGCCTTAAAGGCCGACCCCGCCTATGGGGGGCTCGGACTTCCGCGTCTTCTCAACGCCGCCTGCACAGAGATCTGGCAAGGAGCCAATGCCGCTTTCGCGATCTGCCCGCTCTTGAGCCAGAGCGCGATGGAGGCGCTGGAGCGGGCGGCGAGCGAGGAGCTCAAGAAGACCTACCTTGCAAAAATGGTTCGCGGCGAATGGGGCGCGACAATGAATTTGACGGAGCCGCAAGCGGGCTCCGATCTCGCGCTCACGCGCGTCAAGGCCCGACCTCAGGCCGACGGCTCCTATCGCCTGTTTGGGCAGAAGATCTTCATCACCTATGGCGAGCATGATTTGACCGAGAACATCGTGCATCTCGTGCTCGCCAGGCTACCGGACGCGCCGCCGGGCACACAGGGCATCTCGCTTTTCCTGGCGCCGAAATTCATCGCGGATTCGCAGGGGCGCTTCACGCGCCGCAACGATCTGCGCTGCGCGGGGATCGAGCACAAGCTCGGCATTCGCGGGTCGCCAACCTGCACGATGGCCTACGGCGACGGCGACGGCGCGGTCGCCTATCTCGTCGGCGAGGAGAACAAGGGTCTCGCGACGATGTTCGCGATGATGAACGACGCGCGGCTGGCGGTGGGCCTGCAGGGCGTCGGCATTGCAGAGCGCGCGACCCAGCAGGCGCTCGCCTATGCGCGCGAGCGTCTGCAGGGTCGAACGCCCGAAAGCGACGCGCCGGCGCCGATCCTTGCCCATCCCGACGTGAAGCGCATGGCGCTGACGATGACGGCGCAGACGCATGCGGCGAGAGCCATCTGCTACGAGACGGCCGCCTCGCTTGACCGCGCCCGGCGCCAGCGCGATCCGGCGCGCGCCAGCGAGGCGCAGCGCCGCGCCGATCTTCTGACGCCCGTCGCCAAGGCTTTTTCCACGGACATCGGCCATGAGGTCGCCTCGCTCGGCGTGCAGATTTTCGGGGGGATCGGCTACATCGAGGAAACGGGGGCCGCGCAAGTCATGCGGGACGCGCGCATCGCCCCGATCTACGAGGGCACGAACGGAATACAGGCGATCGATCTCGTCACGCGCAAGCTGCAACGCACGGGCTCCGCGCTCGCGCGCGAGATCGAGGATATGCGCGCCATCGCCGCAGAGGCGAGGTTCGATGGCGCGAGCGCGCTCGTCGACGCGGTCGCCGATTTCGAGCGCACGAGTCGCTTCATGCTGAAGGCCGCCCCGGCGCTCGCCCTGGCTGGAGCGACGCCGTACCTGCGGCTCTTTGCGCTGGCGCGCGGCGGAACATTGCTCGCGAAGGGCGCGGCGCAGGGCGAGGCCCGACGCATCGCCATCGCCCGCTTCTTTGCGAGGAACCTCGCTGTCGCCAGCTCCGGGCTCGCCCGCGAGGCGATGGAGGGAGGAGCGGCGGTCATCGAAGCAGAGGCCGCCCTGCACGCGTGATTTCTCTTGAGCTGCGCGCTTGCGCCCCAAGGCGCCGGCGTGCGACAAGCCGCGGGGCGATCGGAGCCCTCAGCGGCAAGGATCGCTCGCGCCCCGTCCCCTGACGCCGCAAGCTGAATTGCGCCCGAGCCATGTCCGCGAAGCACCCCATCATCTCGATCACCGGCTCGTCAGGGGCCGGCACGAGCTCGGTCAAGGCGACCTTCGAGCAGATCTTTCGCCGCGAGCGCATCGAGGTCGCCTATGTCGAGGGCGACAGCTTCCATCGCTACGATCGCGAAGAGATGAAGCAGACGATGCAGGACGCGCAGGCCCGGGGCAATCACAATTTCAGCCATTTCGGGCCGGGGGCCAATCTCCTGGGCGACCTCGAGCGTCTGTTCCGCGAATATGGCGAAACAGGCTCGGGGCAATATCGCCACTACGCCCATGACGAAAACGAAGCGGCGGTCTATGGAGTCGAGCCCGGAAAATTCACGCCCTGGCGCGAGCTGCCGCCCAACACCGATATTCTCTTCTACGAAGGGCTGCACGGCGCCGTCGTGACCGACGAGGTGAATGTGGCGCGCTACGCGGATTTGAAGATCGGCGTCGTCCCCGTCATCAATCTGGAGTGGACACAGAAGCTGCTGCGCGACCGGGATTCGCGCGGCTACACGACAGAAGCCGTGACCGAGACGATCCTGCGCCGCATGCACGATTATGTGCATTACATCTGCCCGCAGTTCTCGGAAACGGACCTCAACTTTCAGCGCGCAGCGACGGTGGACACCTCCAATCCCTTTGTGGCGCGCTCGATTCCGACGCCCGACGAGTCGATCGTCGTGATCCGCTTTCGCAATCCGCGCGGCGTGGACTTTCCCTATCTCGTGACGATGATCGCCGGCAGCTGGATGTCGCGCGCCAATTCCATCGTCATTCCCGGCAATAAGCTCGACCTCGCGATGCAACTCATTCTGACGCCTCGCATCCTCACACTCGTGAAGCGCCAGAAGGGCGCGTGATGAAGGAAGTTTCCATGCTCGATGTGCCCGCCTCTTGCACGAGGGAGGACGCCAATGCGATCCGCGCTCTCGCCATGGACGCCGTGGACAGGGCCAAATCCGGCCATCCCGGCATGCCCATGGGCATGGCCGACGTCGCCAGCGTGCTGTTTCGCTCCTTCCTGAAATTCGACGCCGCCGATCCGCATTGGCCCAACCGCGACCGCTTCGTGCTTTCGGCCGGCCATGGCTCGATGCTGCTCTATGCGCTCGGCTATCTCGTCGGCTATCCGGGCCTCGAGATCGAGGACTTGAAGAACTTCCGCCAGCTCGGCTCCAAGACGGCGGGACATCCGGAGTATGGGCACGCGCCCGGCGTCGAGACGACGACCGGCCCGCTGGGCCAAGGTCTCGCCACCGCCGTCGGCATGGCCATCGGCGAGCGTCTCGCCAACGCCCGCTTCGGCGACGCGATCGTCGATCACTTCACTTATGTCATCGCCGGCGACGGCTGCCTGATGGAAGGGATCAGCCACGAGGCGATCGATCTCGCAGGCCATCTGCGGCTCGGCAAGCTCGTCTTGCTCTGGGACGACAATCACATCTCCATCGACGGACCCACGAGTCTTGCGACCTCGACCGATCAAGCCTTGCGGTTCGAGGCGAGCGGCTGGCATGTGCAGAAGATCGACGGTCACGATTTTTCGCAGATCGCCGCGGCGCTCAGGGCCGCGAAAGAGGACCCGCGTCCCTCGATGATCGCCTGCCGCACGGTCATCGGCTATGGCGCGCCCAACAAGCAGGGCAAGGAGAGCGTCCACGGCTCGCCTTTAGGCGCGGAGGAGAACGCCCTCGCGCGCAAGGCGCTCGGCTGGGAGCATCCGCCCTTCGAAATGCCCCAATCCATTCTCGCGGGCTGGCGTCTCGCTGGCTCCCGCGGCGCGCCGGTGCGGGCCGCTTGGATCGAGACTCTCGCGGCCTCCGGCAAGAGCCAAGAGTTCGCGCGCTTCCTTGAGGCCGACGTCGCAGAGGCCATCGCCGCGCCGCTGAAAGCGCTGCGCGAGACCGCCGCGCAAGAGAAGCCGAAGCTCGCGACGCGCAAATCCTCCGAGAATGCGCTGGGCGTCATCAACGCCGCAACAACGGCTACGATCGGCGGCTCGGCCGATCTCACGCATTCCGTGTTCACGCTGACGAAGGGGCTCGGCGTCGTCGCGCCGGAAAATTTCTCAGGCCGCTACATCCATTACGGCGTGCGCGAGTTCGAGATGGCCGCGGCGATGAACGGCCTCGCGCTTTATGGCGGCTTCATTCCATACGGCGGCACCTTCCTCGTCTTCTCGGATTATGCGCGCGGCGCGATCAGGCTTTCGGCGCTGATGGGGCTGCGCGTCATCTATGTGCTGACGCATGATTCCATCGGCCTCGGCGAGGACGGGCCGACGCACCAGCCCGTCGAGCATCTCGCAAGCCTGCGCGCCATGCCCAATCTCAACGTGTTCCGCCCGGCCGATGCGATCGAGACGGCGGAGTGCTGGGAGCTCGCGCTCAACGCGAGATCGACGCCTTCCGTGCTGAGCCTTTCGCGCCAGAACCTGCCGACCCTCGAGCGGCCCGTTTCCGAGAACCTTTCCGCACGCGGAGGCTATGTGCTGCAGGAAGCCGAGGGCGCACGCGATGTGACGCTCATCGCGACGGGCTCGGAAGTTTCAATGGCGCTTGAAGCCGCAAAGCTTCTCGCCGCTAAAGGCAAGCGTGCGGCGGTCGTCTCCATGCCGAGCTTCGAGCTTTTCGCAGCCCAGGACGCCGCCTATCGCGCCCTGGTGCTTGGGACTGCGCCGCGCGTCGGCGTCGAGGCTGCCGTTCGCTTCGGCTGGGACCGCTGGCTCGGCGAGCGCTCCGCCTTCATCGGCATGACAGGCTTCGGCGCGAGCGCTCCCGCCGACGCGCTCTATGCGCATTTCGGGATCACGCCCGAAGCGGTGGCGAAAGCGGCGCTGGGGGTGATCGGAAAGTAACGAGGTCCTCGATAAGGGTACGCTGGCTCCACTTTATCGCGTCTGCATTTTTGGAGTCGGGGCGCGCCAGGCTTCGCCGCCCCTGGCGGCGCCTTCCCATTGATTGCATGAAGGCGACTATGCGCTGGCTCGATACGAACTCAAGGATGCGCCAGAGGCGCAGCGCCTGCGGCGGCGGCCTGAAGCGCCGTCCTTGACTTCGTATCGAGCCAGCGCGACGCTCCGCCATGTAATCCAATGACAATTCATCAAGCTTGGCGGATCATTCCAGCGCCTGCCGGAACCGTCATTGCGAGCGAAGCGACGCAATCCAGAAGTGGAGCGGGCATTCGTCCTGGTTTCACGCTCGAGCGATCGAATGAAGCGACTCTGATCCGAGCCCTCATCCTGAGGAGCGCCCACAGGGCGCGTCTCGAAGGATGTGGGATTTGAGAGAAATCCGCGGTTGGGCGCCCTTCGAGACGCCCGCTTTGCGGGCTCCTCAGGGCGAGGGACCGGGGCTTAATGCGCGCTCCTCACCCAAACGCAAATCCCGATACCGACTTACTCCAGAATTCGCCATGAAAGACCTGACGCCCGCGGTCCTGCCCCGCGGCGCCGGCGATGACGAAGAGCGGCTCCAAATGCTCCGGGGTTGGATGACTGGCCCTTGCGCCCGGCGCGTCGAGCCATTCGCCGAGCCGCCTGTCGCGCGCGTCGCAATCCTCAACCAACAACGTCTGCGTCAGCCAATCGTCAAAACTCCTTGCTGACGCGCGCGGCGCTTCGTCGCCAGAAAAGAATTCGCGCAAATTATGATAGCTCAGGCCGCTGCCGATAATCAGCACGCCCTCCTCTCGCAGCGGCGCAAGCGCGCGACCGATCTCGATGTGCCGCGCGACTGAGGCGCCTTTCTGCAACGACATTTGCAGCACGGGCGTCTCGGCGCGCGGATGGATCAGCATCATCGGAACGAACACGCCGTGATCGAATCCGCGCCCGCGCGCCTCGTCGCAGGCGATACCCGCTTCGCCAAGCAGCGCGCGCACGCGCGCCGCGAGCTGAGGCGCGCCAGGCGCGGGATAGCTCAGCCGATAGGTGTGCTCGGGAAAGCCGTAATAATCGAAGAGCATGCCGGGCGCGGGGTCGGCGTCGACGGTCGGCCGTTCCGTCTCCCAATGCGCCGAGACCACGAGAAAAGCCTTCGGCGGCGCCGGCAGGCTCGCTTCAATGCCCTCGAGAAAGCTGCGCAGTCCATCCCACATGCCGGGCGGACCGAAGCCCTGCATGAACGGCCAGGGTCCGCCGCCATGCGGGACGAAGAGAACCGGTTGTCTTTGCGTCATCTCGCTCCTTTCACGGTCGAGCGCAGCCAACACGCCAGACCTTGCCCGCCGACCTTTCCTCTTGTCTGTGTCCTAGCAAACAGCGCCGCGGGGCGAAAACCGGCATTGTCCTTTTACGCCTCGGGAACAGCTCACTCCGACCCGAGACGCAAACGAGTAAAAGGACAATCGTCGTGAACTTGATCAAGACTCTTCTCCTCGCCGGCAGCGTCTCCCTGGCTCTGGTTTCCTTCGTCCCCGAGGCCTTGGCCCGCGGTGGACACGGCGGCCATCACGGCCATCACGGTCATCATCACGGGCATCACAGCCATCACGGTCATCACAGCCATCACGGGCATCACGGGCATTGGGGACGCCACGGACATTGGGGCCATGGTTGGGGCCATGGCTGGGGCCATCGCGGGTGGGGCCATCGCGGGTGGGGCGTCATCCCCGGCGGCGCGGCGCGTGCCTGCCCGGTCGGCTACCACCTCGGCCCTCTGGGCCGCCGCTGCCACCCCAATATCTAAAGCGCGATGCGAAAAAGTGGAAACCGGTTGTTCGCGCAAAGCGTGCTCTGCACTCTGAGAACCGATCACCTCTTCCGCGTTCAGGCGACCGCCTGAACGCAACGTGATCCGGCGTCGAAACCGTCGCCGGCCTCGCCCCCGACGATATCGAGGATGGGGAGCTGCCATTCTGATTTCTCCCCGACCAACCGATGACGCCATCGGCCCTCCACGTCTCTCTTTCCGCCTCCTGCCGCTCCCCCCGGCCCTACCAGATTCACATAACTTGGCTTGCCGTGATTGCGTTGACGCCCTGCTTTGCGGCTTGGAACTGGAGCCAACCCTGGAGCATGACGACGGGGCCTGGTTTTCCGTAGTATCCGGTCCAGCCTCCCAGGCGTGCGCAGACCCAGGCGGCGTAGGCGAGAGAGCCTTTGGGGTGGGGGTTCTTTTGTCTTTGCGTTTTGCCTTCGAGCGTGGCGCAAAGGGCTTCGAGGAGGGGGATGTCGGCTTCCTCGAAAGCGTCGCTGACTGGGCGCAATCGGCCTTTTGCGCCGCCGCCGTCGCGGGCGTGGACGAGTTGCTGGACGGTGACGGCGGCGATCAGCGCGGCCATCACCAGGTTGCAGCGGGGAACGTCGTCCTCGATGCGCAGGCCTTCAATGTCGAAGCCCTGCGTCTTCATCGTGCGGAACAATTGCTCGATCGCCCAGCGGCGGCGGTAAAGCTCCCCGACTTGCAGAGCTTCGCGCAAATCGGCGACGGGATAGGTGGTTATGAGCCGCCAATGGATGGTCTCGCCGGAAGGCGGATCGACCTCTCGCAGATCGACGAGATGCAGGCTCAAGCTTTCCGGCAAGCCTTCGTCGACGCTGTTTTTGGGCCGCTTCAGCTCGATGCGGGAAAAGCGCGCCGCCAAGGTCGTCTGGCGCGCGGGGCGGCCGGGTTTGGCCGGCAAATCCAGCCGGGTTCGTCCCGCCTCGGGCAGAGCGTCGGCTGTGGCGAACAGACGCCCGCCGTCCTCGAGGCTGCGATCCTGCGCCGCACGCACGATCATATGCGCCTGCGCAGGACGCTGCGCGAAGGCGGCGTAAATATCGCTCTCGCGATCCGCGACGATCGTGATCTCGCGCGCGCTCCGGCAGGCCCGCGCGGCGTCGTCCGCCCCCTCCAGCCAGCGCTGGCTCTCCTTCGCCACGGTCGGCAGGGCCCGCCTTTGCCCCTTGCGGCCTTCCTCGCGCTTGAGGAACCGCGCATGCGCCAGGCCCAGCAGCGTCCCGTCGTCCGCGTCCACCGCCGCGCAAACATGCAGATAAAGCCCGCCGCCGCCGGAAGACTTGACCACCGTGGTGTCCTGGATCGCCAGCACGTGGCGATCCGCGCAACGCAGACCGAGACGCTCCGCCGCATGCGCAGCCATCTCGCCGGGGCTCACATTCCGATTGCGAAGGAAGCGGGTCAGGCGAATTTCTCCCGCCCGATCCCCGCCCAACCGTCGCACCCGTAGTCCCCGACCGACCGCCGACACCAGACGGGCGTGCAAAAACGCCCCCCTTTTTCCAGGCGACGGTCGCCAAACCGCCCCAGCGAAACCTCCGACATCCCCAACCTCCCAAATCACGCGGGAGAAGGAATCAGAGTTCCGCGTCCGCCGCAAACCACGATGTGTGAATGCCGTAGCCCCCCGGCCGGAGGCGGCTCTTTTGCTGACGCACGCGGCGCTTCGTCGTCGGAGAAGAATTCGCGCAGATTATGATGGCTCATGCCGCTGCCGAGGATCGCCACGCCCTCCTCGCGCAGCGGCGCGAGCGCGCAGTCGATCCCGATGTGCCGCGCAACCGAGGCGCCTTTCTGCAGTGACTTTTGCAGCAGGGGCGTCTCGGCGCGCGGATGGATCGGCATCATCGGATGAACACGCCGTGATCGCACCCGCGCCCGCGCGCCTCGTCGCAGGCGATACCCGCTTCTCCAAGCAGAGCGCGCACGCGCGCCGCGAGCTGAGGCGCGCCGTGACGCCTCTCCCGCAGACCTCTCGGCTCGCCTGTCACCTGCGGAACAGCGCCGCGGGGCTGGAACCGGCATTGTCCTTTCACGCCTCGGGAACAGCTCACTCCGGCCCGAGACGCAACCGAGAGAAAGGACAATCGTCATGAACATGATCAAGACTCTTCTCGCCGCGGCCGGCGTCTCCCTGGCTCTGGTTTCCTTCATCCCAGAAGCCTCGGCCCATGGCGGGCATGGCGGACACGGCGGACACGGCGGCCATCACGGTCATCATGGGGGCCACGGCAGACATCACGGCCATCGCGGCTTCGGCCACCGGCATTGGGGACGCCACGGACATTGGGGCCATCACTGGGGCTGGGGCCACGGCCATCGCTGGGGCTGGCGGCACAGGGGCTTCCGTTGGCGCCACCACTACCGTTTTGCCTACGGCTATCGCGGGCCGAGTTTTGTCTACGGCGGCGCGGCGCGGGCCTGCCCGGTCGGCTACCACCTCGGCTATCTCGGCCGCTACTGCCACCCCAATCGCTACTGAGCCCTGCTGAACGCGCCGTCGCGTCCCTTGCAATCTCCCTCATGCGGGGATTGCAAGGCTTCGAGATCCGCGCGCCGCCGCGCCGCAATTCCTCCCCCAATCTCTCGCTCGTCATGGAGAGCATCATGAACAAGACCTCGCGGGTCTTCGCGACCCTTCTTTGCGCCAGCATGACCGGCTTCATCCTGAACGCCCAGGCCGCGACCTCGAAGCTCGCGGCGGACGACAGCGACGAGCAGCCGCCGGCGCTGGCTGTCGGCGCGCTGCAAGTCTCGACCGACGCGCCGCTGACGGTGACCGCCATGTCCATAGAGGTGACGGCCGATAAGATCGCCTATTCCTACGGCTTCAAGAATGAACGCTCGACCGCCATAGACATGCTCGGCACGGTGACGATGCCGACGCTGGACGCGAGCGGCCAGGACGACGCCCCGCAGCTCCCCCGGCTCGACGCGGGCAATCCGGTCGGGCTCAAGGTTGCAACGAGCGCTGGGCCGATCGCGACAAAAGCCCACGCCAAGGCTTGGGCGCTCGAGATGAACCGGCAGGCCGAGCTTGCGGCGGCCAACATCCCGCTGCTCCCCTTCGGGTCCGAAACGATCAAGGCTTTGCAAGATGCGCCCGCCGATGTGATTGCGAAGCTGAAGCGCCTCGGGCTGATCGCGCCTCGCGACCCCGCAAAACCCACCGAGGCCTATGAGCCGGCCTGGTCGCTCGACGTGACGCGGGAACTGGACATCAGCCTGCCCGCCAATGCGGAGACGCGTGTCAATCTCGCTTTCTCGCCGATCCGCTCGGACTATGAGCTGGCGCAAGAGAACGACGACGATCTCGACGAGCTGAAGGGCGAATATTGCCTCTCGCCGAGCACGCTCGCAAGGTTGCGCGCCCGCATGAAGTCCGGCGCCGGATGGCAAGTCTCCGAGCTCGCCGTCGACGTCTCCGCGCCCTCGACCGCCTTCAGCGCCCCTGCCGCGACTCTTTCGGTGCGCAAGCCCTCAGAGAACGCGATCGTCGCCTTCTGCGGGGCCGATGAAAAGACGCTCGGCGCCGAAACCGTCGCCGGCCTCGCGCCCGATGATATCGAGGATGGCGAGCTCCATATTCTGATTTTCTCCCCGGCTGACCGATAACGCCGCCGGCCTCCCGCTCCTCCCTTCACGCCTCCTGCCGATCCCCTGGCCGGAGGCGGCTTTTTTGCGTCTCGCAAGGCGTGACGGCCTCTCCCGCAACCGCTATGAACGCGGGGCCGCGCATGCTCGAGACACAGGGATGGAAATGGAGGAGCCCGCCGTCAAGCGCACTCTCGCCGCGATGGTGATGGCGGATGTCGTCGGCTACAGCCGCCTCATGAGCGAGGACGAGCCCGGGACGGTCCGCCGCCTCAAGGCGTGCAAGGCGCTCTGTGTCGATCCGCTCGTGCGCCGGCTCGGCGGCCGCGTCATCGACGCGGTCGGAGACAGCCTCTTTCTCGAATTCGCGAGCGTCGTGGACGCGACGCGCTGCGCGATCGCCCTGCAGCAGCGCATCGCTGAATGGAATCGCCCCTTCCCCGAGGACAAGCGGATCGTCTATCGAATGGGCGTCAACATCGGCGACGTGATCTTGAGTGACCGCAGCCTTTTTGGAGACAGCGTCAATGTTGCGGCGAGACTGCAAACCCTCGCGGAACCCGGAGGGATCTGCCTTTCCAGCGCCGCCGTGGACCAAATCCGCCAGAATATCGATGCGGATTTCGTCTCCGTCGGCGCGCACACGGTAAAGAACATCGAGCGTCCCATCGAAGCTTTCGCGCTCTCGGCCGACGCGATCGCCCATAGGCCGAGGGAGAGCCTGCCCGCGAAGGCCAGGCCGCCCTTGTGGCGCTTCGCCGTCCTCGCCAGCGCCGCCGGCTTGCTCGTGGTTGCGGCCTATTTGGTTCAGCTCGAATGGAAGCGCCTCGCGCGAGAGAGGCTCATCTCGCGCCTCGACGCCCTTCTCACTGAGACGCAAGCGAACGCGAATGAGCGGGCGCGGCGGCGCCTCATCGATCAATATCTCGCGATCGGCGAGCACCGCGCGCTGGCGATCGCGCCGCGTGCGCAAAATCACTGGTGGACGGGCGACTGGCCGAGCGCAGCGACAGCGGAAGAAAAGGCGCTCGAACGCTGTCAGATCCGTTTCGGCGAGCCTTGCGCGCTCGCCGCGCGCGACGAGACGCTCTTGCTCGGGCCCAAGGACGCCGAATCCGCCGTGCGCTCGACGGCAAAAGTCGACTACGCCGGCGTCTTCGATCCCTCCAAGATTCCCGCCGTGCGCGACGTGATCGCCGGGCGGCCCGATGTCGCCGGCTATGCGAACGCCCTCGAGCCCAAGGCCGCGGCTATACATCCAAGAGGCGTCATCACAACGGTGACCGGGGCGGCGACGCAACGTAAGGCGGAGATTCAGGCCCTGAAAAGCTGCAACGCCGAGCCCACGCGAGAGGGCGATGGCGAATGTTTTCTCTACGCCACAGGCAATCAGGTCGTTCTGCCGATGCGAAAAACGACGGCGCTGACGAAGCCTTGATCCTCGCGCGCGACGGCTGCGTCTCGCCATAGCTCTTGAACGCGCCAAGAGCGTGATCCGAAAAAGTGAAATCAAAGGACGACGGGAGAGCAGATCTTCGCTGTTCCCCGCGTGACAGCGCGGCCGGAGCGACGGGTCTAGAGCATGTCCTACCCTTGAAGGAGCCATGAGTCATGATCCCGCTTCGCCGCTCGTTGATCGCGGTCGCCCTGCTCGCCTGTCTATTCTCCTCCTCCTGCGATCGGCCGCAAGAGGCGGTCGTGACTCCGCGGGCGCGGGAGATGACCCGCGTGCTCGAAAGCATGGACGTTCCATCGAGATGGATCGCCGGCCAGCATGTCGACTGGCAGAGCGGCCTGCCGGACGGCGTGCCGATGAGGTCCGCCGGGCGTCACACCCATTGCAGCGCCTTCGTCGCGGCGGCGGCGCAAAGGCTCGGCGTCTATATCTTACGTCCCCCAGAGCACTCGCAGAAGCTGCTCGCCAATGCGCAGAACGAATGGCTCGCCGAGGAGGGCGCCGCCGCCGGATGGAAGCGGCTTGACGGACCGGCCGAAGCGCAAGACGCCGCCAATCGAGGCTTGCTCGTCGTGGCGAGCTATCGCAGCCACCGAGCCAGCAAGCCCGGGCACATCGCCGTCATCCGGCCGGCGGAGAGAAGCGCCTATGAGACGGCTCTCTTCGGTCCGGACGTGATCCAGGCTGGAGCCGTCAACAGCAACAGCATCAATATTCGCCGGGCCTTCGCCGGGCATCCGTCGGCCTGGCGCGACAATGAAATCGACTATTATGCCCACCCGGTGCATCTTGGAGAGACGGGCGGAGACAGATAGACGCATGAGCGAGGTCGAACGCATCTTTCCGCTCCTCGCCGCGTCGCCCCTCTTTGGCGTGGCCGAGCCAGAGGCCCTGCGCGCCTGCGCCGCCGGCTTCCGACGCGTGGACTTCGCCAAGAACGAGATGCTTTTCAGCCGCGGCGATCCCGCGGACCACATCTACATCGTTCTAGAGGGTCGGGTGCGGCTTTCGATCGGCACCGCGGAAGGTAAGGAGCTCAGCTTCCAGATCGCGGGGCCCGGCGACCTCTTCGGCGAGATCGGCGTGCTCGATGGCGAGACGCGCAGCGCCGAGGCGACCGCCGTGGACGCAACCACCGCCTATCAATTAGAGAAGGCTGAATTTCAACGCCTGCGTCGAGAGCATTCGAGTCTTTCGGAGTCCGTGATCCGATTTCTCTGCCGTCGGTTGCGGACCGTGAGCGACAAGCTCGAGATCATCGTTCTCTATTCACTCGAGGCACGGCTCGCGCGCTTTCTGTTGAGCGCGCTGGAGGGACAGCCGGAGGCCGCCGGCCGTCGCATTCCTCTCGCGCTCGGCTATTCGCAGAGCGAGCTTGCGCAACTCCTCGGCGCGAGCCGGCCGAAACTCAACGCCGCATTGGGGAGCCTGGAGAAGGCCGGAGCCATCAAGCGCACCCAGGACCGCCTCTTCTGCGACCGCGCGCTGCTGACGAACATCGCCGAGAGCGAAGGGCCGCCGGCCGTCAGGAAACAGTGAACAGGGGCGCGGGCCCGCCCTACCCTCTCGCGCCGAACGCCTCGCGCCAGCTCGGCAAAGCGCCGGCAATCTTCAGCGGCGTCGCCTCATAGACCGCGCGCGCGATGGCGCGCGCCAGCGTGTCGGCGGCGATCATGCCGATCTCGGCGAGCTCGCGCGCGGTGGGCGGGCGCGGGTTGCGCTCGGTCGAAGCCGCGAAGATGAGATCGCCGTCGAGCGCCGCATGCGACGGACGCAGCGCATGCGCCATTCCGTCATGCGCCTGGATCGCGACGCGCTTCGCCTGCCCCTTGCTCATCGGCGCGTCGGTGGCGACGACCGCAATGTTGGTGTTGGCGAGCGCATCGGTCTTCAGGCGCATGGAAAGCGCCGTCTCGGGCGGCGGCGACGGCCAGCCGAGGCCTCCATATTCAGCCTCGCGCTCGAAAGGCGCGGCCCAGAAATGCGGGCCGTCGCCAATGGTGGCCTGCCCCACGCTGTTGACGGCGACGATCGCGCCAACGACATAGCCGCCAGAGGTCACCGCGCTGGCGGAGCCCAGCCCTCCTTTGAGATTGACGGTGGTGGCGCCGAGCCCCGCACCGACGGAGCCCAGCGCGAAGTCTCGCGCGGGGTTGCTCGCCGCAGCGAAGCCCAGATCCCAGTAGGGCGCGCGGCCGCTCCAATTCTTGTCGCCGCCGTTGAGCAGGTCAAACAGGATGGCGCCGGGGACGATGGGAACGCGCGCGTCGCCGATCGCGAAGCCCCGTCCGCTCGCACGCAACCGCTCGATGACGCCGCCCACCGCGTCGAGGCCGAAGGCCGAGCCGCCGGAAAGAACGAGCGCGTCGATCCGCTCCACGGTCATCTCCGGTTCGAGCAGGGCCGTGTCGCGCACGCCCGGCGCGCCGCCGTGAATGGCGATGGAGGCGACGGCCGGCGCATCGAAGATGACGGCGGTGACGCCGGAGGCCAGCGTCGCATCCTGCGCATGGCCGACGAGAACGCCCGGGACGTCGGTGATGAGATTGGCGGACGCGGCCATGGCGGCGACTTTCAGCTTGAGTAACGCTTGTAGAGCGTCTCCTGCGCCTCGCTCGCCGCGGCCTCCGCCTGCTTCTCGGGAAAATTGGTCAGCACGACGACGCCGAGATCCTTGTCGCGATCGACGAGGATTTTCGCGAAATTCATCGAATTGGAGCCGTTGTGGGTCAGCACGGCCGTGGGCGTCCAGTCGAATTTCACGAGGCCCCAGCCGAGCGCATACTCGCCCTCTTGCGGCGTCCCGGGACGCGGGTTCGCCAGCTTGCCGGTGCTCACATGCGCGCGGTGAATGCGCTCCAGCGTCTCGGGCTTCACCAGCGCCGGTCCGCGCTTGCCGCCGCCCGCATTCCAGCCGGCCCAGCTCGCGAAATCGACGACGGACATATGCGCGGCGCCGGCGGGCCCGAGCGCAGGCGGCACATCGGCCGGCGCGGCCCAGGGAACGGGCGTGGCCGCGCCGTCGTCGCCGATCTGATAGCCGATCGGCGCGTCATATTTTCCGGTGGTCGCCTGCGGCCCGATCCCCGCCGTGCTCAGGCGCAGCGGCGTGAAGATCCGATTGATCATCAGCTCTTCCCAGGAGACGCCGAGGGCGGTCTCGATCATCGCGCCGGCGATGACATAGCCGAGATTAGCGTAATGGAACTCCGCGCCCGGCTTCGTCGCCGGCGCGTGATTCTTCCACGCGTTCAGCAGGCGCAACCGCTGCGTCGGCAGGTCAGATTTGAAGGCGTCGCCGGTGAAATAGAGATTGAGGATCTCGTCCGTGTCGGAGGGAATTCCCCCCGTATGCGAGAGGAGCTGCTCCAGCGTCACAGCCGCGAGCTTGGGGTCAATGCCGGTGACTTTGGCGCCGAGCACGTCGCCAATCGTCGAGTCCCAGCGCAGCTTGCCCGCCTCCACCGCCATGCCGCCGAGCGTCGCGGTCATCGCCTTGGTGTCGGAGCCGAGGTGGAAGCGATCGTTGACCGTGACCTTCCTGTCGCTATTCAACAGGCGCGCGCCCACGGCGCTGGCCGCGACGATCTGGCCCTTGCGCACGATCGCGCCAGCGAGCGCCGGCAGCCCATGCTTGGCGCGCAGAGGCTCCAGCACGTCTTCGAGGCGCGGCGCCGGTTGCGTGCGCGCGAGAGCCGCGCCGGGCGAGGCCAGCGCGGCGAGCGAAAATTTGAGCCAGGAGCGTCGATTCATACGGCCCAGTCTAGGCCCTTAATCGTCTCCGCGAAAGCGGCGCCCCAGGCCTAAGCCGCATGCGCCTTCCCTCCTGGCGCTCGATCCCCCATATTGCGCGCATGCCCGCGCCTAAGAAGCCCAAATCCCCGATTCGCGCGACGCGCGCCAAGGCGGCGAAGCCGGAGCTTTCACCGCTCGAGCCGCATCTCGCGCAGCTGCTCAACCCGGCGCTGGTCCCGCGCAGCGACGGCTTCGAGGATAGGGGGCAAGCCCCCTATGAGGCGGGGCCGGCCACCGCGCTCAGCGCCGAGGAGATGGAGCGCTACGGACTCAAAGAGCCGAAGGGAGACGACAAGCGCAAGGGGAGCGGCGCAACTGTAGGCGGCGCCGCCACGGACTCCGGAGCCCAAGCGACGATCGACAGTCTCGACGAGCTGCTGCGGCTCGGCGATCCCCACATGCGCGACAAGGCGGCCTGGACGCCGCATCGACCGGAGCGGCCGCCGAAATCCGAGGGCGGCGTCAAATTCGAGCTCGTCTCCGAATATGAGCCTTGCGGCGACCAGCCGCACGCGATCGAGGAACTCGTCAAGGGAATCGAGGCGCAGGAGCGCGATCAGGTGTTGCTCGGCGTCACCGGCTCCGGAAAAACCTTCACGATGGCGCAGGTCATCGCCCGCACGCAGCGGCCGGCGCTGATCCTCGCGCCGAACAAGACGCTCGCCGCGCAGCTCTATGGCGAGTTCAAGAGCTTCTTCCCCAAGAACGCGGTGGAGTATTTCGTCTCCTATTACGACTATTACCAGCCCGAGGCCTATGTGCCGCGCTCGGACACCTACATCGAGAAGGAATCCTCGGTGAACGAGCAGATCGACCGCATGCGCCACGCCGCGACCCGCGCGCTTTTGGAGCGCGACGACGTGATCATCGTGGCCTCGGTGTCCTGCATCTACGGCATCGGTTCGGTCGAGACCTACACGGCGATGACCTTCTCGATCGCGCTGAATGAGAAGCTCGAGCAGCGCCAGCTCATCGCCGATCTCGTCGCCCTGCAGTACCGCCGCGTGGCGGCCGATTTCATCCGCGGGACCTTCCGCGTGCGCGGTGACACGATCGACGTGTTTCCGGCGCACTACGAGGACCGCGCCTGGCGCATCAATTTCTTCGGCGACGAGGTCGAGTCCATTCACGAATTCGATCCGCTGACCGGCAAGAAGACCGTCGATCTCGAATTCGTGAAGATCTACGCCAACTCGCATTATGTGACGCCGCGCCCGACGCTCCTGCAATCGGTGAAGGGCATAAAGGACGAGCTGCGGATGCGGCTCGACGAGCTGAACCGCTCCGGACGCCTGCTCGAGGCGCAGCGGCTCGAGCAGCGCACGCGCTTCGATATGGAGATGATGGAGGCAACCGGCGCCTGCGCCGGCATCGAGAATTACTCGCGCTATCTCACGGGACGCAAGCCCGGCGAGCCGCCGCCCACGCTCTTCGAATATCTGCCCGACAACGCCATCGTCTTCGCGGACGAGAGTCACGTGTCGGTGCCGCAGATCGGCGGCATGTATCGCGGCGACTTCCGACGTAAGGCGACGCTCGCCGAATATGGCTTCCGCCTGCCCTCTTGCATGGACAATCGTCCCTTGCGCTTCGAGGAATGGGACGCAATGCGTCCGCAGACGGTCAGCGTTTCGGCGACGCCGGGCAATTGGGAAATGGAGCGCACCGCGGGCGTTTTCGTCGAGCAGGTCATCCGCCCAACGGGCCTCATCGACCCGCCCGTCGAGATCCGCGAGGCGCGCAGCCAGGTCGACGATCTGCTCCACGAGGCGCGTGTGACGATCGACATGGGCTATCGCGCGCTGGTGACCGTGCTGACGAAACGCATGGCCGAGGATCTGACCGAATATCTGCACGAGCACGGCATTCGCGTGCGCTACATGCATTCCGACATCGACACGATCGAGCGCATCGAGATCATCCGCGACCTGCGGCTCGGCGCCTTCGACGTGCTCGTCGGCATCAATCTGCTGCGCGAGGGCCTGGACATTCCCGAGTGCGGACTGGTGGCGATCCTCGACGCCGACAAGGAAGGCTTCTTGCGCAGCGAGACCTCGCTGATCCAGACGATCGGCCGCGCCGCGCGCAATGTCGACGGACGCGTGATCCTCTATGCTGATCGCATCACCGGTTCGATGCAACGCGCGATCGATGAAACGGACCGCCGCCGCAAGAAGCAGGAGGCCTACAACGCCGAGCACGGGATCACGCCGGCCTCGATCAAGCGCGGCATCGCCGACATTCTCGGCTCCGTCTATGAGCAGGACCATCTGACGGTCGAAACCGGCGTCGAGATCGCGCCGGGCCATAATCTGCAGGCGGTGATGGCCGAGCTCGAGAAGAAGATGAAGGCGGCGGCGGCCGATCTCGCTTTCGAGGAGGCCGCGCGGCTGCGCGACGAAATCCACCGTCTGCAGCGCGCCGAGCTTCTGGCCGAGGCCGGGCCGATCAAACATCTCCGTACGGCCTCGGGCGGTGCGGGCGACGGCGCCGTTCCCGGCTCACGCGCGCGAAAACCGACCGACGCCGACATGGGCCCGCACAACTTCGGCGGCGGCGAAGCGCGCCCTCTGGGCCGACCGGCGCCGGCGCCGCGCTCGACCATGGGGAAGCCCGGGACAAGGGCGGTGAAGGGCAAGAGCAAGTCGTAGGGACTCCGCCCTACCTCACGCTGATCGTATGAAACGGCTTCGCCTCTCGCTCATCGAAGAAGGCGGCGGAGAGCGTTCCGCCGTAGACGGCGCCGGTGTCGAGATCGCATCGGTTGGCCCTGATCTCGGGCGCGGGTCCGAGGCCCCGATACTGCACGGGCGTATGGCCGTGCACGACATATTTGGGGAAGGCGCCGTCAAAATTGAGGAACTTGTCTCTGATCCAGAGCTTCACATGCTCTTCCTGCTCCTCGATCGGAAGGCCGGGAGCGAGGCCCGCGTGGACGAATATGCGCAAGGAATCCTCGTAGGAGGTGGGGAGAGACGCCATCCACGCTGAGTCCTTGCTGAACTCACCCAAATGATCATGATAGGACCGCAGCGTCTCGACGCCGCCATTGGCCAGAAATTGCGAGGCCTCAATGGGACCGCTGCGGCAGCTTGACATCATCTCCTCATGGTTGCCGCGCAGACAGACGGCTCCCGTCTCTTGCAGATGGCGCAATAGCCGCACGACCTCGCGAGAGGCCGGACCGCGGTCGACATAGTCGCCGAGAAAGACCAACCGCGGCGGCTGCGGCCATTTTTGTTCTTCAGCATAGTCGGCGACCTTGTTCAGCAGGCGCGTGAGCGTCTCATGCATCCCGTGGATATCGCCGATCGCGACCTTGATCATTGTCCCTCGCGCATTTCCGAGCGAAGATGTCCCCTGCGACGGCGTTTGGCAAACTTGGCGCCGAGCCGTAGCGAATCCTACCCACCGCGTTCAAGATGGAGATGAGATGACACGCTGCAGTTGCAGCGCCTGCGCGCCCCCTGCTCGACGCGGCGCGCTCCGCGCTCTGTTGGGAGCAGTCCTCGCCGCGGCGTCCCGCCCAGCCTTCGCGCGCGCGACGCTCAAGCCGGCGCAGGCTCAGGACGAGCGCTTCATGCGCCTCGCCTTGGCCGAGGCGGCGCAAGGCGATTTCCCCTTCGGCGCGGTAATCGTGAAGAACGGACAGGCGCTGGCCTTGGGCCGCAACAGCGGCAAGCGACTCAACGATCCGACCGCGCATGGCGAGATGATGGCCATTCGCGCTTTCATCGCCGCCCATCCGGCCGAGGAGATGAAGGGCGCGACGATCTACACGACCGGCGAGTCCTGTCCCATGTGCATGGGCGCGATCCTCTGGTGCGGCTTCGGCCGCGTCGTCTATGGCGCGTCGATCGAGGAGCTTTCGAAGGTCATCGGCCAGATCATGATCGACGACAAGACAATCGCCGCCGCCGCGCCCTTCGCCACCGTCGAGATCACCGGCGGCGTGCTGGCGAAGGAGGCGCTGGCGCTGTTTTCACGCTGACGCGCGACTCTAAGCTTCCAGTCCCAGAAAACGCGCCGCGCCCTTGCCCGCGGCGACCCCGGTCGAGAAGGCCGCCTGCAGCAGATAGCCGCCGGTCGGCGCGTCGAAGTCCAGCATCTCGCCAGCGACGAATAGTCCAGGCCGGGCCTTGAGCATGAGGCTTTCATCCAGCGCCTCGAAGGCCACGCCGCCGGCGGTCGAGATCGCGCGCTCGAATCCGGCGACGCCGGCAATCGTCAAAGGCGCGGCCTTCACGCGGGCGGCGAGCGCCTGCGGCTCCGACGGCAGCCCCTCGGGTGAGGCTTCGCGCAGTAGCGCAATGTCGATCTTGCTCAGCGCAAGTGTTTTGCGCAGATGCGTCGCGAGCGACGCCTTGCCGCGCGGACGCGTGACCTTTTCGGCTAGCGCCTCGATGCTCTGATCCGGGCGCAAATCGATCGTCAGGATTGCGGTCGCCCCTCTGGCGAGACTCTCGCGCAGGGCGGAAGCGAGCGCATAGGCCGGGCCGCCTTCGAGGCCGCGGCGCGTCACGACGAGATCGCCGCGCGCGGCTTTCTCACCATGAGAGACGCGCAGCGACTTCAGCGGCTGGCCCTCGAAACTTGCCAGGAAATGCGGGCTCCAGGCGAGATGCAGCGCGCAATTGGCCGGCGCGAGCGGCGTCAGCGCCACGCCCGCCTCCGCGAAGGCGCGAGCCCAGCCGCCGTCCGCGCCCAGCCGCGGCCAGGAGGCGCCCCCGAGCGCGAAGACGGCGGCGTCCGGGGTGATGTCGAAAGCGGCGCCTGCAGCGTCGCGAAGAGACAGCGTCCGCCCCTCTCCTAGCCCCAAGAACTCATGACGCGGCTTGAAGACGACACCCTGCTGCGCGAGCCGCGCAAGCAGCCCGCGCAGTAGCGGCGAGGCCTTGAAGCTCTTGGGGAAGACCCGGCCGCTCGTGCCGAGAAAAGTCTCCTCGCCCAGTCCCGCGCACCATTCACGCAAGTCCTGCGGAGAGAAGGCGCGGATGAAGGGCTCCAGTCGCCTCGCCGCGGCGCCGTAGCGCGTGAGGAACAGATCGAGCGGCTCGCTATGCGTCAGATTGAGCCCGCCGCGCCCGGCCATCAGAAATTTGCGCGCGGGGCTCGGCATATGGTCAAAGACCTCGACGCGCGCGCCGGCGCGAGCCAAGGCCTCGGCCGCGACGAGGCCGGCAGGTCCGGCGCCGATTACGGCGCAATAGGGAGCGGCGATGGGCGTGTCCTTCTGAGAGACGGCTAGCTCCCTCTCTCCGCTTGCGGGGTCAGGGGCGGGTCGAATTTCCGCGATGGTCCCGATTTCGGCTGAGATCCTTGCGATTGCAAGCCGAGTTGATTGAAAGCCAAGCCCCTCACCCTAACCCTCTCCCCGCTTGCGGGGAGAGGGATCTCCCTCGGGTCCGGCGTCAATGACCCGCCGGCCTGCGAGCCTGGACCGCACAGGCGTAGCTCCGATAGAGTGTTCTTCGGCGGTCAGCAAGAAGCTGAAGCCTGAGTTGGCGCGCTCGCCTGAAGAGGGCGCCGCAAATGTGACGTATGAGGAAAGTCCTGAATGAAAATCCTGCTTATCGGCTCGGCCGCCTGCATTATTGCTCTCATCACCACGGCTTGGCTGATGACACTCGCCAAATGGTTTCCGATCAAAGCCGTCGATCGCTTCGTCATCGACTATAAGACCATGATCAGGGCGCATGTGGACTATGCGCTGATGGCGCTGTTCGGCGTCGGATTTTACGGTTCCGGGGTGGAGCTGCCCGTCATCGCTTGCTGGTGCGTGGCGATCGGCGGCTTCTCCAATCCGACGGTTTTCACCATCGCGTCCTTCGACCCGAATTTCTGGAGCAAACCCTTGTGGCGGGTCTACACGGCCCTCAGCTTCGCCGTGTCGTCCGTCGGATTTGTCTGGATCGCATTCGCCCTCGCGATGCACGCGATGAAATAAGGGCTCTGCTCTTCGCAATCTTGGACGCCTATAATCGACAGATGATCCCGCTTCCTCTCGCGCTCACGCAGGGCGACCCCTCCGGCATCGGTCCGGAGATCGCGCTGAATACTCGTTGCCCTTGATAAGGAGATTTTCGTGTCGGAAAGCGTCGCTGAGGAAAGTCTCGATTCAACCGGGCTCAAGGGGATCGCCGTTTCGGATGCAGATTTTGATTTTGCCGGAGTCACGGCCTTACAAGCGGCAGTCAGTATGGTTTCTTTGGGCGCTGGCCGCTTCGGGCTTATCTCCAGCCTGCGCCGTCATTTGTGGTCCAACACCAAAATTCTTGGAGATTCACTCTCCTATGACGGCGATGCATGGCCGCTTGCGCTGCGACTCGGCCTCGGCCTTGCGCCACTGGCAGCGATTTTTTTCTCAGCCTATCGATTTGGGTCGATCCTAACAGGCGACATGGAAGCATATATGTATCTGCTGGTGGCCATATTGAGCCTCGCCTATTGGCGCGCGCTGCACTTTGCCAGTTGGCGGTACCGCTTAAACCACACTCTCTGGCGCGGTCACCGTTTTCGGGCCGGCGGGTCCGTCATTGCGTATTTCCTGCTCGCTTGCGCGTGGGGAGCCGCGAGCGCCGCATCGCTCGGCTTGTTTTGGCCGTCGACGCAAGTCGCGCTCGACCGATACAAACTGAAGCACACGCATCTCGGTTCGCGCAGCTTCCAATTCGTGGGCGAAGGCTCGGCCTTGTTGAGGCGAGGGTTCTTTCTGTTGCCTCTCTGGCTGTGGTCCAGGGTCTTGTTGTGTTTCTTCGGCGTGTCGATTTGGCTGTGCTACTCGGCCTATAACGAAGACATGAGCAGGTGGGAGCTAGATTTAGAGGACTCGCGGATGGGGAGCGCCGCCGATGCGGCAGGCCGTTGTGTGACGCTGTCAGCTCTAATGGTCGTCCTCCTGCTCCCCATTGCAGCCTTCGCCTATCCGAGGTTTGTCGCGCTCGTTTGGAAATGGCGGCTCGAGGGGATCCGATTTGGAAATGTTTACGTGACATCCAGCCTGACGTTATCATCACTGATGGGACTCTATTTCGCGTTCTATGGGATTATTGCTGCTATCGTGTCATTGGCGCTGCTCGCCTCGTCGGCGCTGAAAGGCGTCTGGTCAGGGGACGAGACGTTACAGCGCGTGACGATATTCTACTTTTGCGCGATTCCCCTCGATGGCGTGTGGAATTGGATCTTCGCCGGCCGCTTTTGGGTGATCATCGTAGGCTCGCTCACCCTCCACAATGCGTCGGAATTGATTATCAGCGACAGGACCCAGGCCGCATCGCAAACCGTGGCGCCTCTTTGAGCGCCCGAAAAACCGCAAACGCAAAATGGTCGGCCTGGGGGACGTCGAAAGCGGCTCATATGACCGCGCCATCCGCCGCCCTGCCCGCGCCGCCGAGACTTGCTATAATCTCGCGATGATCCCGCTTCCTCTTGCCCTCACGCAGGGCGACCCCTCCGGCATCGGTCCCGAGATCGCGCTGAAAAGCTTTGCGGCGCGCAAGGCGCAAGCCTTGCCGCCCTTCTTCGCGCTCGGAGATCCGGAGCTCTATCGCCGCGTCGCTCAAGCGCTCGCGCTCGACGTCGCGGTGGAGGAGACGACGCCACGGGAAGCGAATGAGGCGTTTGAAAGCGCATTTCCCGTCGTGCCGCTCGGGATTTCCGTGAAGGGCGAGCCCGGCGAGAGCGATGCCGCCGACGCGGCGCTGACGATCCGCTCGATCGAAGCGGCCGTCGAATGCGTCGCGAAGGGCGAGGCGCGAGGGATCGTCACGGCGCCCATCGCCAAGGCCGCGCTCTACGCGGCTGGCTTCGCTCATCCCGGACACACGGAGTTTCTCGGCGCGCTCGCTAAGCGCTTTTTCGACGTCGAAGCGCGCCCCGTCATGATGCTCTACGCCGAGGAGCTCGCGGTCGTGCCGATCACGATCCATGTCGCGCTGAGAGAGGCGCCGCGACTGCTCACACGCGAGCTCATCGTCGAGACCGGCCGCATCGTGGCGAAGGATTACGCGCGCCGCTTCGGAATCGCCCGCCCGCGCCTCGCCTTTGCGGGGCTCAATCCGCACGCGGGCGAGGGCGGCGCGATGGGCCGCGAGGAGATCGATGTGCTCGCGCCGGGGATCGCCGAGCTGCAAGCGGAAGGGATCGACGCGCAAGGCCCCTTCCCCGCCGACACGCTGTTTCATGCGCGGGCGCGCGAGCGCTATGATGTGGCGCTTTGCCCGACGCATGACCAGGCGCTGATCCCGATCAAGACGCTCGCCTTCGATCGCGGCGTCAATGTCACGCTGGGCCTGCCCTTCATCCGCACCTCGCCGGATCACGGAACAGCCTTCGACATTGCCGGTCGCGGCGTCGCCGATGCGACGAGCCTCATCGAGGCGATCCGCCTCGCTGGCCGTTTGCAGGCATGAACGACGGCCTCCCGCCGCTGCGCGAGATCGTCGCGCGTCATGGGCTCGACGCGCGCAAGGCGCTTGGCCAAAATTTTCTCTTCGACCTCAATCTCACCGGGCGCATCGCCCGCGCGGCGGGACCGCTGGAAAGCGCCACGATCGTCGAGATCGGTCCCGGCCCGGGCGGCCTCACGCGCGCGTTGCTGAGCGAGGGCGCAGCGAAAGTGATCGCGATCGAGCGCGACGCACGCTGCCTCCCCGCGCTCGCCGAGATCGCCGCGCATTATCCGGATCGCCTCGACATCGTCGAAGGTGACGCGCTCGCTCTCGATCCCGCAGCCCTTGTGCGCGAAAGGGGCTCCGGCGGTCCCGCGCGCATCTGCGCCAATCTCCCTTACAATGTCGCGACGGCTCTCTTGACGCGCTGGCTCGCAGTCGAGCCCTGGCCCTCGATCTTCGATCGCTATGTGCTGATGTTCCAACGCGAGGTCGCGGAGCGCATCGTCGCGACGCCGAAGGAGCGCGCGGATTATGGAAGACTGGCGGCGCTTTGCGGATGGCGGACGCGCGCGCGCATTCTCTTCGACGTCGCGCCTGCGGCCTTCACGCCGCCGCCGAAAGTCACCTCTTCCGTCGTGGAGCTCGTTCCCAATCCCACGCCGCTTCCCTGCGACGCGCGGCTGTTTTCGCGCGTGACCCAAGCCGCCTTCGGCCAGCGCAGGAAAATGCTGCGGCAAAGTCTAAAGGCTCTGGGCGTGGAGCCGCTCACGCTGCTTGACGCCGCGGGCATCGATCCAACGCGCCGCGCCGAGGAGGTGGAGATCACGGGCTTCGCTGCGCTGGCGCGCGCGTTGGAGGAAGCCAATCGCCCGGCGCCGCGCGATCACGCACAAACAGATGGATAGCTCAGAAAATCGCATGCGAAGCGGCGTTCATCTCGACGCGCAGCCAAGTCGCCGCCGGTAGCAGGAACGCTCGCGCCCTCCGAAATAAAACATAAAGCGCGCTGGGAAAAACAAAGCCCCCGGAGCGGCCGCAGCAGCCTCGGGAGCCTTTGGAGCTTATCGCGTTGCTCTACCCTACTCGCCGGCGCAAGGCCGACGAGCAGCGCAGAAGACCTCAGTAAGAGGCGACGACCGGCGCGGGAACGACCGGAGCCGGCGCGAGGAGGCCGGCAACCAGGCCGAGCGGATTCGGAATGGCTTCCACAGCCGCGAGCGGAGCGAACGGCGCGCTCCACGGGCCCCAGCCCCACCACCAGCCGGGCGCAGGAACCGCGCCGACGAGCACCGGCGTATAGACGAAGCCGACAGCGCCGTTGATGGCCGTAGCCTCGCACCAGCCGTGGCGGCAGCCGCTGATGTTGATCACGGAGGCGGGGGGAAGGACTTCGATCACGCCCGACCGATGCCAGGGATGGGTGTGCAGCGCCTTCGGGGAGGACAGAACCGCCTCGAATGCGAAAGCGGATGTCGCGCTAGCCGCAAGCGCGACGCCGGCCAGCACAGAGAGGAATTTCGACGACATTAGTTCACTCCGTTTTAATCTCTTGGCTCCGCCCGAGGCTGTTCAAAGCTCCAGACCCTGCATAAACGCGACGGCTCCGGTTTCGTTCCGGCTTGGACGTAAGAATTGAAGATTTATTGTGTCTGCACTCTTGCTCGAGCGGCAACAGCCGTTTCTTCTGATGATCGCACGCGACGCAAAGCAGAGATCACACGGAACAACCGCCCCAAGCCTTTGCCAATCGACCGGTTTGCCGCGAAAAACCAGCTTCCACATTTTCGCATCGCGCTCTAGCGCGTTTCCCGCTCGAACGGAATCGTTCGAGCGATAAGGAATCGCGCGAAGTCAAAAAGTTGGAGCATGTCATGACCGGAAAACCGCTTCGCACTTTTCCGTGACATACTCTAAGCGCACACGCTTTGGTTAACACGAGCAGAAGCGGATCGCGCCACCCGCTCTGGCGTCGCAATCTGCCGGCAAGTGATAGGTCATACGAAAAAGTCCCGAGCGGACGGCTGCCGGCTCGGGACCCTCGAAATTGCTGTTGACCCCTCTCGCCGGCGAATGAGCCGACGAGAGATGTCGGCGCCTCAGTAAGAGGCGACGACCGGCGCGGGGGCGACCGGCGCCGGCGCGAAGAGGCCGCCGACCAGGTCAAGGGGAGCCGTGACCACTCCAAGCGGAGCCGTCAAACCAACCGCCGGGCCCCAGGCGGCGGGAGCCGTGCTTACGAGCAAGGGCGTGCGGACGAAGCCCGCGAGGCCGTTAGGGCCAGCGATTTCAGACCAGCCGTGACGCTCGGCGAGGATATTGATGGTCGCGCCGGGGGGAAGCACCGCAACCACGGCCGAGCGATGCCAGGGATGGACATGGACCGCTCTCGCCGAGGTCAGGACCGCGTCGAAGGCAAAAGCAGAGGTTGCGCTGGCCGCAAGAGCGACGCCTGCCAACACTGAGAGGAATCTCGATGACATTGTACACTCCGTTTGAATCTCTGAACTCCGCCGGAAGATCTTTCAAGCTCCAGCCATCAGATAAACGCGATCGCCGCGCTTTTGTTCCAGATCGAGCACGCGGCGCGTCTGTACGCTTTGGAGCTCCTTAACTGTTTGGAATCGCGCTCGTCTTTCCGAGGCGAGCAGGCGCCGGCCCGCGAGCAGACATGAAAGAGCAAATATTTGGCCGAGTTTTCTGCATTCTTTTCTCGAACCCTAAGCAAAAATCATCGACGCGATCGCCAAGAACACCAGGACGTTTTTTTGCCCTGAAACGCGCGCCGCGACGCGTAAAGGGCTATAAAGGGGATCAGGACATAGAGCGCGATGCGAAAAAGTGGAACCCGGTTTTTCGCATCGCGCTCTAAAGTTTTAGAGTCGATCGCGTTTTCTGCGTTCAGGCGGTTCCGCCCCAACGCAGCGTGATCCAGCCAACAAGAGACGACCGGTCCCGTGTCCCCCATGAACGCCGCCTCACTCGCCCTCGCCGAGCGCTCCGCGCCCCGCTACACAAGCTACCCCACCTCCCCGCACTTCTCGCGCGAGATCGGCGACGAGACGATCCGCGCCTGGCTCTCGGCGCTTGACGCGAATGCGACGCTCTCGCTTTACTTCCACGTCCCCTTTTGTCGCGAAATCTGCGCCTTCTGCGGCTGCCACACGAAGGCGCTGCGCCAGGACGCGCCGCTCACGAGCTATAAAGAGACTCTTCTGCGCGAGATCGAGCTCGTCGCGGGCGCAACAAGAGCGCGGCGCGTCGTCTCCATTCATTGGGGCGGCGGCACGCCCGGCATCCTCGGCGCTTCGCGTTTCCACGAGATCTCCGAGACCATCGCGCGTCACTTCTCCATCGGATCCGAGACCGAGCATTCGATCGAGCTCGATCCGCGCGTGCTGACCCAAGAGTTCGTCGAGGCGCTGGCGCGCTCCGGCGTCAACCGGGCAAGCCTCGGCGTTCAAGACCTCAACCGGCATGTGCAGGAAGCCTCGGGCCGCGTGCAGCCCTATGAGCTTGTCGCGCAATCGGTCGAATGGCTTCGCGGCGCCGGGATCGAAGCGATCAACATCGATCTGATGTATGGCCTGCCGCATCAGAGCGTCGAGGATGTGCGTCGAACGGCGACGCTCGCGGCCGGGCTCAATCCTTCGCGTCTCGCCGTGTTCGGCTATGCGCATGTGCCCTGGTTCAAGACGCATCAAAAGCTCATCGACGCCGCCGCGCTCGCCGGCGCGGCGGAGCGGCTCGCCCAGGCCGACGCGGTGCGCGAGACGCTGGAAGACGCGGGCTTCGTCGCCATCGGCCTCGACCATTTCGCGCGACCGCAAGACACGCTGACGCAATGCTGGCGCGCGGGAACGCTGCATCGCAATTTCCAGGGCTATACGGTCGACCCCGCCGATGCGATGCTGCCCTTCGGCGTCTCGTCGATCGGCAAGCTGCCGCAGGGTTACATCGGCAACGCCGCCGACCTCGCGGGCTGGCGGCGCGCAATCGAGGCCGATCGTTTCTCGACGAACCGCGGCCTCGCCTTCTCGCCCGAGGACATTGCGCGCGGCGCCGTGATCGAGAAGCTGATGTGCCGGTTCGAGGTCGACTATGGCGCGGAAGCGACGGCCCACGGCTTCGCCGAGGATGCGTTCGACGATGCATTACCGCGGCTGCAAACCTTCTTCGACCAGGGCCTCGCCACGCTTGAAGGCCGCCGCCTCACGATGACGCCGCCGGGACGTCATTTCGTGCGCCTCGCGGCGACGGCCTTCGACGCCTATCTCGACAGGGGCGCGGCAAGGCATTCCGCGGCGGTGTAAAGGATATCAGCGAATGCCTCGCTGGGTGTATTGGCCCCTTTTTCCTTTCCACGCGCGTCCTGACCGAAATCGGAGCAGGAGCGAGTCCTTTTCGATCGCGTGATTCCACGCGATCGGGACGCGCTCTAAAGCCGATTCAAGCCTTCCTCGTAACTAATCGATTCATAGACTTTGTCGTATTTTATCGCAGCATCCACGATGGTATCGAGCTTCTGTGCGGTATCGAATTTCTTCATTTTTGTTTTATCTATGTAAAGAAACTCTATGAGTTCATTATACACGGACGTATCGTCGATCGGCAGCACATAGATCGGCACGCCGTTGAAGTTGACCATGTAGCGAGAAGCGCGCTCCAGGTCGCCAACATAAATAAAATATTTGCCCTCCGGTTTCAGATTTGCGCCGATGGCTTCAACGAGAGCTGGAAGCTGCTTGTAGCTCGTCAGCGATCCGGCCAGAAACGACAATGCCGCGTCGTCGCCTTCAGCGGCGGCGAAGACGGCCTCCAGATTTGCGACCGGATCGAGGGAGATGGCGATTTCGCCGCGAAAGCCGAAGCGTCCAGGCGCCTTCGTCGGCGCTTTATGAGCGGGCTTCAAGAGTCGGCCCTCGGCTTCAAGACGCCCAAAAGCGGTGGATTCGATGGAGGTCATTTTCAATTCTCACGTTTCCGTCCGCCCTCGAAAAATTCGAAAACATCACGGTCGATCGGTATAGGGGGCGATAAACAGAGCGGAGTTCGCCGCGCGGGTTTGACGCTGCCGCTCCTCCGATAGCCGGCGCTCATGGACATCACTTGCCGAGCCTTGAGTCAGCTGGGCTTGTCATCATCCGCGGATGTCGGGGGCTAGTCGGAGTCTGTCGTCGAGAGGATAAAGTTTTGGGGGCCATCGCGGTCTAGGCAGCCATGTCGGCTTTCGATCCGCGTCGCCGCCTTGTCGACTCCTGCTTAGAAGTTAAGCAATAATCACGCCAAATCGGAACGAATGGCTGTCTACCCACTTGGGCGCGCGCGCGACGATCCTCAAATAGAAATGCCAGCCGTCACCGCCCCGCGAGCAGCCTCGCGATCCCCGCGCGCAGTTCTTCGAGCCCTTCGTTCTTCTCCGCCGAGGTGAAGGCGATCTCGGGATGCGCCGCCGGGCGTTTTTCCAGCGCCTTGCGCGCCGCCTCCAGCGTCGGCTCGCGCTCTGAGACCTTGATCTCGTCGCGCTTCGTCAGCACGAGCTGATAGGAGACCGCGCTCTTGTCCAGAAGCTCGAAGAACTCCTCATCGAGCTTGCCGACGCCGCGCCGCGCGTCGACGAGCGTGAAGACGCGCAGAAGCTTCGCACGGCCGCGCAGATAGTCGCGGATGAGGACCGGCCAGGAGGCCAGCTTTTCCTTGCCCACCGCCGCGAACCCATAGCCCGGCATGTCGACGAGGCGCAGCCGCGGCGGCGCGCCGAGCTCGAAGAAATTGAGCTGCTGCGTGCGCCCCGGCGTGCGCGAGACGCGCGCGAGCGATTTGCGGAAGGTCAGCGCGTTAAGCAGCGACGACTTGCCGACGTTGGAGCGCCCGGCGAAGGCGATCTCGGGCAGATCGGCCGGCGGCAGATCGCCAGCCTTAGCGCCGCCGAACATGAACTCGCAGGAGCCCGCGAAGAGCAGGCGGCCGGGTTCGGTGAAGTCGGGTTCGTCTGTCATGGGAATAGCGAGTGGCGAATAGCGAATAGCGAATAGTGAATAGACTTCTCTACTCGCTACTCCCTAGTCCCCACTCGCCTCAAGCCTTGCTGAACGTCTTGCGCAGATTGTCCCAGAGCTCGAACTTCTGGCCGGCGCGCTTGTAGATGATCCATTGCTGAGTGACCGACAACAGATTGTTCCAAGTCCAGTAGATGACGAGGCCGGAAGCGAAGCTGCCCATGGTGAAGGTGAAGATCACCGGCATCCACGAGAACATGCTCTTTTGGATCTCGTCTGTCGGCTCCGGGTTCATCTTCATCTGCAGCCACATCGTCACGCCCATCAGCATCGGCCAGATGCCGAGCACGAGATAGGGGCCGAAGAGCGCAACCTTGGTCGGATCCCAATGAATGAGACCGAAGGCCGTGAAGATGTTGGTCGGGTCGGGCGCCGAGAGATCCCTGATCCAGCCGAAGAAGGGCGCCTGGCGCATCTCGATCGTGACGACGAGCACCTTGTAGAGCGAGAAGAACACCGGGATCTGCAACAAGAGCGGGATGCAGCCGCCGAGCGGATTGATCTTCTCGCGCTTATAGAGCTCCATCTGCTCTTGGTTGAATTTCTGCTTGTCGTCGCCGTATTGCTCCTTCAACGCCGCGATCTTGGGCTGGATGGACTTGATCTTCGCCATCGACTTGTAGCTCGCATTGGCGATCGGCAGAAAGGCGAGCTTGACGACCACCGTCACGGCGAGAATGGCGAGGCCGAAGTTGCCGAGGATTCTGTAGAGGAAGTCGATCAGCCGGAACATCGGCCGCGTGATGAAGTAGAACCATCCCCAGTCGATCAGGCGGTCGAAGCCCTTGAGATTGTCGTTCTTCTCGTATGAATCGAGAACGTCGACCTCCTTCGCGCCAGCGAAAACGTGGAGTTGCGTCGTTTGGGTCTTGCCGGGCTCGATCGTCTTGGGCTCGGCGGAGGCCACCTGGGCGTCATAGACCTTTTGCGCGAGCGTCGACGCCGAATAGCGCACGTCGATCAAAGCGTCGGGATCGGGAGCGGTCACAACGCCCCAATATTTGTCGGTGAAGCCCGCCCAGCCGCCCTTTCCTCTGAAGGTCCGCTTGTCGGCGTCGGTTTCCTTCTCGACTTTGTCGTATTTCCACTCCTGCGTGCCTTGATCGCCGATGACGCCGATGAAACCCTCATGCAGCGCGGCATAGCCCGAGCCCTTAGGCGTGCCGACGCGCGTCACGCGCGAATAGGGAAAGAGCTGGACGGCCTTGTCGTCCGCATTCTCCACGCTGTCCTCGATCGTGAACATATATTCGTCATCGACCGAGATCTTGCGCTTGAAGCGCAGCCCGTGGCCATTGTCGAAGGCGAGCGTGACCGGCTGGCTCGCCGTGAGCTTGTCGTGATCGGCGGTCCAGAGCGTCTCCGTGTCGGGAATGACGGGCGCGTTCGCGACCTGCAGCGAGAA
This sequence comes from Methylocystis bryophila, assembly GCF_027925445.1. Taxonomy (NCBI): domain Bacteria; kingdom Pseudomonadati; phylum Pseudomonadota; class Alphaproteobacteria; order Hyphomicrobiales; family Methylocystaceae; genus Methylocystis; species Methylocystis bryophila. The sequence continues at coordinate 3,679,723 of NZ_AP027149.1, forward strand.
GAAGCCCGAATCCACGAAATAGGGCTCCTCGGTATTCTCGGGCGAAAGCAGCACGATGATGGGGCTATTGGGCTCCACCGTCTGACGATAATTCTTGAGCGAGAGATCGTCGATGCGCGCGCCCTTGAGCGCGATCGAGCCCTTCAGCGAGCGCGTGTCGATCGCAATGCGCGGACTCTCGGCGAGCGCCGCCTCGCGCGGCTTGACCGCCGCCGTCGCGCCAGCGCCGGCGGGCGCGGCGACGGAAGGCGCCGTCTTCGTCGCGGCGCCGAGCTTCGGAAGCTTCGCCTCTTTCGCCTGCTGCGCTTCGATCTGGCGCTGCTTTTGCACCTGCGGCTGGAGATAGAAATGGTCGTAGAGGCCGATGAAGATCATCGACAGAGCAATGGCCAGAAGCCAGTTCTTATTATGTTGCGTCATGGCTTCTTCGAGGCCTGGTGCGGAAGGGGTTTCGTGCGGTCGGAAGAGAGGCGGCGGAAGGTTTGCGCCATCTGCGCCTCGAGAGCGGAGAAAGGCGCCGTGAGCGCCTCGCGGCGGGCGACAAGGACGTAGTCGTAGCCTTGCGCTGCCGCAAGGGCCCCCGAAAGGCGCAAAGCCTCCTTCAGCCGGCGGCGGATGCGGTTGCGGCCGACGGCTTTGGCGACGCGCTTCGTCACAGTGACGCCGAATCGCGGCTCGTCCGACGCATCCTCGCGCGCGGCCATCTGCAGCTTGAAGGCCCGCGAGGAACGCGAGAGGCCGCTCGCCGCGGCGCGCAAAAACTCGCTGCGGCGTCGCAGTCGCGCGGGAGGGCTTTTCTTGGGCTGAACGGCCTGCGTCATCTCGGTCCGAGTCCCAGCGGCGCGTTCGATCCTGCGCCCCCTCTCCCGCTTGCGGGAAGAAGGCAGGAGTGAGAGGGCTGGGAGCTCAAGCGCCCAGAGGCGCTTCGGATCAGTCCGGCCGCTTTGCCCGGCCTCTCACCTTAATTTTCTCCCCGCAAAAGCGGAGGAGACGGGATGCTTACGCCGAGAGACGCTTGCGGCCACGGGCGCGGCGGGCGGCCACGACCCTACGGCCGCCGACTGTCTTCATCCGCGCCCGGAAACCGTGGCGGCGCTTGCGGACGAGCTTGCTGGGCTGGTAGGTTCTCTTCACTTTTGTTCTCCGCTCGCGACGCAGCTTCCGCCGGCCGCCGGTGTCCCGCGCAGCGAAACGCCAGGACTTCATTGCGAAGCCCGCCGAATGCGCAGCGAAATTTTCCGTTTCGCGCTGCAAAATGCGCGCGTAAAGAGGCCGGCGCCGCCCCTTTCGGAGCGACGCCGCCGCCGCGCATATAGGGGGAGAGACCGGCGTTAGTCAATCACGCGGTGGCCGGCGCCACGCCAGCAGGCTCACGCCGGCGGACACGCCGCAGACCAGGCGGCTTTGGCCAGAGTATTCTTTTGAGATGGAGCGCGCTCAATCAGTATGCACGAGCGCTTCCGATTGCAAAAGTCTGAGATTTCTCGCGAAATCGATTTTGCGGGACGAGACGCGTCAAAATTTTGCCTCTTGCTCCTGTTCTCGTCCGAAGGGCTGGGACTTCGCGGAAAGCGCTGGCGCCCGGCCGGCCCCATCGCTTGGAGCGCGTTGCGAAACAAGGGGCGCCGGTTTTTCGCATGAAGCGCGCTCCGATTTTTCAAAACCGGTCACGTTTTCTGCGTCCGGACGACGGCGCCTGAACGCAATGTGATCTGGAGCAAGTCCCGCAAATGATCCAGTTTCTCACAGCCCACCCCCAGCTTCTGCTTTTCGTGCGCACGCTGTTTCAGTCGGTTTGGATGCTGGTCGTCCTCACGATCATCTTTGCGCCGTTCGAAGTCTTTTGCGCCGAACGCAGGACGAAGTTCTTCTATCCTGGTTTCGCGGTTGATCTCGGCTGGTATTTTTTGAACGCGCTTGCGATCGCCTTCGTGCTGGCGCCGCCTATGCTGCTGATCGTCAAGGCGACGCATGCGCTGCTGCCCTCCGCTCTGACCGGCTTTGGCGCCCACCTGCCCCTGTGGCTGCGCATGATCGCGGCGATGGTCGTGGGCGAGATCGGCTTCTATTGGGGCCATCGCTGGAGTCACGAGATCCCCTTCCTATGGCGATTCCATGCGGTGCATCACAGCGCCCGGCATGTCGGCTTTCTCGTCAACACGCGCGCGCATCCGGTCGATCTCATCTTCACGAGGGTTTGCGGTTTCACCCTGCTCTTTGCGACCGGCCTCGGCGACGCGGCGGGATCGAAACCCGGCCTTGTCGTTGCGGCGATTCTCTTTATCGGCTCCGTCTGGAGTTATTTCGTCCACGCCAATATTCGCGTGCGGCTCGGCCCCTTCGAGGAGGTCTTGTCCAGCCCATTCTTTCATCATTGGCATCACACCAAGCTCGACCATAAGGACCACAATTATGCGTCGATGTTGCCGGTGATGGATCGGGTTTTCGGCACCTTCTACTCGCCGAAGCATTGGCCCGCGGAATATGGGATTGAAGCGGAAATGGCGGAGAGCCTTCCCGCGCAGCTTTTCGATCCGCTGCTGGCGAGACGCGACGACCAAGCCGCGGATGTCCGTGCCGTGACGCAGCAAGAGCGATCAGCGACGCCGCTGGGAGGACGGGAACAGGCTGGATAGCGCATGCCGTTTTCGCAGCCGCTGCGCAAAAGTGAAGGCTGCTCATAGAGCGCGTCCCGATCGCGTAAAATCACGCGATCGAGTAGGACTCAGCGCCAAATCAAAAACTTCGAGCATGCCCTGAGCGGAATGCGGCTTCGCGCATTTCCATATCATGCTTTAGATGACGCTGGGTTCAGACGGAATCGCCTGAACCCAGCGTGATCGATTCTTTAAATCGGGAGCGCGATCTGTGCGAAAAACCGGTTTCCGCTTTCCTTTGAAATCGACCGCATATTTTGCATTCAGGCGTTTCCGCCTGAATGCGGCATTGATCTGAATTCGAGTAAACGCCGCTTCGAGCGTCCCGAATCGGCGCTCTTCTTACGCTTGGCCGCGAGCGCGACGCAGGCGGGCGTAGCCCAGCCCGAGGAGGCCGAGAACCGCCAGGGGGCCGGTCGCCGGACCGGGTCCGGGCGCAGACGACGTCAAAGAGACGTCGGTGAGCAGCGCGAAGGGCGGCTCACCGGGGCTCGGGCCACCTTGCGCGATGAACGAAAGCAGCTCGCTCGTCGACGTCGCGGTGAAGGTGTAGCTTTCCGTCTGCCAGCCCGAGAAGCCTTGACTTGCAACGCTGTAATTGGGCGTCGAGGCCGAGGAGCCGCCGAGACTGAAGTTCCACTGGTTCGTGGTGTCGCCGGTGTAGCCGAACTGCTGACCGAAGGCGTAGTCGAATGTCAGGGTGTATTGATTCCCGACGGTGAGACCGGAGATATTCTGCGTCAGCGCGCCGACGTTTAGAACGCCGTCCATGGCCACGAAGTTGTGCCCGGAGACGGAAGCCCCGTTCCAAGTGCTGCTCCCGCCATTGGACTGCGTCCAAAGGGACACGGGGCCAGACTGGCCGACGACGCTGGTGGCGCCATTGTTGAAGACAAAAGCGTAGCTGCCGCCGGTGTTGGGGTCGGGAACGCTCCAGCCCGTCGCGTTCGTGTTGTAGCCGAGCTGCCCAAGACCAGCCGTCAGCTGCGAGAAGTCGCCATTGGTGATAAACTCGGTGGCGTGGGCCGAGCCGCCGAACGCCAAAGTGGCGGCGGCGATAGCAAGCCAAGAGATGCGCATGGTTAGTGCTCCTATTGCCGTGAGAAGCGCGAGCGCTAATCGCTGGCGCGGCTCAGACAAGCTTAAACACTATCATCAAGAAATATGGCGCAGAAGGTTCGCGAAACGTGTTGAAGTGGTTTTCATACATGGTGTGACATTTTTGCCACAGCCGGGGATCCAATGACAACAATGATTTGCTAATCTCGAGTCTATCTTCACGCTTCGGGCGGGCAGTGGAAACCGCCGCCCCCGGGGGGGCGCCGGTTCAATGCGTCAGCGCCTCGCGCGTGACGAGAGATCTCAGGCGCGACGGGCGCGCGCATAGAAGCCGGCAAGCGCCAGCGCGGCAAGACCGGCGAGGCCAACGCCGGGAACCGGAGCCGGAGCGGAAAAGTCGTAGAAGGCCGCCGTGAAGCCGGTGTTCGAGCCGTCGAGGTTCTGGCTGTCGAAGACGGCATTCACAAAGAAATTCTGACCCGACGACAGGGAAACGCCCGTCGGAGCAAAGAATTCCACCGTGTTCGGCCCCACGAACACTTCACTCCACGCGACCGAATTGCCATGCGAGTCGTAAGACTCGAACCGCGTATACTCGTTGTATCCGCCCGTGGACGGCGACGCCGTCTGGTCGATCACCGGCGCAGGAACGTTGAGGAAAGTGACGGCGAAGGCATTGGCGGAAGTGGCTGCGGTGTAGGTCGCGTCGCCGGTGCCGAGCCCCGGAACGCCCCAAGCGGGGCTGCCGGCAGGCACCGTCACCGGATTGCTCACGCCATTGGTCGTGCTCCAAACCCAGCTGTTCCCTTGATTGTCCGAGCCGCTATTGCCGCCGCCCGCGCTGGACGAAAAGGCTGTGCCCGGGACGAGCGTAAGGCCGGCGAAAGCCGGCGTGGCAAACGCAAAAGTTGCCGCCGCTGCGACGGCAAACCGAGATAGGCGCATGTTTCGATCTCCTGAGTTTCACGAGAGCGCATGCTGGCGAAAAAACTATGCCAGAAAACGCTCGATGAACTAGGCCGGCTTCCGCCAGCGCAGCTTCAACAGCAGAACCCTGCCTATGAGGGCTGTGATAGTCAACCAGAGCATTTTAGCAGACTTAAAGATAGTTTTAGACTGTGTCTTTGGCGCCACACCGATATTTGTGACAACACGTCATATTTAGCCGAAGGAGCATAGCTCAGACGGCGCGCGAAATACGATGATTCATGATAATAATGGCTCATTGAGCCGAGATACCTATAGAATAAAAGCATTCATGTTACGTAATACTTATGAGTTCCTTTCCAGCATAAGCGCTCCGGTTCGACCGGGGGGCGCTCGCAGCTGGCCCGTCAGCATGGCGATCGGCCGTACGTACGTGACTTGCGTAAATATCTCAAGCCTGGATTGTATTTATCCGATAGCGAGCCGTTGCCGAACGCGTTTTTTCGACAGCTGTGACATTTTTGCCACAGTAGGCGACACTGAAGCGATCACACGCCATTGATCCTTTCTTTCAAAGCGGTCGACGGCCTGAAGTTCAAAGCCTTGCGTCGGGGAAGCACCGCCGTCTCACCCGTGCGCGGGTTGCGACCGCGCCGCGCCGCTCTCTCGCGCGCGAAGAAGGTCCCAAATTCGTGCAGTTTTACGCATTCCTCGCCCTGCAGCAGCGCCTCGGCGATTTCTTGCAAGACGCAATCGAGTAATCTCGTCGCCTCCCGTCGCGAGAGTTTCGGCACGCGCTTCTTGATGGCGGCTGCGATGTCGCTTCGGGTCAGAGTTTGCGAATGCGTCTTCGACGTCCCCCTCGCGTCCGCGCACGTGCCAGAAACTGCATTGTTTCGATGAGTTGGGGACGCCCGACGCTCTCGTGCGGAACACCGGGCGCCTTCCGCGCCGGCTACAGCGAATTCCGCAAGTGTTGACAGAGTTTTGCGATGAGTATTCTCTCTAATCATCTGATTTAACTCAGCTCCTTATCGATCGAACGAATCCGTGCGAGCGGGTCACGCACTGAGCGGGAAGCGCGCTTGAGCGGCGCGCCCGTCTCGTTGCCGGCGCATAAAGGCCCGCGGCGAACTCCTCTGAGGCGCGCAGGAATGGGCCGACCACGCCTAGCATGCAACCTACAGTTGTGCAACCAACGGCGTCGGCAAATCGCGACTTTTCGCTGTTTATTTATAGAAACAGATATTTCTTCAACACTCCGACTCGCGCCGCAGGCAGCGCCCGCAACCCAGAGACGGCGCCATCCGCCCCATCAATCTGTTGTGTCGACGCCGGGACTCAAGAGAGGCCCCCCACCTGGCGTCCCCGAATGCGCATCACTCCTCGCTCGCCCAAAGACGGAGGTCGCCTCCCAGCGCGGCCGTGTTGGTCGTCACCGTGATCTCGCGCACAAAACGCCTCAGATAGTCAGCTCCGCCGGCCTTCGGCCCCGTGCCGCTCAAATTGAAGCCGCCGAAGGGCTGAGAGCCGACGACGGCGCCGATCATCGTGCGGTTGATATAAATGTTACCCGCCGGAGCTAATGCCGCGAGTCGCTTCGCGCGGGCCTCGATGCGCGAATGAAGGCCGATGGTCAGCCCATAATTGGCCGCCATGATCTCCGCGACAAGCGAATCGAAATCGCCAGCGCGCCAAGGCGCGACATGCAGGACGGGGCCGAAAATCTCTTGGTTCAGCTCCCGCCCCGAGCTGAGCCGCACGACATGTGGCGCAACGAAGCACCCCTGCCCCGGCGCCGCGCCCGTATAGACGACGCTGCCCTCCGCCCTTCGGCGAGCAAGATAGTCGTCAAGCGCAGCCTTCGCTCCCCGGTCAATCACCGGTCCGATATGGGTCGCCGGATCGCCCGGATCGCCGAGGCGCAGCTCCTTCGCCGCGCCGACGATCGTCGCGAGGCAGGCGTCAAAGATCTCCTCCTGTAGATAAAGAAGGCGCAAGGCCGAGCAGCGCTGGCCGGCCGAGCGAAAAGCCGAAGCGCAGACGTCGTCGGCGACATGCTCGAAGAGCGCGGTCGAATCGACGATCATCGCATTGATCCCGCCCGTTTCGGCAATGAGCGGAACGATCGGCCCCGGCTTTTTGGCGAGCGCGCGGTTGATCTCTTGCGCGACCGCGACCGAGCCCGTGAAGACGACGCCAGCCGTCAGCTCATGCGCGACGAGCGATGCGCCGACCGCGCCGTCGCCGGGCAGGAATTGCAACGCGTCGGCCGGAACGCCCGCCTCGCGCAGAAGCGCGACGGCCTCGAAGCCAATGAGGGGCGTTTGCTCAGCGGGCTTCGCCGCCACCGCATTGCCGGCGACAAGCGCCGCCGCAATCTGACCGACAAAGATCGCCAAGGGAAAGTTCCACGGCGAAATGCAGACAAACACGCCGCGCCCGACGTGACGCAAGCGATTTTCCTCCCCGGTTGGCCCTGGGAGAGCGCGCTCGCGCATCAGCTCGCGGGCGACATTGGCGTAGTAGCGGCAATAATCCGCGGCTTCCCTGACTTCGGCGAGCGCGTCGTCGAGCGTCTTGCCGCCCTCGCTTTGCAGGAGCGCGATGAGCCGCCCGCGGCGCGATTCGATAAGCGCCGCCGCTCGCTCCAGAATCTGCGCTCTCGTCTCGGCAGGCTGCGCGCCCCAGGCGGAGAATGCGCGATGGGCGGCGGCCATCGCCACATCGAGGCTCGCGGCGTCGGCCTCGATGACGTCGCCAACGCGCGTTCCGTCAAAGGGCGAGTGGATCGCGCGCTTTTGCGTCATCGACGCGCTCGCGGGCTGCGCAAAAAATTTCGCGCCGCGCGACGCGTCAATCTCGACGAGCAGCGCGGACAGCGCTTTCTGGTCGCCGAATTCGACGCCGTCAGAGTTAGAACGCAAAGGCCGATAGAGGTCCTTCGGCAACGGCAGATGGCGATGGCGCGCATTCTCAGGCCTGCCGAGCGCAGCAAACGGATCTTCGAGCAGATCCTCAATACCGCAATGCGGATCGGCGAGGCGCGCGACATAGGACGAATTGGCGCCGTTCTCGATGAGGCGGCGCACCAGATAGGCAAGCAGATCGCGATGTTTTCCGACCGGCGCATAGACCCTCACGGCCGCGCCCTTCTGGAGCAAAAGGCCGTAGAGCCCTTCTCCCATGCCGTGCAAACGCTGAAACTCGAAGCTCTCGGGCTTTGCGCCCTGCGCCAGTATCGCTGCGGCCGTCATCGCGTTATGCGTCGCGAATTGGGGAAAGAGCATCGGCTCGGCGAAGAGCCGCGCGGCGCAGGCGAGGTAATTCGCGTCGGTCATCGCCTTGCGCGTGAAGACGGGATAGTCGGCGAGCCCCCTCTCCTGCGCGCGCTTGATCTCGAGGTCCCAATAGGCGCCCTTGACGAGCCGCAGCATGAGGCGACGGTTAAGCGTTTTGGCCCAGCCCGCGACATGGTCGATCACGGCCTCGGCGCGCTTTTGATAGGCCTGCACGGCCAGACCAAAACCCTCCCAGCCCTTGAGCGAGGGATCGGCGACGACGCGCGCCATCACGTCGAGAGAGAGCTCGAGACGGTCGGCTTCCTCCGCATCGATCGTGAAGGCGAGATCGTGTTCCCGGGCCAATCGCGCGAGATCGAGCAGACGCGGCGCGAGCTCTGCCAGCACGCGCTCGCGCGAGATCGCCTCGTAACGCGGATGCAGCGCCGATAGCTTTACCGAGACGCCCGGCCGCTCTGGCAGCGCTTGCGCGCCCGCAGCTCCGCCGACGGCCTCGATCGCATGAGCGTAGGCCTCAAAGTAGCGTTCGGCGTCCTCCTGCGTCCGCGCCGCCTCGCCGAGCATGTCGAAGGAATAGCGCAGATGCGGCGCGCGGCGCGACAGCGCGTTCTCGATCGTCTCGCCGAAGACGAAATGAGCGCCCATCAGCCGCATCGCCTGCTTGGCGGCGAGGCGCAGCGCCGGAAGCCCGAGGCGTCGCGCGACGCTCTCAGCCGCGCCATGCGGAGACGCGCCCTCCTCGAACAAGCGCGCCGAGAGGCCCAGCGCGAAGGCGCAGGCCTGCACGAGCAGCGCGTCGCCGGCGATGCGATGATGCGCGAAGTCGCCAACCGCGAGCTTGTCAGCGAGCAGTCGATCGAGCGTCTCATCGTCCGGCACCCGAAGCAGCGACTCGGCCAGCGCCATGACGGCGAGGCCCTCACGCGAGGTGAGCGAGAATTCGCGCAGAAAATCTTCTATGCCGCCGATGAGAAGCCCCTGCGGGCGCGACGCCGCGACGAGCTCTCGCGCCAACGCCTCCGTCGCATCGCGCGCGCCTGGATCCGGGCGGCGCGCGAGGAGCCGCGCCGCGATTTGCGCATCGTCCTCCGCATAGGGCGCGGCAAAGGGAGCGAGCAGCCGGCCTTCGCTCATCGCGCCTCTTCCATGCGCGTCGCGTTCAATTTCAGCGTCAAACATTTCGCCGCGCCGCCCGCCTTGATGAATTCTCCGAGCGGCGTCAGCATCGGCTCAAAGCCCGCCTCTCGCAAACGATGTTGCAAGCCGGCGGAGGCCTCATTGAGGATGAGGCGCCCGCCGCTCTCGACCGCGTTGCACGCGAAATGAAGCGCGTCCGCGAGCTGGATCTCAAGGCGGCGCTCGGGCGGCGCAAGCCGCGCGATCGTCTCGAGCGACTCCGCGTCGAAGGCTCCCGGATAATACATGAGCCACCCGTCGGAGAGCGGACAGAAACAGGTGTCGAGATGGTAGAAGCGCGGGTCCACGAGGCGAAGGCTGACGGCGGGCCGGTCAAAGATCGCTTCGAGCAGCGGCGGCGCCTCGGGACTGGTGCGCCAGCCGTGGCCGCACCAGATCAACTCGCGCTTTGCGTCCGGCAAAGCGTCTCCCGCGCCCTCGAAGGGGATTTCGTCCGGCCAAGGCGCGACCGAGAAGCCCTGGGCTTCGAAGAACGCCTGAAAGAAGGGCTCCTCCGGCCGGCGCTCCTCGGTCATGAAGCGAGCGAGAACGACGGTCCGATCAAAGGCCAGGCCCGCGTTGGCCGTGAAGACCATGTCCGGCAGCCCGGGCTCCGGGCGAACGAAAAGCAATTCGGCGCGCTGCGCCAGCAGGCTGCGCAGAGCGTCCCATTCCTTGCGGGCGCGGGCCAGATCCGCCTGCCCAATCTGATGCTCCATCCACGGATTGATGACGTAATCGACGCAATAATGGTCGGGCGCGCACATCACGATGCGGTCGCGGGTCGTCATGGGAGCGCTACTCCGCGGCTTTGGCGTAGCTTTCGATCGGGGGGCAGGAGCAGATGAGATGTCGGTCGCCATGGACATTGTCCACTCGGTTCACCGGCGGCCAGTATTTGTCGACGCGGAAGGCGCCTTTGGGGAAGCAGGCCGCTTCGCGCGAATAGGGCCGCGTCCATTCGCCGACAAGATCCTCGACCGTATGCGGCGCGCGCTTGAGCGGATTGTCCGACCGGTCCATGCGCCCTTCGGCGATGGCGCGCGCCTCCTCGCGGATATAGAGCATCGCGTCGCAGAAGCGATCAATCTCGGCCTTGGTCTCGGACTCGGTCGGCTCGATCATGAGAGTTCCGGCGACCGGCCAACTCATCGTCGGCGGATGGAAGCCGCAATCGATGAGGCGCTTGGCGACGTCCTCCACGGTCACGCCCGCCTCTTGCTGCAAGGGGCGCACGTCGACGATGCATTCATGCGCGACGCGCCCCTTGGCGCCCGTGTAGAGCACGTCATAAGCGCCGCTCAAGCGACGCGCGATGTAGTTCGCGGAGAGGATGGCGATGCGCGTCGCCTGCGTCAGCCCCGCGCCGCCCATCAACAGGCAATAGCTCCAGGAGATCGGCAGGATCGATCCCGACCCGAAAGGCGAGGCCGCGACCGTCAAGGACGAGCCGCCCGTCTCTGGGTGACCGGGCAGAAAGGGGGCGAGATGCGCCTTGACGCCGATGGGCCCCATGCCGGGGCCGCCGCCCCCATGCGGAATGCAGAAGGTCTTGTGGAGATTGAGGTGGCCGACGTCGGCGCCCATGTCGCCCGGCCTCGCGAGACCGACGAGCGCGTTGAGATTCGCGCCGTCCATATAAACTTGTCCGCCCTCGGCATGGATGATGGCGCAGATCTCGCGCACGCTCTCCTCGAAGACGCCATGCGTCGAAGGATAGGTGATCATCGCCGCGGCAAGCGCGTCGCGATGCGCCTGCGCCTTGGCGCGAAAATCGGCGACGTCGATATTGCCTTTAGCGTCGGTGGCGACGACGACGACCTGCATCCCGCACATCGAGGCGGATGCCGGGTTCGTCCCATGCGCGGAAGCGGGAATGAGGCAGATGCGGCGACGATCCTCGCCGCGGCTCGCGTGATAGGCGCGGATCGTGAGGAGGCCCGCAAATTCGCCCTGCGCGCCGGAGTTCGGCTGCATCGAGAAGGCGTCATAGCCGGTGATCGCGCAAAGCTTTTGCGACAGATCCGCGAGGAGCTCCGCATATCCCAGCGCCTGATCCGCGGGCGCGAAAGGATGCAGTTCGGCGAACTCCGGCCAGCTGATCGGCAGCATCTCGGCCGTGGCGTTGAGCTTCATGGTGCAGGAGCCGAGCGGAATCATCGCGCGATCAAGCGCGAGATCGCGGTCGGCGAGACGACGCATGTAACGCGTCATCTCGCTTTCTGCGCGGTTCATATGGAAGACCGGATGCGTCAGATAGGTCGATTGGCGCTCGAGCGCCTTCGGCAGCCGAGATTCCGGGTAGTCGTCGCGATAGACGAGATCGTAGCCGCCAAAAGCGCGCCACACCGCTTCCAATGTCGCGGGCCGCGTGCGCTCGTCGACGGTGATCCCGATGCGATCGCGGCCGACCTTGCGGAGATTGACTCCATTGTCGACGGCGTTCTTCATGATAAGCCCCTGATAGGGGCCGACCGCGACCGTGATCGTGTCGAAGAACTCCTGCGGCGCAATCTCGAAGCCTAACGAAGCGAGGCCTTCGGCAAGGCGCGCGGCCTTGCGATGAATGCGCTCGGCGATGGCCTTCAACCCCTTCGGTCCATGGAAGACCGCATACATCGAAGCGATGATCGCGGGCAGCGCCTGCGCCGTGCAGATGTTCGAGGTCGCGTTCTCTCGTCGAATGTGCTGCTCGCGCGTCTGCAGCGCGAGGCGGTAGGCGCGGTTTCCTCGCGCGTCGATCGAGACGCCGACGAGGCGTCCCGGCAGCGCGCGCTTATGCGCGTCCTTGACTGCGATATAGGCGGCGTGGGGACCGCCATAACCCATCGGCGCGCCGAAGCGCTGCATCGAGCCGATCGCGACATCGGCGCCCATCTCGCCCGGCGATTTCAACAGAGTCAACGCCAGCGGGTCGGCGGCGACGACGGAGATCGCCTGCGCCGCATGAAGCTTTGCGATCGGCTCAGAGAAATCGTGAAAGGCGCCCGTCACGCCCGGATATTGGAAAAGCGCGCCAAAGACCTCCTCGGGCTTCAGCTCCTTGAACGGATCGCCGACGACGATGCGCCAGCCGAGCGGCTCGGCGCGCGTGCGCATCACCGCGATGCTCTGCGGCAGCGCATTCTCGTCGACGAAGAAGGCGTTGGCTTTGGACTTGGTGACGCGATGGGCGAGCGCCATGGCTTCGGCCGCCGCCGTCGCCTCGTCGAGCAGCGAGGCGTTGGCGATGTCGAGCCCGGTCAAATCCGAAACGGCGGTTTGGAAGTTCAGCAAGGCTTCGAGCCGGCCCTGGCTGATCTCGGGCTGATAAGGCGTGTAGGCCGTGTACCAGGCCGGATTCTCCAAAATGTCGCGCTGGATCGCCGGCGGCGTGATCGTGCCGTGATAGCCTTGCCCGATCAGCGACTCGAGCACGCGATTCTTATTCGCCGTCTCGCGCAGACGATCGAGCGCGCCGCGCTCCGAAAGCGGCGCGCCGAGATCGAGCGGCTCCTTGACGCGAATATCGTGCGGGACCGTCTCGTCGATCAGCGCTTCGAGCGAAGGCGCGCCCACGACCGCGAGCATATCGCGGATCTCTTCCGGCGAAGGGCCGATGTGGCGGCGGTTGGCGAAATCATAGGGTTCGTAGCGGTCTTCGCTCATGCGCCTCTCCGCGATAGCGTTTTCCGTTGGCCGAAGCCCGGCTTGGCCTTACCCCATAGACAGCGCCAAGATAGCTGCTCGCGCCGGCCTAACCAAGCGTCGCGCGATAGGCGGCTTCATCGAGCAGCGCGTCGAAAGCGCTCGGATCGGCGGGCTTCAGCTTGAAGAACCAGCCGGCGCCTTGCGGATCGCGATTCACCGCGCCGGGATCGTCGACGATCGCCTGATTGACCTCCACGATCTCGCCTTCGAGCGGTGCGAAAACGTCGGAGGCGGCCTTGACCGATTCGACGACGGCGGCGCCGTCGCCCGCTTTGAAGCGCGCCCCGACTTCGGGAAGCTCAACGAAAACGAGATCGCCGAGCGTCTCGGCCGCATGATCGGTGATGCCGATCGTCACGACATCGCCCTCGCGCTTCAACCATTCGTGGTCTGCGGTGTATTTCAGCAAGGCTCGTCTCCCGTTGATCGAGGCGAATCAGGCGCGCCGATAATGATGCGGAACGAAAGGGAACGCGAGGACTTCCGCCGGCGCTCTCTGGCCGCGCAGCTCAAGGAATACGCTGGTTCCAGGCGTAGCCAGCGAGGCCGGCAGATAGCCCATCGAGATCGGCGCGTCGAGACTTGGGGAAAAGCCGCCTGAGGTCACGCGCCCGACGGGAGCAGCATCCGTCTCATCGGCATAAACCCCTGCGCCGGCGCGGACCGGGGCGCGGCCCTTGGGCTTGAGGCCCACGCGCAGACACTTCGGGCCGGCCTCAAGCTCGGCCAAAATCGTCTCTGCGCCAGGAAACCCGCCGGCCCGCGCGCCCCCACGGCGGCGGGCTTTTGGAATGGCCCAGGCGAGATCGGCCTCGATGGGCGTCGTCGCCTCGTCAAGATCGGCGCCGTAAAGGCAAAGACCGGCCTCGAGCCGAAGAGAATCGCGCGCGCCGAGGCCGATCGGCGCGACGCCCTCCGCAGCGAGCAGCGCCTTGGCGATCTCTTCCGTCTTTTCGAGCGGAACGGAAATCTCGAAACCGTCCTCGCCCGTATAGCCCGAGCGCGTCACATAGCTCGCCGCGCAGCGAATGACCGTCTCGCGCGCGTCCATGAAACGCATGTCGCCGACTTCGGGAGCAAGCCCTAAGAGCGCCTCCGCGGCGCGCGGGCCTTGCAGCGCGATCAGCCCGCGCTCGATCGTATCGATTTCGCAGGCGTCCGAGAGGCGCGCGCGCAAAGACGCCTCATCTTCCGCCTTGCGCGCGGCGTTGCAAATAATGAGCACCGAGTCGTCGTAACGGGCGATCATCAGATCGTCAGAGATCCCGCCGTTCTCACAAGTGAGAAAACCATAGCGCTGCCGCCCCGGCGCGAGCCCCAAGAGATCGATCGGAACGAGCGTCTCGAGCGCGAGGGCGAGGTCGTCATAGCGACCGGATTTTGCGCGCAGCCAAAGCTGGCCCATGTGGGAGACGTCAAAAAGCCCCGCGCTCGCGCGCGTGTGCAAATGCTCCTTTAGAACGCCCGCTGGATATTGGATCGGCATGTCGTAGCCGGCGAAGGGCCCCATGCGCGCGCCAAGCTCAAGATGCAGCGCATGCAGCGGCGTTCGCCTCAAAGCTTCGACCATTTCCCGTTCTCCTGGCGCCGCAGCGCGGCTTCTTCTAACTGGTGCAGAGCGACAAAAAAGCGACGCTTCCGGCAAGTTTCTTTCGTTGCGCCGGCAGTGTAGGAGTAGGCGTCCCTGGCCCCCGGCGGAGAGGCGGCCCAAAGCTTGAGAGGGCGATCATGGGCGCGGGAGGCGAAGCAGAAACGGAAGATCCCCTGGCCAATCCCGCCCGGACATTGGCCTTTCTTTCCTCCGGTTCGCCCGAGGCGGAGGAAGCGCGCGCGCGCCTCGTCGAGAAATATGGGGACGCGCCGCCGGAAGAAGCCGATTGCATCGTCGCGCTCGGCGGTGACGGGTTGATGCTGCGCGTGCTGCATCGCTATCTCGGCGACGGCAAGCCGATCTACGGCATGAACCGCGGCTCCGTCGGCTTCCTGATGAACCAATATCGTGAGACGAGCCTGCGCAAGCGCATCACAGCCGCCAAGCGCTCGATCATCCACCCGCTGCTGATGCAGGCCGTCGACGCCAAGGGCTCGGAGTTTCGGGCGCATGCGATCAACGACGTGTCGCTGCTGCGGCAGACCTCGCAGATCGCCAAGATCCGCATCTTTGTAGACGGCAAGGAGGCGATGGCCGAGCTCGTCGCCGACGGCGTTCTCGTGTCCACGCCGGCGGGCTCGACCGCCTACAACCTCTCAGCGCATGGGCCGATCCTCCCGCTCAACGCGCCGCTGATGGCGGTAACCCCGATCTCCGCCTTCCGCCCGCGCCGCTGGCACGGCGCGCTGCTGCCAGACTCCGCCACAATCCGCCTCGAGGTGCTGGAAGCCGATAAACGCCCCGTCTCCGTCGTCGCCGACCACGACGAATTCCGCGACATCGTCGCGGTCGACGTCTCGATGGACCAATCCACCCGCCACGTATTGCTGCACGATCCGGGGCATTCGCTGGAGGAGCGGATACTCAAAGAGCAGTTTGGGTATTGAGGCGGAAATACCCTGCGCTTGGGCAAAGCGTGGCCGCAGGAAATTTCAGGACGCGACTGGTTCGGTGGATTGCCCCCATTCGGTGTCGTCCGTCAAACCACTTCGCGGTTCCGGGCCTTCGGCTGACCGACGACGCCGGATGCGGAGGAAGGCTTGCATATCCCTTTGGTGAGCTTTGCGCGCAAGGGCGAGCAAAGCTCACCAAAGGGATATGGATGATGAACTGCGCCTTGCGCGACGGCTCGTCACCCGAAGGGGCGAAGCGCGAGCGGAGCAGGCGTGGAACGCGCCTTGACGAGTGGTCGCGCAAGGCGCCGCCCGAGCGACGAGGCAATTATCAGAGACCGGTTTGACCGGGGGCGGTTCCGCTCTCAGAGCCATGACTCAAAAACACTCCTTCAATACCTGCGCCATCGCCTCCTTCCGTCCGCGATCGCTCGGCGCCTGATAGACATCCAGCACCTTGTCGTTCGCGAGCAGCTGCATCGACAGCTTCTTTGTGATCGCCAGCTCTTCAAACAGATCCTTTGAAAGATTGCCAACTTTCGAGGTCCATAACGACGGCCCAGCCTCATCCAAGCTTAGCTGTTCGATAGCGAATTTCATCGCTTCGCCGTCCGTGACAAAATTCACCCAGGGATAGGCTTCTGAACCAACCAATTCGGCCAACGCCGCATTCTTGAAAGAAATTTCCATTTGAACGTATTTGGCCCCGTGACCGTCGCTCTCGCACCGCCCAAAAACGAAGATCGATTCTCCCGAGAACCCGCTTGTGTATCCAAATTTGGTCGGCTCATTCCCTTCCTTGGGCGTGAAGAACCAAGTCGCTTCATCGGCCCGGAGAGGCGTAGACGCGAGCAGGGCGGCCAATATCGCTACGCAGAATGTTTTGACCGGGGCGGGACAAACGCGGGGATGAAACTGCACTTTCTAGGCTCCCTGGCCACCGCGAAGCGCTGCGAGCGAAGCTTGTATCCTCATCACTCGCCACGTTCCGCACAAGCGCCGGCCGTGGCAACACCACCACCCGCCTCCAAACTCAAAGGGCGCTCCGAAGAGCGCCCTTTTTGATCAATTCGCCTGCTTGTCCGATCAATTCGCCTTCTTGGCGTCGGCCTTGCCGGTGGCGTCCTTAGTCGGCTCCTTCGCCGCCTCTTTCTGACCGTCCTTGGCGGGGTCCTTCGCGGAGGCTTCCTTCAGCGCCGCGGCCTTCGCCGCCTCGATCTTCTGCGCTTCGACGGCGGCGAGGATCTGCGCCTTGGACTTGCCGTGCAGAAAATCGATCGCGGCGGAGAGCTGCTTGTCCTTGGCTTCGTCCGTCGGGACATAGGCCTGCGAACCGCTCTTCTCCTCGTCGCCATTCTTCAGATGTCCGCGCAGCGACGCCTCGCCGCGCGTCTCGTCGCGGCCCTTCTGATCGTCGGGCACGTCCTGCAGCAGGACGATGTCGGGATCGATGCCCTTCGCCTGGATCGAACGGCCCGACGGCGTGTAGTAGCGCGCCGTGGTGAGGCGCAGCGCGCCATTGGCGCCGCCGAGCGGGATGATCGTCTGCACCGAGCCCTTGCCGAAGGAGCGCGTGCCAATCAGCGTCGCGCGCTTGTGATCCTGCAGCGCGCCAGCGACGATCTCGGACGCGGAGGCCGAGCCGCCGTTGATCAGCACGACGACCTGCTTGCCCTTGGAGAGGTCGCCCTGATGCGCGTTGTAGCGCATTGTCTCGTCGGCGTTGCGGCCGCGCGTCGACACGATCTCTCCGTGATCGATAAAGTCGTTGACGACCTGGATCGACTGCTCGAGCAAGCCGCCCGGATTGTTGCGCAGATCGATGACATAGCCCTTGAACTTGTCCGCGGGGATCTCTTCCTGGATCTTCTGCATCGCGTTCTTGAGGCCGTCGGCGGTCTCTTCGTTGAACGCCGAGATGCGGATGTAGCCCACGTCATCATTGAGCTTGTGCCACTTCACGGATTTGACGCGAATCTCGGCGCGCGTGAGCTTGACGTCGATCTTCTGCTTGTCTTTGTTTCCGCGAAGGATGGTGAGCTTCACCGGCGTGTTGATCTGGCCGCGCATCTTGTCGACGGCCTGATTGAGGGTGAGTCCCTGCACGCTCTCGTCATCGATTCCGACGATCAAATCGCCGGTGGTGATGCCGGCGCGCGAGGCGGGCGTATCGTCGATCGGCGACACGACCTTGACGACTCCGTCCTCTTGCGTGACCTCAATGCCGAGGCCGCCGAAGCGCCCCTCGACCTGCGTACGCATTTCCTTGAAGCCCTTGGCGTCGAGATAGCTCGAATGCGGATCGAGCGACATGAGCATGCCGTTGATCGCCGACTCGACCATCTTCTGCTCGTCGGGCTTCTCGACGTAATCGCTGCGCACCTTGTCGAACACGTCGCCGAAAAGGTTCAAATTTTTGTAAGTGTCTGCAGGCGCAGCCACCGCTTCCGCGCTGAGAAGGCTGCGGGCTTGCTGGCCCAAGGTTGCGCATCCGGCGCCAATCGCGATGCCGGTCGCAAGGAGTGCAGTCTTTCGAATCATCCGCCAACCTTCCGGGTGTCAGACCGGGCCCACCATGAGCTCGGGTCTATCGAGTTTCCGTCCTTGCGGATCTCGACATATAAAATGGGCTGTTTTGCGCCAATCGCGACGGTCGCGGCGGTCTTCACCGAGCCGTCACCCATGCTCGCGACAGGCTCTCCTGCGAGAACGAACTGTCCCACGCCCACATTCATTCTGGCCACCCCTGCCAAGACGACATAATAGCCGCCGCCGGCGTTGATGATCAAGAGTCCTCCGTAGCTGCGATAGGGACCCGCATAGGCCACCCATCCATCGCAAGGAGCTGAAACGAGGCCGTTTTCCCGAACCTGCAGCGAATCGCCTCTTTCCACGCCGCCGTAGCCGTCCTGCGCGCCGAAGCGTCGCACAAAATAGCCGACGGCGGGCAGCTGAAGCTTGCCTTTGAGATCGGCGAAGCCGACCGCGGGCGCGAGCCGCGCCGGATCCCGGAAGGGCTGGGCGAGCGCCTTCGCGCGCTGCTCGCGCGAAGCTTGAGCGTCAGCGGCCTCGCGCCTGGCCTCGGCCTCCCTGGCCGCCTGCGCGCCCAGCCGCGCCGCCTCGCTTTCCTTCTCCATCCGCGCGATGAGCTCTTTGATGCTCGTCGCCTGTTCCGCGAGCTTTCGCGCGCGCTCTTCCTGGGCCGCGCGTTCGCTCGTAATCTGACGCGACGCCGCGCGCCGGTCTTCGATCATTTGCTCGAGATTGGCGCGCTGCAAAGTGAGCTCGTCGCGGCGATGCGCGAGCGCCGCTCGTTGGTTGTGCGCCGCCTCGCGCAGCTGCACCAGCTCGCTTAGATCATTTTGCAGCTTCAAGGTTTCGCCGCGCATCTGCGGCAGCACGGCGCCCATCGTCATCGCGGCGCGCAGGGCTTTCAAAATATCTTCCGGCTCGGCGAGGACAGCAGGCGGCGGCCGGCGATTCATCCGCTGCAGCACGAGCAGCACCTCGCCGATCAGCGCGCGCCTTGCGTGCAAGGAGGCGCGCAAGGTCTCCTCCCGACCGTCGATCTTTTGCAGCTCTGATTCTATTTCCGCCGTTTGCTTTTCCGTGTCGCGCAGCTTCGCCGCCGCTTCGATCAAGACCTGCGCGAGACGGCTTCTTTCGGTCTCGATGCGCTCCAGGCCCTGGTCGAGCTTGCGCTTTTCCTCCGTGAGATTCCGAAGCCCCTCCTCCACGCCGCGCAGCTCAACCTTCTTCCCCGTCAGCGGGTCCTGCGGTCCCGGCGCGGGTTCCGCCGCGGCGCCGCTCGCAAGAACCGCCAAAGCGAAGGCGGCCGGCATGTCTTCGAAGAGTTTCGTGATTTTCTTCACGCGGTCGCGTCCGCCCCCTTGCTCTTTCCCAAAAAGCTGGGGAGCGCGGGGCCTATCAACCATATGCGCGGGCAAAATTGTTCAGATTACGGCGGGAGACGCGGGCCTCCGCGTTCAGACCTCCGCCAGCAAGGCGCCCACGAAACCGCCGACCAGAGCGCCGATCAGGCCTCCCGTCGGACCCATGGTCACGGCAAAGATTGCGGCGCAGACGAGCGCGCCCACAAGCGCGCATCCCGTCATCACCGCGACCGAATTTTCACTTTCCGAAGGTTGCGACATCGATACTCCCCGCTCGACGCGCGCGCCGCGCTTTCGACGCGTGGTCGACGGAGTTTACGTGTCGCCCCACTCCGACGGCGGCAAGAGCGTGGCATATACGTAGCGTGCTGCGGCAGCGCCGAATGGATCCGATGGGTTTTTGTGGTATTATGCTACCACTACCGTCTGCCGCCCGCTTTCTCGGGGTTTCGCGGCGGTTCCTGTTTGACTTTCTGCGCCGTCTCGCCTATCAGCGGCGCTTCGCCGCACTGGGCGGCCCCAATACCGCACGGAAACTCTCCCAGATGTTTGGAAAAACCTATTCGGCGAAGCCCGCCGACATCGAGAAGCGATGGGTGCTGATCGACGCCAAAGGTCTCGTCGTCGGCCGCCTCGCTTCGCTCATCGCGCTTCGGCTGCGCGGCAAGCACAAGGCGACCTTCACGCCGCACATGGACGACGGCGACAATATCGTCGTCGTCAACGCCGACAAGGTGGTGTTCACCGGAAGGAAACGCGACCAGAAAGTCTATCACCATCACACGGGCTATCCCGGCGGGGTGAAGGAGCGTTCGGCGAAGTTCATTCTCGAAGGGCGTTTTCCTGAGCGCATCCTCGAGAAGGCCGTGCAGCGCATGCTGCCGCGCGGGCCGCTTGGCCGTCAGCAACTCGGCAATCTGCGCGTCTACAAGGGCGCGGAGCATCCGCACGCCGCGCAAAACCCGACGCCTCTCGACGTCGCCGCCTTGAACCGCAAGAATTCCCGGAGCGCATGACCATGTCCGAGACCACGCTCTCCTCCCTCTCCGACCTCAAAGACGCCGCCGGCGAGACGGTCGTCCAGACCACGCCGCTGCGCGAGCAGAAGCTCGACAAGCACGGCAGGGCCTATGCGACCGGCAAACGCAAGAACGCGATCGCCCGCGTCTGGATCAAGCCCGGCACGGGCCGCATCAGCGTCAACGGCCGCGACGTCGGTGTCTATTTCGCGCGGCCGGTGCTGCGCATGATCATCCAGCAGCCGCTCGTCGTCGCGAAGCGCTCGGGACAATACGACCTGGTCGTTTCGGTCGCCGGCGGTGGTCTCTCCGGCCAAGCCGGCGCCGTGCGCCACGGCCTGTCCAAGGCGCTCACTCATTACGAGCCAGAGCTGCGCTCGGCCTTGAAGCGCGAGGGCTTCCTCACCCGCGACTCGCGCGTCGTCGAGCGCAAGAAATACGGCAAGCGCAAAGCGCGCAGGAGCTTCCAGTTCTCGAAGCGCTAACGCTCTGCCGCGCCGTCTCTGGCGCGGGGCCAAAAAGCAAAGCATTAAAGCCGGGCGTTCGCTCGGCTTTTTTGTTGTTACCGCGCAAGCGGCGCGACGCCAAGAATGGGATCGGCCCGCCGGCGCGCCACAATGGGATCTGAAAGAGAAGCGACGTTGAACACGCTCGAGCGGACGCCGATCCTTTCGTCGCCGGAAGCCTTAGACGGCCCGCGGACGATCGCGAAAGTGCAGCGACGGCTGCTGCCCTTTCTCGCCGTCTGCTTCTTCGCCAACTACCTCGACCGCGTGAACATCGGCTTCGCCGCGCTGGAGATGAACAAGGATCTTGGCCTCTCCGCGACGATCTTTGGTTTGGGTTCGGGCATTTTCTTTTTCAGCTACGCCGCCTTCGAAATCCCGAGCAATTTCATGTTGGAGCGCGTCGGCGCGCGGCTCTGGATCGCGCGCATCCTTCTGAGCTGGGGAATCGTGTCCGCGCTGATGGCGCTGGCTTGGAGCGAGTCCAGCTTTCTGGCGCTGCGATTGCTGCTCGGGCTGGCGGAAGCCGGCTTCTTTCCGGGCGTCGTTCTCTACCTCACTTTTTGGATGCCGCAGGCGTCTCGCGCCGTCGCGATGAGCCTGTTCATGCTGGCGATCCCGATCTCCAGCGTGATCGGCGCACCGCTTTCCGGATTTATTCTCGACGCTCTGCATGACGTCGGTGGCGCGAAGGCCTGGCAATGGCTCTTCGTGATCGAGGCCCTGCCGTCGATCCTGCTTGGGATCGCGGCGTATTTCTGGCTGACCGACCGGCCGAGAGAGGCGCGCTGGCTCGCGCCGTCGGAGCGGGAATGGTTACAGAACACGCTCGACGCGGAGCGCGCGGCGCATCCCGAGACGGCCGTCGAGTCTAGTCTGAAAATGCTGCTGACGCCTGATGTCGCAAGGCTCAGCGTGATTTACTTTGGAGTCGTGCTGACGCTCTATGGTCTCGTGTTCTGGCTGCCGCAGATCGTTCACGATTTCGGCTTTGCGTCTCCCTTGGTTGTCGGTCTTCTCACAGCCACGCCTTACGTCGCCGGCAGCGTCTCCATGGTGTTTTGGAGCCGGCATGCGGATCGCCACGGCGGCCATGCGCGTCATGCGGCGCTGGCGTCGTTGCTCTCCGCCGCCGGGCTCGCGGCATGCGGCGCGCTCACGTCACCCGCTTTGACGATTCTGGCGCTGTCGGTTTCGGCGGCGGGCACATTCGCGATGTTCCCGATCTTCTGGTCTTTCGCGACGCGACGCCTGCCGCCCGCGCAGGCGACGGGCGCGATCGCGCTCATCAATGCGATCGGGGCGCTCGCGGGCTTTCTCGGTCCCTATCTTGTGGGCTGGGTGAAGGACGCCACAGGCGAATTTCATTATGCGCCGCCGGCTTTGGCCATCGGCCCGCTGATCTCGGCGCTGCTGCTGGCGACAATTCTGCGCGCATCGGCGAAGACTGAGGTTCGCGCTTAGGGCCCATCGGCGCCGAAGAAGCCTTTCTCCATCGCCCGCGCCACGCCTTCGCACTGCGACGCGCTCATATGGAGCCCGAGCTTCGAGCGGCGCCACAACACATCTTCAGCCGTGCGCGCCCACTCATTCGTCATCAGATAATCGAGCTCGCGCCGCGTCAGGCCACAGCCGAAGTCTTCTCCCAAATCCTCAAGCCTTGCGGCGTCACTGAGCAGGGAAAAGACGCGCGCGCCATAGGCATGGGCCAAACGACTGGCGAGCGGCTGCGGTAGGAATGGCTTCTCGCGAAGAAGCCGCGCCTGCAGTGGTTCGATCTCGCCCTGCAAGCTTTCGCCGCCCGCGAGCGGCGTATTGCCCGTCCAGGACGGCCCCATGCGCGCATAAGAAGGTTTCAGCGTCTCCAGCGCGTGCTCGGCGAGCTTTCGCGCGGTCGTGATCTTGCCGCCGAATACGGAGAGCGCTGGCGCGCCTTCGCGATCGAGATCGAAGGCGTAATCACGCGTCACGACCGAGGCGTCGAAAGACCCGTCATCGAACAGCGGCCTGAGCCCCGCATAGCTCGAAACGATGTCTTCGCGCGTGACCTTGCGCTTGAAGCAGCGGCTGACCGCATCGAGGAGATAGTCCGTCTCCGCATCGCTGATCGAGACCGGCCCCGGCGGTCCGTCATGCGGCGCATCGGTGGAGCCGATCAGCGTGAACTCGCCTTCATAGGGGATGGCGAAGACGATGCGGCGATCGACGTTTTGCAGAATATAGGCGTGCGCGCCTTCGTAGAGCCGTCGCGTCACGAGATGCGAGCCCTTCACGAGCCGCACATGCTTGCGCGAGACGATGCGCAGCGCGTCGTGCAGCACCTCGGACACATAGGGCCCGGCGGCGTTGACGAGCGCGCGCGCCTCGACTTCCTCGGGGCCTTGCGGCGTCTCCAGGCGCGCGATCCATCGATCGGCGCGGCGCTCGGCGGACACAAGGGCGACGCCGGGGCTAATGAGCGCGCCGAGGTCCCGCGCCGAGAGCGCGTTCGCGACAACGAGCCGCGCATCGTCCACCCAGCAATCCGCATAAGTGAAGCCTTGCGCAAAACGCGCGTCGAGCGGCGCGCCGAACGGATTGTCTTTCAACGAAACGCCGCGCGAGGCGTCGAGGCGTCCGCGCGGCGCGAGATGATCGTAAAGGAAGAGGCCGAGCCTGATCATCCAGGCGGGTCGCAATTGCGGCTCGTGAGGAAGCACGAAGGTCAAAGGCGAGACGAGATGGGGCGCGCTCGCCAGCATCACCTCGCGCTCGGCGAGTGCTTCGCGCACCAGCCGGAACTCGAAATGCTCCAGATAGCGCAAGCCGCCGTGGATGAGCTTCGTCGAGGCGGACGAGGTGCAGGAGGCGAGATCGCCCTTCTCCACGAGCCGCACGGAAAGGCCGCGTCCGGCCGCGTCGCGCGCGATGGCGCATCCGTTTATGCCGCCGCCGACGATGAGGAGGTCGAACATGGGCGCTCTCTAATAAGACAAAGAACCGCGCCATCAAAAAGCGGGTCCGGGATTAATCCAATCTCAGACCGTCCGGGTCGAAGCCCTCTGGCGCGAGCTCGAAACGGGAAAACTCGAAGCCAGGCGCGACAGTGCAGCCGACGAGCGTCCAGGCCCCGAGGCTCTTGGCGCTTTGCCACCAACCGGGCGGCGCGACGAGTTGCGGGCGTTCTCCGGCCGCAAGATCGGCGCCGAGGAGATGACGAGACGCCTCCAACCCCTCCTCGCTCAGGGAAAGCTCGAGCGGCGCGCCCGCATAGAAGTGCCAGATCTCTGCGGCGTCGATCCTGTGCCAGCGGGAGATCTCGCCCTGCGGCAGCAGGTAGTAGATCGCGGTCGAAGCCGCGCGCTCCCCCCTGGGCTCGTCGCGAAAGGTCTCGCGGAAAAAGCCGCCTTCGGGATGAGGCTTGAGGGACAGCGCGCGGATTACCTCTTCGGCGGCGATCATCCGCGGTCCCTCACCGCACGCGCGTCCAGCTGTCGCTTCCGCAAATATTGGTCCCCACGACGCAGCCCTCGAGCGTCAACTGCGTCTCGCTGGTTTGCTTGAGGCTCGCTTGATAATTCTGGCCGTCGTTTGCGTTATAGACCGTGCCCGCCCAGCTGTTGTCGCCGCTTTTCTTGAGATTGAGAATGGGAAGACCGAGCAGCCGCCGCGCGCGCTGAGCCGGATCAGGATTATTATCGTCCAAGGCGCTCTTCTCGGGTCCGGCCTCGATCACGCCGCACAGATTCGCGCCGCACATGCGCAGGCCGACCACGGCGGTGCCGTCGCCGACGCGCCATTTCCCGATCGGGCCCGCTGCGAGCGCAGTGGACGCGGTAAGGAGCGTCAATGCCGGTATCGCCAACATGAGCCGCCCGCTCTTCATTCTGCCTACTCCGTTTCGTCTAGCTTGGTCTGAGGAGTATAAAGCAGGATCGTCGCGAGAGGAAATCGTATCGGCGCGCAGATCCCGGGCGTTCTTGCGCCTGCGACGGCCTCCGACTATTGATGATGACGATGGCGCACCGCGACGAAACCGCGCGAGATTATGACCGCGCGCCGCGGCTTTTGCTGCTCGGCGGCACGAGTGAGGCGCGCGCGCTCAGCGAGCGCCTCGCAAGAGAAACCGGGGTCGAAGCCCTCGTCTCGCTGGCGGGCCGCACAAGCGCGCCGCTCGCTTCGCCGCTGCCGACGCGAGTCGGCGGCTTTGGCGGGGTCGAAGGTCTGCGGCGCTATCTCATCGAGAACGGGGTCGATCGCGTGATCGACGCGACCCATCCCTTCGCGGAGCGCATCTCCGCGAATGCGCGCCAAGCCTGCGTCGCGCTAGGAATTCCGCTTGCGGTGCTCGGGCGCGAGCCCTGGCGGCGCGCGCCGGGCGACCGCTGGATCGAGGTCGCCGATATGGCCGCCGCCGTCGCGGCGCTGGGGCCGGCGCCGCGACGCGTTTTTCTCACCATCGGCCGGCTTTCGGTCCCCGCGTTCCGCGCAGCGCCGCAACATGACTACCTCATCCGAAGCATCGAGCCTCCGGAGCCCGAAGAGCTGCCGCCGTCGACCGAGCTGATCCTCGCCCGCGGCCCTTTCAGCCTTGACGACGAGATGCGGCTGATGCGCGAAAAGAAAATCGACGTTCTGGTCACCAAGAACAGCGGCGGACCGTTGACTTACGCAAAGATCGAAGCGGCGCGCGCCCTCTCGCTGGAGACGATCGTCGTCCTGCCGCCGAGCGCACCGGCCGAGAGGCGTCTCGAGAGTCTCGAGGCGGCGCTCGATTTTGCTCGTGCGAAGCGGCCGGCATGACCCGCGCGCTGATGATCCAGGGCACGGGGTCGGACGTCGGCAAATCGCTCGTCGTCGCCGGGCTCGCGCGCGCCTTCGCGAACCGGGGCGTGAGGGTCGCTCCCTTCAAGCCGCAAAATATGTCGAACAATGCGGCGGTCGCGGGTTTTGGAGAAATCGGACGCGCGCAGGCGCTGCAGGCCCGCGCGGCGCGACTTTCTCCGCATGTCGATATGAACCCGGTGCTGTTGAAGCCGCAAAGCGGGACCGGCGCGCAAATCGTGGCGCAGGGCCAGGTCGTGGGTCAGGCCTCCGCGCGTGAATATCAGCTTTGGAAGCCGCGCCTCATGCCGCTCGTGCTCGAAAGCTTCGCGCGCCTTAGCCAGTCCGTCGATCTCATGCTGATCGAGGGCGCCGGCAGCGCGGCGGAGATCAATCTGCGCGCGGCCGACATCGCCAATATGGGATTTGCGCGGAGCGTGGACTGCCCCGTCGTGCTGGTCGGCGACATCGACCGCGGCGGCGTCATCGCGCAGCTCGTCGGCTGCCGCACGATCCTCGATCCGGAAGACGCGTCGCTCATTGCCGGCTTCATCGTGAATAAATTTCGCGGCGACCCGACGCTGTTTGACGAGGGGTTGCGCTTGATCGAGGAGAGGACGGGCTGGCCGTCGCTCGGCCTGCTGCCCTTCTTTCCGCCGGCGGCGCGGCTGCCCGCCGAGGATTCGCTTTCGCTTCCCCGCGGAGACGCGGTCGACGGAGCCGGAGGCGAGATCGAGATCGCCGTCCCGATCCCGCCAAACATCGCGAATTTCGACGACCTCGATCCGCTGAAGGCGGAGCCAGGGGTGCGGGTGACGTTCGTTTCGCGAGGGACGCCCTTGCCGGCTACTGCAAAGCTTATCGTGTTGCCGGGATCGAAGGCGAGCCTCGCCGATCTCGCCGCCTATCGCGCCGAGGGCTGGGACATCGACATTTGCGCGCATGTTCGGCGGGGCGGGCGCGTCCTGGGGCTCTGCGGGGGCTACCAAATTCTGGGCCGGCGCATCGCTGACCCCTTAGGCGTCGAGGGATCTCCCGGCGCGGCGGAAGGCCTCGGCCTGCTCGACGTCGAGACCGTGATGGGCGAAGAGAAAACCTTGCAGGCCGTTCGCGGCGAAAGCGTCGCGGAGGGCGCGCCTTTCGAGGGCTATGAGATGCACATGGGCGCAACCGAAGGGCCGGACCGCGATCGGCCGCTGCTACGCTTTTTCGATGGCCGGTCGGAGGGCGCGGTCTCGCCCGACAGACGCGTCTGCGGAACTTACGTCCACGGGCTTTTTTCGAATGACGCGCAACGCGCCGCGCTGCTCGCCCCTCTTGGCGGCGCCCCCTCGCAGCTGCGATACGAGACGATGGTGGAGCAAACCCTCGACGCGCTGGCCGATCATTGCGCGCGCCATCTCGATCTCGATCGGCTTCTGGAGATCGCGCGATGACACGCCTCGCAGAGGCTGAGACCTTAAACGGCGGAAGCACGCTCGACGCGGCTCCCCTGCACGGCGGCGGCGTTGATGCAGCCCGCCGCGCCTTCCCCCTCGCGCCCTCGCCTTGGCTCGACCTCTCGACGGGCGTCAATCCGCGCGCCTATCCCCTGCCCGCCTTCGCGCCCGAAGTCTTGGCGCGCCTGCCAGACGCCTCGGCTTTCGAGGCCGCGGAGGCCGCCGCCGCCCGCGCCTATGGCGCGCCGCCGGGTTTCAGCGTCGTCGCCGGCGCCGGGACGCAGGCTTTCATCGATCTGCTGCCCCGGGTCTTCCCGGCGCGACGCGTCGCCACGCTGGGCTTCTGTTACGCCGAGCACGCCGCTCGCTGGCGCGCCGCGGGCGCCTCCGTGACGCAAGCGCAATCGCTCGACGAATTGGCCACGATGGACGTGGCGATCGTCGTCAATCCCAATAATCCGGACGGCCGGATCGCGCCACCTTCAGACCTGCTGCATCTCGCCCGGCGTCTGAGCACGCGCGGAGGCTTGCTCGTCGTCGACGAGGCCTTCGCGGATTTTACGCCCGAGCTCTGCGTCGAGCCGTTGCTCGCCAAGGAGCCCGACGCAGGCGAGAACCTCGTTGTGCTTCGGAGCTTCGGCAAGGCTTACGGGCTGCCGGGGCTCCGGCTGGGCTTCGCGCTGTGCGCGCCGCCGCGCGCCGCCGCCTTGCGCGCGGCGCAGGGGCCCTGGGGCGTCTCCGGTCCTGCGCTCGCGGCAGGGGCGCGCGCGCTCGCCGACTCCGCCTGGCTGCGCGAGACCCGAGATTTCACGGCTCAATCTGCGCAACGTCTCGACTCGCTGCTCGCGATGGCGGGTCTTGCGCCGATTGGCGGAACGAGTCTCTTCCGCCTCGTCGAAAGCGTGCATGCGGCGAGGAGCTTCGCGCGCCTCTGCTCGGCGGGAATATTGGCGCGGCGTTTCGATGAGCGACCGAGCTGGCTGCGTTTTGGCCTGCCAGCGGGGCCGCGAGATTTCGAGCGCCTCGCAGGGGCTCTCGGCGTGAGGAGCGATGTCTGAGGAGAAGGGCGACGAGCTCGCGCCGACGGCCTCCTTCTCGCAGGCCGAACGCGACGCCGTCTATCGCGCCATCTACGAGCGGCGCGATGTTCGCGACGAATTTCTCGAGGAAGAGATTCCACGGGAAACGATCTTGCGCGTCCTGCAAGCGGCCCACCATGCGCCTTCCGTCGGCTTCATGCAGCCTTGGAACTTCGTGCTGGTGCGCGACGGCGCCATTCGCGCCCGCATCCGGGAAGCCTTCGAGGCGGCCGTGGCGCGAGAGACGCGCGAGATCCCCGAGGAACGGCAGGCGCTTTATCGCAGCCTCAAGCTGCAAGGCATCATGAAGGCGCCGCTGAACATCTGCGTCACCTGCGATCGCGCGCGGCACGGCGCCACAGGCCTCGGCCGCACACAGCAAAAGGACATGGACCTGCTCAGCACCGCCTGCGCGGTGCAAAATCTTTGGCTTGCGGCGCGCGCGGAAGGCGTCGGCGTCGGCTGGGTCAGCATTCTGCGCGAGGAGGATTTGCGCGCGATACTCGGCATCCCCGAGGAGATCGCCATCGTGGCCTATCTCTGCGTCGGCTTCATCGAGCGCGCCTATCGACGCCCGGAGCTCGAGGTCAAGCGTTGGGCCAAGCGGCTGCCGCTCGCCGAGCTGATTTTTGAGAATCATTGGGGCGAGAGGAGCGAGTAGCGTGCGACGGGGAGGCGCTTCTAAGCCCGCGTCACCTCGCCGGGGTGGAATCGCGGCGCGCCAGCTCGGGCTCGACGAGACGTCGCTTGATCAAATGGGTGAGCGCGCGGCTCCAAGATTCGTCGGTCTCGTTGCGCAGATCCGTGTGCGAGACATTCAGTAATTCGCCCGTTCTCGCATTGCGGACGCGAATCTCCAGGAACTGCTCCATCCGGCTGATCTTGCGAAAATAGCCGATGAAGGAAAGATCGGCGCCGAGAGCGCGGGCGATGTCGGCATCGCAACCGTCGCATTTTCTCAGCCAATGATCTTTCACACGAGAATCTGGGGCCCCGCCCGTTTCGACGAGCCTGAAAAGCCCCGATTCCGACAGCAGCCGGCGCGCTAGAGCCGACATGCGCGAGAGCCGCTGTGTCTCCTCGGGGGTTTCCCCGGCAAGCGGCCCGCCGGCGCTGAAATCGTCCAGCTCCAAGTCGAAGGCGGCAAGCTTTGGCGGCGGAGCCGGCGCGTCCTGAGCCTGGGACCGGCTCGCGAGGATTGGCGCAAGCGCCAATAGCGACAAGGCCGCAACGCGCCACGCAAGAATCTGCAATTGCCTTTGCATCGTCGAGCCGCCCCGGCGCTTTAGAGCGAATTTCGCAAAAACTGACAGGCTTTTGCGATCAGAATTCGCTCCGACATTTCGACCTCGCGCGATTCCTTACGCTCGAACGATCTTATTCGGGCGGGAAGCGCGCGACGACCGCAGCGACGCCGATCATGACCCTTGGAGCGGGAATGCGCCTGAGCGCCTATCCCGAAGGCCGCGAGGAATTTTGCCCGAAATCAGGAAAACGTCAGTCCTCGTGACGCCGCCGATACTCCGTCAGCATCTCTACGGCACGCGACTGCAGCCGGTCGTTTATTCGGCTCTCGATCACCCGTTTCACATATCGGTTCACGGCGGGAGCGTACCACAAGACGACCTGCAGCGTCGCAATCGGGCCGCCTCCGACAGTTGCGATGCTCTCATTCGTCTCGATCTTGAAGGCGTCATAGCTGGGGCCGAATCTGAAGGACACTTCCTCATAGCCAGTGACGACGCTCGTCGTGTCGATCGTCGACTCGCGGTCGGGGTTCTTTCGGCTCGCAGTGAAATGCGTCTCCCATTTCAAGCCAATTTTGAGCGGAAGCCGCACGCCGGTGATCGGGTCGCCGACCTTGCGCGTCCAAACGCCGTCGTCGAGAAGGCCCCAGTTCTCGTCATAGACGTAGAGCCCGCTCAGCGACTGGCCCGAACCGACCGGGTTCGTCGTGATCGCGACGCTGAAGGCGCCGTCCTTGATCTCGGTGAGCGTGTAAGTTTGGTAGGATTTGGTCTCGCCGGTGATGTCGTCGATCCACCGATAGGTCCACCGATCGCCAGGCCTGACCGAAATGCTGT
The DNA here is from genome assembly GCF_027925445.1 of Methylocystis bryophila. NCBI lineage: Bacteria > Pseudomonadati > Pseudomonadota > Alphaproteobacteria > Hyphomicrobiales > Methylocystaceae > Methylocystis > Methylocystis bryophila. Next base: position 3,709,901 of record NZ_AP027149.1, read on the forward strand.
CGACAATGGGGGGAGTCTTGGGAGCGTCCGGCTTCGTTTCCGTCTCGCTCTCGGCCCGGCCCGCAGCGGCGAGGAAGCAGAAGGCGGCCATCGGGATCAGGCGCGATGCGAAAAAGTGAAAACGGGCTTTTTGCGCAAATTGCGCTCTACACTTCAAGAATCGATCACCTTTTCCGCGTTCAGGCGATTGCGCCTGAACGCAGCGTGATCCAAAGGCGTCCGTCCCCAAACCCGGCATGAAAATCTCCGCATTCTTCGCGGCGAGGCCTTCGGCGACGATCGAGGTCGGCGCGGGTCGCCGCGTTAGGATATCATCGCCATGCCGCCGTTGATGTGCAGCGTCTGACCGGTGATGAAGGCGGCCTCGTCGCTCGCCAGATACAAGACGGCCGCCCCGATCTCATCAGCGGAGCCGAATCGCTCCATCGGTATGAGCTTGAGCAGCCGCTCGCGCTGCGCCTCGTTGAGAACCTGCGTCATCGGGCTCTCGATCACGCCCGGCGCGACGCAATTGACGGTGACGCCACGGGAAGCCACCTCATTGGCGAGCGATTTGGTCATGCCGGTGAGTCCGGCCTTCGCCGCCGAGTAATTGGCCTGTCCCGGATTGCCGACGGCGCCCGCGACCGAGGTGATGTTGATGATGCGTCCGTGACGCTTGCGCATCATGCCGCGCAGAACGGCGCGAGAGAGACGGAAGGCCGCCGTCAGATTGACGGCGAGAACCGCGTCCCAATCCTCGTCCTTCATGCGCATGAAGAGCATGTCGCGGGTGATGCCGGCGTTGTTGACGAGGATGTCGACGCCGCCCATGGCCCCCTCGGCGGCGGGGATGAGCTTATCGGTCTCCGCTCGGTCGGAAAGATTGCAGGGAAGGATATGGGCGCGCTCCTTCAACTCGCCCGCGAGCGTCTCCAGCGCCTCGCGCCGCGTGCCTGAGAGCCCAACCGTCGCGCCCGCTTGATGCAGCGTGCGGGCGATGGCGAGCCCGAGGCCGCTGCTTGCGCCCGTGACGAGCGCTGTCTTGCCAGTCAGGTCGAACATGTTTCCCCCTCTTGTCTTTTGTCTTGGCGGGTCGACGCCTGCGCCCGCTCGTCGCCGCTGAAAATATCCCAGCGCAAGCTTAGAGCGCGTCGCGGTCGCCTGGAATCAGGCGATCGGCAAGGACTAAGCTCCAAATCAAGCCTTAGAGCATGTCCTGACCGGAAAACCGCTTCGACTTTTCCAGGACAGGCTCTAGAGCCGGAGAATATGCGCGTCAGGTCAGTCGAAGAGGCTCGAGACGCTTTCCTCTTTCGCGGTGCGCGCGATCGCCTCGCCGATCAGCGCGCCGATGGGAAGGATCCTGATATTGTGCGCATCCGCGACCTCGGGCCGAGGCAGGATCGTGTCGGTCACGACGAGCTCGGTGAGACGGGACTTACTGACCCGCTCCACGGCCTTTCCCGACAGCACCCCGTGAGTAATGTAGGCGGAGGCCGAAACCGCGCCAGCGGCGATCAGGGCCTCGGCGGCGTTGCAAAGCGTGCCGCCTGAGTCGACAATGTCGTCGACCATGATGCAATTGCGCCCTTCCACATCGCCGATGATGTTCATCACCTCCGACTCGCCCGCCCGCTCGCGCCGCTTGTCGACAATGGCGAGCGGCGCGTCGATGCGCTTGGCGAGCGCACGCGCACGCACGACGCCACCCGTGTCAGGAGAGACAACCGTCGTCTTGTTCGCTTTGGCGCGGCTCTTGATGTCGGCGACCATCACGGGCGCGGCGAAGAGATTGTCGGTCGGAATGTCGAAGAAGCCCTGCAGCTGGCCCGCATGCAAATCGACCGTCAGCACGCGGTCCGCGCCCGCCCGCGTGATCAGATTGGCGACGAGCTTGGCCGAGATCGGCGTGCGCGGGCCGGGCTTCCTGTCCTGGCGCGCATAGCCGAAATAAGGAATGACCGCAGTGATGCGACGCGCCGACGAGCGGCGCAGCGCATCGATCATGATCAGAAGCTCCATCAGATGGTCGTTCGCCGGGGCCGAGGTCGACTGCAGGACGAAGACGTCCTCTCCGCGCACGTTCTCGAGGATCTCGACCCATATCTCCTGATCGGCGAAACGGCGCACGACGGCGCGACAGAGCGGCAAGTTGAGATAGGTGGCGATCGCCTCCGCGAGCGCCCGATTAGAATTGCCGCTGAGGAGCTTCATTAACGCCATCGCCATCCCTGTTCCTGACCCCGCGGGGTCTTAGCAGCGGAGCGCGGTCGGAACAATACGACGGGGATGTGACGACGAGCGCCGTGAGCAAGGAAACGCGGGAAGGCCGAACAGGCCGCTGTGGCCGGCTGTCACGCTTCCGTTCGGCCAGGCTTCAGCTTTCGCGAGCGGAAGCGCCCTGGCTCCCGTCGCCAGCGGCCGTCCCGCTTCGCCTTTTGGGAGCAAGAAGAGCATGCCACGGAAAAGCGCGAAGCGGTTTTCCGATCAGGACATGCTCTAACTTTTTGATTTGGGGCGAGTCCTAACGCGCGAGGAAGGCGCGCGTCCTCGCCGTCAAGCCCGCGAGCGCCAGGAACGCCAAGCCCAGCAGGCCAGCGCCGGGAACGGGGCCGGGAGCCGCCGGCGCCGGAAAGAGATAGAGTCCCAGGCCTGCCGGGGCGACGCCGTTGACGTGGATGATTGAGGCGCCCGTCAGATTGGAGCTGGCCGCCCAGATGTTGGCGCCATCCTCCCAATAGACCTGGCCGCCGCCGGCGACGACGTTGGTCGCGTTGACGCCAATGTTCCCGGCCGCCACGCCCGGATTGGCCGTGAAGAACCCGGAAATCCCGCTGCCGCCAAAGCTTTCGTAAAGAATGCCGGTTGTGGCGTCGAGGCCGAGCCCCGCGGGCGCCGCGCCGTTGACGTGGATGATGGAAGCGCCCGTCAGATTGGAGTTGGCCGCCCAGATGTTGGCGCCATCCTCCCAGTAGACCTTGCCGCCGCCAGCCACGACATTGGTCGCATTTACGCCAATCGTGCCGACTGCCTGGCCCGGATTGGCCGTGAAAAACCCGGTCACCCCGTCGCCGCCGAAGCTTTCGTAAAGAATGCCGGTCGTGGCGTCGAGGGCAAGCCCTGTCGGCGCGGCGCCGTTGACGTGGATGATCGAGGCGCCCGTCAGATTGGAGTTGGCCGCCCAGATGTTGACGCCGTCCTCCCAATAGACCTTGCCGCCGCCGGCCACGACATTGGTCGCATTGACGCCAATAGTGCCGACAGCCTGGCCCGGATTGGCCGTGAAAAACCCGGTAACCCCGTCTCCCCCGAAGCTTTCGTAAAGAACGCCCGGCGCCGCCTTCGCCGCGCCGGGAGTAAGCAGACTTGTGAAAACGGCCGCGACGGCCAGTGAAATTGACGGTCTAACGTATTGCATTTCCAATCTCCGAGCTGGGGGCCTCCTGACGGGCCAACAAGGGTCTTCGAGTCGCTTAGCCAAGATGTTACAGCCAAGACGTTACAAACAAGATGCTACAGAAAGTGACCGTCACCCTTGTCTCATGCTTTGCTGACGGTGGAAAGACGCTCGTCCCCAGCTCGAGCGGGATATGCGATAGTTCAAGGGGCTTTGAGATTACCCCGCATGATCAGCATGACCCGATGAGCCGTCTCGAGGTCGTCGACCGATAGGCCCGCGGAGAGCCGGTCGCTCCAGGGCGCCTGCAATCGCATCGCGGCTTCAAAGCGCTGCTTTCCCTCCTTCGTGAGAAGGACGAGCTGCGCCTTGCGATGATGCGGGTTGGCTTCAAAGGCGACCAAACCTTCTCTGGCCAGATCATTGACGATCCGCTGCACGTTCTGGCGATGGGCCCCGAGATCGCGGGCGAGCCAGGCGACGGGCTGCGGCCTATCGGCGGCGGCGATCGCCCCAAGCACCTGCCAACGCGCGCTCGTCAGGCCGAGCCCAGCCACCAGCCGATCGCCTGCGGCCAGAAGCTGGTTGTTCAGCCGGAACAGGTCGAGCACGAGCTTGGTCACGGCGTCGCCGGCGCCTGTGCGTTTGGGCTTGACCATTTCGCTCCCGAGCTTGGACCAACGTTGACATCATGATGTCAATAGTTATATGACACCATCAAACCATATTGGTATCATCACCCGAAGCAAGGGCTGACGACGCCGCTCCCGCCTCCTTCGACGGAGCTTGAACTTGACCTATGGGCTTTTGGTGTTCGCGCATCTCGTCGGCCTTGCGCTCATGTCCGGCGGATTGATCGGGGTCTGGCTGTTCGATCTCCGCTCACGGCAACTGACCGAGCTGCCTCTGTTCGCCGAGGCGGTGCGCAACATCGCGGTTTTCTACGATGGCGTCGTCGTGCCGGGGGCCCTGTTGTTGCTCGCGTCGGGAAGCTGGCTCATCGTCTCCTTTTATGGCGGCTGGGTTTTTCTCGACATCCCCTGGCTCGTCGGCATGGTCGCGCTTTTCGCGCTCGAATTCGTCGAGGGCAACACGATCACCCGTCTCTATTTCATGCGGTTGCGGCGCTTGACGAAGGACGCCCTGGCGCAGGGACGCGTGACGCCCGAGCTCGAGCGCGCCCGACAGGCTGAGTTGGTCCCGACCTTCACGCATTTTCTGGACATTCCGATCCTCATGGTCATCATCTCGCTCGGCGCTCTGCGCCCGACCACATGGACGCAGTTCGGCGTCGGCGTCGTCGCAGCGCTCGTCGTCGCGACGCTGCTCACGCTCGTCATTCCCCGGCTCTATCCTTGGACGCCTGCGGCAGGCGCGAAGGAGCAACCCTGAACGGCCGCGCGCAAATTTTCTCGACGGGCCCCAACATCAGCGTATCTTGCGTCGAGAGCGCATCTATAGAGCCGGCCGCGGGCCGCGCATTTCCGGAGACACGAACGACTGTGCGCGAACCGCCGCAAGATTGCCGCCTGCTCGTTTGCGTCGGGCCGCGCTGCGACGCGCAGGGAAGGGGAAGCGCGCTTCTTGCAAGGCTTCGCGCTCTGCTGGAGGATGCGGCCGGCGTCTCTTGCCAGAGCCGCGACTGCCTACGCCTCTGCACGGGGGAGCCCGTCGTGCGGCTGGAGCCTTCGGGCGACGTGCTCGCCAATCCTGACCCCGAGGAGCTGATGCGACTGGCGAGGCGACTCTAGACTAGTCGCAGGGCGCCGGTCCTTTCTCCTCGAGTGGATGGCCGGCCTTCTCCCAGGCGTCGGCGCCGCCCGGATACCAAAAGATGTTGGTGTAGCCCAATGTCATGGCGCGCTTGCCGGCGTTCCACGACGCCCAGCAATGCGTTCGGCAATAGAACAGGATCGGCTTCGATTTGTCGCCGCCGGTCGCGCGCGCGAGCCCTTCCTCGAAATAACGCTGGGCCTCCGGCGAGAGCTCTCCGAACCCCGTATCGGCGAGCCAAAGGCTGCCCGGGATGTTGCGGCGCGGCTCCGGACTCCAGAGCGCATCGGGGGCAAGATCGGCGGGGCGCTTCGGCCGCGCGATCGCGTCGATGAAGACGGCGGCCTTGCGCGTCCAAAGGTCGAAGGCCTGCGCCGTGTCGACCACGGTCGCGCCCTTCAGCGTCGCCGGCGTGGGGGCGTGGTATTTCTCCATCCGGTAGCCCTCGGGCTCCAGCGGCGGCTCCTCTTGCGCCTGAGCGGCGCATGCGGCGGCAAATGTCACGCAGAGCGCGATGATCCCGGGCCATCCGATTTTCTTCATGGGCCTTGGTCCCTCCCCTATTGCGGGAGCCTATGCCGGCCGTAGCCGCTCAACAAGGCGCAATCGGGTGGGCGATTTGCATCCGCGCCCTCATCCCGAGGAGGCTCCGCAAGGAGCCGTCTCGAGGGATGAGGCTTGCCAGATTCTCGCGAGCCCGCGCGCTAGGCCGCCCTTCGAGACGCCCGCTTTGCTGGCCCCTCAGGCTGAGGGCGCCCAGCCGCGCCTTGTCGCTGGACGACCCCCCATGCTACCGGGAGCACGTCCCAACTCTGCGAGCCTCACCCTTGCTTTCGCTCGATTCCTTCTCCCGCATCGTCGTCAAGGTCGGCTCCTCGCTGCTCGTCGAGCCGGGCGGCGCGAGCGTGCGGCGCGACTGGCTCGAGGGGCTGGCCGACGATCTGGCGGCGTTGCGCAAGCGCGGCGCCGAGACGCTCGTCGTGTCCTCCGGCGCCGTGGCGCTCGGCCGCGGCGTCCTGGGGCTGCCGCCCGGACCCCTTGCGCTCGAGGATAGCCAGGCCGCCGCCGCCGTTGGCCAAATCGAGCTCGCGCGCCTCTGGGCGCACACGCTCGCCGAGCGCGGCCTCGTCGCCGGGCAGATCCTCGTCACCTTCGGCGACACGGAAGAGCGCCGCCGCTACCTCTATGCGCGCGAATGTGTGACCCGCCTGCTCGGCCTCGGCGCCGTGCCGATCGTCAATGAGAACGACACCGTCGCCACCGCCGAAATCCGCTATGGCGACAATGACCGGCTGGCCGCGCGCGTCGCGAGCATGGTTTCGGCGGATCTTTTGGTGCTGCTCTCCGACGTCGACGGTCTCTACTCCGCGCCGCCCGGCGAGGACCCGAGCGCCGAGCATATATCGGTGATCGCGCGCGTGACCCCGGACATCGAGGCCATGGCCGGCGGCGCGGCCTCGCAATTCTCGCGTGGCGGCATGCGCACCAAGATCGAGGCGGCCAAGATCGCGACGACCGGCGGCGCGCATATGGTGATCGCCGACGGCCGAGCGCCCTCCCCCTTGAAACGCATCGCCCATGGCGAGCGCTGCAGCTGGTTCCTGACGCCGTCGAACCCGATGACGGCCCGCAAAAAATGGATCGCCGGCTCGCTCGCGCCGAAGGGCGCCGCGCATCTCGACGCGGGCGCGGCCGCCGCGCTGATGAAGGGCAAGAGCCTGCTGCCGGCGGGCGTCACGAAGCTCGAAGGCGGATTTGCGCGGGGCGACTGCATTCTCATTCGCGACGCCAACGGCGCCGAGATCGGCCGCGGCCTTGCCACCTATGACGCGTCCGACGCCGCGCGCATCATCGGGCGCTCGTCGAAGGATATCGAGAGCATTCTGGGCTTCAAAGGGCCGGACGAGTTGATCCACCGCGACGACATGGCGCTCGCGGGGGAGTGAGCGCGTTCCCTCGCCCCGTTTACGGGGAGAGGGTTAGGGGCGCGGGTTTTTTGGGCGCAAGCGTCCCGGTATCGCGCTCGGACACGGCAGAATGCGAGCCGGGCCGGCACTCTACCCAGCCCCTCACCCCACCCTCTCCCCGCGCGCGGAGAGAGGGAGAGGCGTGGCTCACAGGCCGAGGTTTTTCGCTTCTCTGTCGCCGCCAATGAGCGTACGATGTCGCTATGACCAAGCTTCTCGAACGCGCCGTCGAAGCCGCTCGCGGGCTCCCCCCGGAAGCACAAGACGAGATTGCGCGACTCGTCTTGCAGCTCGCCGGAGAAGAAGAACCGCGGGTCGCCCTAACCGATGACGAACGCGCGGCACTCGCCGCCTCGAAAGCGGCCGCCGGGCGCGGCAAGTTCGCGACGGACGACGACGTGCGGCGCTTGTGGGCGAAGTATGGGCTGTGACGGTGCATTATACGCTTCCGGCTTTGGCCGATCTCAAGGCGGTCATTAATTTTTTAATGATTGGACGTGTCCATGATCGAGCTGCCGACAGCCATTCCGGATCCTGACATCCTGCTTGCGTTGGAGCCCGAAGAACTCGGCTCAAGAATGCTTTTCCTCATCCGGGAACGTCACGGTACTGCAATGTTCCTCCTGCGGGCCCTCAGAAGCGAGCTGTGGGAACAAAGGTATGATAATCGGCCTCAATACCCAGTACACAGGAAAAGGGAGATTGATCTTGCTCTAGCCGAAGCGCTGGCTTGGCTTGAGGCGCAAGGACTAATTGTGTCAGCCGATGGATATAATGGGGAGATCGGTTGGCGCCTTTTGAGTCGTCGAGCGGTGAAATTTGAAACCGAGGCCGAATTTCGAAATTTCGCTGTTGCGCGTCTATTGCCCAAAGACACGTTGCACATGCGAATTTCCAGTATTGTTTGGCAAGCCTTTATTCGCGGTCAATATGATGTCGCGGTGTTGCAGGCAATGAAAGCCGTCGAAGTGGCTGTTCGCGAGGGTGCGGGCTTGCCGGGTAGGGACATAGGCACGACGCTCATGCGAAAGGCATTCGATCCGGACAACGGGCCGCTGACTAATCCAGATGATGAAAAGGCGGAGAGGGAAGCACGATCTGCACTGTTCGCAGGAGCAATCGGGGGCTACAAAAACCCACAATCGCATCGCGACGTAAATCTCGATGATCCGTCTGAGGCCATCGAGATCATCATGTTGGCGAATCACCTGTTACGAATTGTTGATGCGCGGATTGCCGCAAGGAAATTGCGCTAGGGAAGGCCTGCGAGTCGCTGTTACATTACACCGAAGGCGTGGGCATTTATCATCGCGTTCTATCTCTGATTGTCGGGCCTACCATCACTTCACCGCCACCGCCATCGAGGTCGGCCCGACGAGCGGCTCGATGCGCACCGAAGAAAACCCCGCTTCGCGCATCCATTCCATGCATTCGGCGCCCGTGTAGTCGAAGCCGCCGGGCGTCTCGATCAGCATGTTGAGGCTCATCAACAGGCCGTGCACGTTCTCGCGACGCTCGTCGTCGATCATCGACTCATAGACGATCAAAGCGCCGCCCTTGGGCAGCGACTCATAGGCCTTGGCGAGCAGCATGCGCTTTTGCATCAAGTCCCAGTCGTGCAGGATGCGGCCCATCACGATGACGTCGGCGCTGGGCAGCTTGTCGGTGAAGAAATCGCCGCAAAGAAAGCGCACGCGCTCGGAAAGTTCCTGGCGCGCGATGTAGCGTTCGAAAATCGGCTTCACCGCCGGCAGATCGAAGCCCGCGCCGGAGAGATGCGGATGCGCGCGCGCGACGGTCGCTGGCAGCATGCCTTGCGCCGCGCCGATATCGACAAAGCTCTCATGCTGGCTCCAGGGAAATTTCTCGGCGATCGCTCGCGCGGGGCCGGCGCTGCCGCCGCTCATCGCGGCGAGAAAGCCTTCGAGGCGCTTCTCGTCGGCGTAAAGCGCGGCGAAAACATCGTCCGATTCCTTGTTCTCGCCCTGCCGGCGGCCCGTGCGCAAGGCCTCGGTCAGATGGCCCCAATGCGCGTAGAGCCGGGCGCTCGCCATTTCCAACATGCCGCCGACATAGCTGGGCTTGGCTCGATCCAGAAACAGGTCCGTTTCCGGCGTGTTGGCGTAAACGCCCTTCTCGCGCTCCAGCAGCTTCATCGCCACGAGCGCGTCGAGAAAGTCGCGCGCGCTTCGCTCGTGCAGACCGAGCTTTTGCCTCAAAGTCTCAAGATCTGCGGGTCCTTTGGCCAGCTCTGTGAAAAGCCCGAGCTCGACGGCCGAGAGCAGCGTCCTCGCGGTCCAGAAACTCATGCCGGTTTCGAGAATTTTTTGCGGAGAAATCTCTTCGCTCATGAGTCTTTCCTTTCAGGGCTCTTGCGTCCGAGCGCCGTCTGCGCGGCGGCAAGGCGAGCGATGGGCGCGCGAAAAGGCGAGCAGGAAACGTAATCCACGCCGATCCGGTCGAAGAACGCGATCGAGTCCGGATCGCCGCCGTGCTCGCCGCACACGCCCAGGGTGATGTCGGGCCGCGCCTGACGCGCCCGCTCGCAGCCGAGCGCGATCAATTCGCCGACGCCGGCGACGTCGAGCGTCACGAACGGATCCGTCGGCAGCACGCCCTTGGCCACATAGGATCTGAGAAAGGCGCCGGCGTCGTCGCGCGAGATGCCGAGCGTCGTCTGCGTCAAATCATTGGTGCCAAACGAGAGGAATTCGGCCGAGCGCGCGATCTCGCCAGCGAGCAGCGCCGCGCGCGGCAATTCGATCATCGCGCCGATACGGTAGCGCGAGGCGATCCCGGTCTCGAGCTCCACGGCCTTGGCTGTCGCCTCGACGCGCGCTTTGACGAGATCGAGCTCCGCCTTAGCGAAGACGAGCGGGACCATGATCTCGACATGCGTCGCCCGACCGGTCTCGATCGCCGCCTCGATCGCCGCCTCGAAGATCGCGCGCGCCTGCATATCGACAATCTCGGGAAAGGCGACGGCGAGACGCACGCCGCGAAAGCCCAGCATCGGATTGGACTCGGCGAGTTCTTGCGCGCGCTTGTTGAGCTTTGCGGCATCGGCGCCCAGCGCCTTGGCGACGCTTGCGAGCTCTGCGTCGGTCTTCGGCAGGAATTCGTGCAGAGGCGGATCGAGCAGGCGGATCGTGACGGGGAGCCCCGCCATGATCTCGAACAGCTCCTTGAAATCCTCGCGCTGCATGGGGAGGAGCTTGGCGAGCGCCGCGCGCCGGCCGGCCGCATTGTCCGCGAGGATCATCTCGCGCACCGCGACAATGCGCTCGCCCTCGAAAAACATGTGCTCGGTGCGCGCGAGGCCGATCCCTTCCGCGCCGAATTTGAGCGCGGCGCGCGCGTCGGACGGCGTCTCGGCGTTAGCGCGCACGCGCAGCCGCCTCACGCGATCCGCCCAGTCCATCAGCGTCGCGAACTCGCCGGTGAGCGCCGGCCGCAGCATTCTGACCGCGCCCGCCATGACCTTGCCGGACGAGCCGTCGACCGTGATCACGTCGCCCTTGACGAAGCGGCGTCCGCCGACCGTGAAGCTTTGATCCTCGTAATCGATGCGCAGGCCGGTCGCGGCGGTGACGCAGGGCTTCCCCATGCCCCGCGCGACGACCGCCGCATGCGAGGTCATGCCGCCGCGCGCTGTGAGAACGCCTTCGGCGGCGTGCATGCCGGCGATGTCGTCGGGGCTCGTCTCGATGCGCACGAGAATGGCCTTGCGGCCGAGCGCGGCGCTGCTTTCGGCGTCGCGGTTCGAAAAGACGATCTCGCCGCAGGCCGCGCCGGGCGAGGCCGGCAAGCCGCTCGCCAGCACGAGCGGCCGGTCGCTCGGATCGATCGTCGGATGCAGCAATTGATCGAGCGAGGCCGGCTCGATGCGATTGAGCGCCGCCTCGCGGTCGATCAGGCCCTCATTGGCCATGTCGATGGCGATTTTTAGCGCGGCGGTCGTCGTGCGCCTTCCGGATTTCGTCTGCAGCATCCAAAGCCGTCCGGCCTCGACCGTGAACTCCATGTTCTGCATGTCGCGATAATGTCGTTCGACGCAGCCGGCGCATCGATCGAGCTCGGTGAAAGCTTTTGGCAACGAGGCTTCGAGCGAGCCGGCGGCGGGCTTGCCGCCGATCGCCGACTCGCGAATGGGCCATGGCGTGCGCAGGCCCGAAGTCACGTCGTCGCCTTGCGCATTCGGCAAAAATTCTCCGAACAGCTCGCGGGCGCCCGTGGCGGGATTGCGCGAGAAGGCGACCCCGGCCCCGCTCTCGCCGCCGATATTGCCGAAGACCATCGCCTGAACGACGACCGCCGCCCCGATGTCCTCGGCAATGTCGTGAAGCGCGCGATAAGCCTGCGCCCGCGGGCTGTGCCAGGACAAGAAGGCCGCCCGAATCGCCGCCCATAGCTGCTCGCGCGGATCCTGGGGAAAGCGGCCTTTTCCGATCTCGAAATAGATCCCGAGAACCTCGCGCCAATCGGCGGCCGAGAGCTCGGCGTCACGCACGTAGCCCTTGGCCTCCTTGTGCTTGTCCAGCGCCTCCTCGAACTCGTAATGCTCATGGTCGAGCGCCACGCAGCAGAACAGCTCGACGAGCCGTCGATAGCAGTCGTAAGCGAAAACTTCGTCCCCGCAGGTGCTGGCGAGCGCCGTGACCGTCTGATCGTTCAATCCGATGTTCAGAGCCGTGCCCATCAGGCCCGGCGTCGAGACGCGCCCGCTCGGCCGCACGGCGACGAGAAGCGGCCATTTGGGATCGCCGAAAGCGTGACCGGCGTCGGCCGCGAGCTTTGCCAGCGCGGCGTCGACGGCCTCGGTCAGCCCCGGCGGCATCTGGCCCGAATGCGCGTGAAAATATCGGCAGGCGTCCGATGAGATCGTGAAGCCGGGCGGCACGGGGAGGCCCAGTCGCGCCATTTCGGCGAGGCCCGCGCCCTTAGAGCCCAGGACGTCGCCGAGCGCGGCCCCGCCCTCGGCTTCACCCTGGCGAAAGCTGTAGCACCATTTGGTCATCGGACCATCGATCTCGCGTAACACGGTCTCAGACGGAGGGGCTGAAACGCCGGCGCAGGAAGAGCGCGAAAGCGAGCTGGCCCGCTCCGTACATCATCATGTCGACGCCAAGGAAAAGACCGAGAACATAGGGAGAGTTCTGCGGCCAGCCGAAGACGATCAAGAGCCCGAGCACGGTCGTCAATCCGCCGGCGAGTCCGACCTGCCAGCGGGGAGCCTCCGGCAGCCTCCTCGCAAGAAAAAGCCGCAGCGCGCCCGTCGCCACGAGCGAGAGGCCGAGCAGCAGCGTCAGCCCGACGGCGCTCGCCTCCGGGTTGGCGAGCGCGAAGGAGCCCGCGACGATGTAAAAGAGGCCGACGGCGCCGACGAGCAGCCGGCTTGTCCAGCGATGGGCGTGCAGCGCAAGCGAAATGTCGAGGCCGCCGATGATGATGACGAAGATCGCAATCAGATAGACGGAAGCGATCGTCGCCGGGTTGACGAGCACGAGCGAGGCGACGCCGAAGAACACCGAAAGCGCGCCGAATGCCGCAAACCACGGCCAGCGCGAGCGCAAGCGCTCGACGGCTTGGCCGTGAGGCAGGGGCGAATCGCCAAGAAGGGTCATGCTGCGTTCCTTTGAAGGCCGTGCGAGAGAGGCCGCGCTTTTCGGATTCCGCTGGTCCGGCGGCCCGGGAAAGCTTAACACAGCTTTAACCCTGACGGCGCGAGAGGCGCGAATATCCTTAAGGCGGGCAAGGTGGCGGAAGATCCGGACGAGAAGCCCCGGGAGAAGCCGGAGCACAAGATCGGCGAGAAGCTCGATGAAGTCTCCGTCGCCGAGCTCGACGCCCGCATCGCGCTTCTGCGCGAGGAGATCGCCCGCCTCGAGGCCGCGCGGGACGCCAAGCGCGCGGCGCAGGCGGCGGCGGACGCTTTCTTCAAGAAATAGCGTGTCGAGCTTCGCCTGAAGCGCGGCGCTTGACAGGCCCCCCTCGCCATGCGCTTTTCCGCGCCAATCCCGCCCTTTGTAACCCTCCTCGGCAAGAAGACGCCATGCATCGCTATCGCACGCACAATTGCGGAGAGCTCCGCGACGCCCATATCGGCGCAAAAACCCGCCTCTCCGGCTGGTGTCATCGCATCCGCGACCACGGCGGCGTGCTGTTCATCGATCTGCGCGACCATTACGGCATGACGCAATGCGTCATCGATCCGGACTCGCCGGCCTTCGCCCAGGCCGAGAAGCTGCGCTCGGAATGGGTCGCCCGCTTCGACGGCGAGGTGCGCAGACGTCCGGCCGGCAACGAGAACGCCGAAACGCCGACCGGCGCGATCGAGGTCTATGTGCGCGAGATCGAGGTGCTGGGGCCGGCCGCCGAGCTGCCGTTGCCCGTCTTCGGCGATCAGCCCTACCCCGAGGAGACGCGGCTCAAATACCGATTCCTGGATCTGCGCCGAGAGAAGCTGCACGCCAACATCATGCTGCGCGGCAAGGTCATCGACGAGCTGCGCGCGCGCATGAAGCGCCAAGGCTTCTTCGAGTTCCAGACGCCGATCCTGACCGCCTCCTCGCCCGAAGGCGCGCGCGACTTCCTCGTGCCCTCGCGCATCCACCCGGGCAAGTTCTACGCGCTGCCGCAGGCGCCGCAGCAATATAAGCAGCTTTTGATGATGGCGGGCTTCGACCGCTATTTCCAGATCGCGCCCTGCTTTCGCGACGAGGACCCGCGCGCCGACCGCCTCCCCGGCGAATTCTACCAGCTCGACGTCGAGATGAGCTTCGTCACGCAGGAAGACGTTTTCGCCGCGCTCGAGCCCGTGATCCATGGCGTCTTCGACCTCTTCAAGGGCGAGCGAGTCGTTCGCCCCGGCCCCTGGCCGCGCATTCCCTATGCCGAGGCGATGCTGAAATACGGCACCGACAAGCCGGATCTGCGCAATCCGCTCGAAATCGTCGACGTGTCGGAGGAATTTTCGCGCGACGACGTCTCCTTCAAGGCCTTCAGGGGCAAGGTGGTGCGCGCGATTCCGGCGCCGGGCGCCGCGGCGCAGCCCCGCAGCTTCTTCGACAAGCTCAACGACTGGGCGCGTTCCGAGGGCGCGCCAGGCTTGGGCTATGTGATCTTTGAGGAGGAGAATGGCGCGCTCGCCGGCAAGGGGCCGATCGCCAAATTCATCCCCGCGGAAGTCCAGGCCGCCATTGCCGCCAAGGCGCGCGTTAAGGCCGGCGACGCCGTGTTCTTCTCCGCGGGCGAAGAGACGGCGGCGGCCAAGCTCGCCGGGCAGGCGCGTCTTCGCATCGGCGCCGAGCTCGACGTGACCAAGACCGACAGCTTCGAATTCTGCTGGGTCGTCGACTTCCCGATGTTCGAATGGAACGAGGACGAGAAGAAGGTCGACTTCTCGCACAATCCCTTCTCCATGCCGCAGGGCGGGCTCGACGCGCTCGACACGATGGACCCGCTGCAAATTAAGGCGTTTCAATATGACATCGCCTGCAACGGCTTCGAGATCGCCTCGGGCGGCGTCCGCAACCATCGGCCGGAGGCCATGGTGCGGGCCTTCGAGATCGCTGGCTACGGCGAGGAGGAGGTGGTGCAGCGGTTCGGCGGCATGTATCGCGCCTTCCACTATGGCGCGCCGCCGCATGGCGGCATGGCGGCGGGACTGGACCGCATCGTGATGCTGCTCGCCGGCGAGCAGAATCTGCGCGAGGTGACGCTCTTCCCGATGAACCAGCGCGCCGAGGACTTGCTGATGAGCGCGCCCTCCGAGGCGACGCCGAAGCAGTTGCGGGAGCTGCATCTGCGGGTCAACCCGCCGCAGAAGACTTAGAAAAACTGTTATCGGCTTGATGCAGTTTGCGGTTCGAGGTGAACTTGCCCAGAATGGAGACCCCTAGACCGACATTTTGGGTATTCATCCGCGTCATCCTAAGCGACTGGATGGCACGCATGAGCGGCCCCGCCAGCGTTCCGCTCACCGTTGCCGCGACCTACGTGGATGGTCCATGGGCAAAAGCTGGCCTGATAGCGCTGGCGTTTTTTTGCGCGTGGTACGCCGCATACAGAGTGTGGGCCGCCGAACGTGAGAGGGTAATTGAGGCAGAGAATGCCCTAGGGAAGAGCAAAGACAAGCAAGAGCTGCTATTGATTTTGAATGAGATCTTCAATAACTCTAAAGAGTTATGCGAAAGACCTCTCGACGCGAAAGATAGTCTTTCTAGATGGCGCAAAGACATTGAATCGCTATTCAAATATACGATAGAAATATTGCAGAGTAAGTTATCGAATGCGGAGCTTAACGTTCTCATAAACGGGCCCATGGGAGAAAGATACGTATTTCACAATAGGAGTAGCGGCGAGCAACAAGATCTACAGCATGTAATATATTTTTTCCATGAAAGGATAGTGGACCTCATAAAGAAAAATTCTTGACGGATATGCAGGCGTCTCGTGATAAATAAGCCGGGAGGAGATCCGCAAATCTAGCCACTCGACCAATCTGAGAAGGATCATCTGTCAGACAATGGCCGGCCACGTACATGTCACATACATTGAGCCGATAACGCCTTAAAACAGCCGGACCCCTCACGCCTTAGCTTCCAAGTAGGCCCGCCGCGCGCGCGCCGGCGTCAGCAGGAAGTGCTCGCCCCTCTGATAGGCGGCGTTGCCGGCGAGCACTTCGAATTCGCACATCGTGTCGGCGTCCTGCGCGCCTTGCGCGAGCGCGCCGCTCAGCAGCCGCACGGTCCGGGGCAGAAGCGCCAGCGGGCCATGTTCGGCGACTTCCCGGATGAAGATGTTCGACGAACGGTCCATGGTGTGCTCGCTTTCCCTCAACGCCATGCTTTTAACGCGAGCCCGGCCCATAAATCCAATTGCCATTTTCGATGATTTCATGCATTTTTTGCATCATGGAGCTGCTCTGGATCGATGATTTCCTGGCGCTGGCCGAAACGCGGAACTTCACCCGCGCCGCCGAGATCCGCTTCACGACGCAGTCAGCCTATAGCCGGCGCGTGCAGCGGCTGGAAGAATGGCTCGGCGCGGCGCTCTTCGATCGCGAGACGCGGCCCGTGGCGTTGACGCCCGCCGGGGAGGAGTTTCTCGGTCGCGCCCGCCGCTTGCGCGAGGAGATTTTTGACGCGCGCCGCGCCGTGCTGAGCGCCTCGAGCGTCTTCAAAAAATCGCTGCGCGTCTACGCCACCAACACGCTCGCCGCGACGCTGCTGCCCTCCTGGATCGCCGAGCGGGGCTTGGAAAACTATTCGCTGATCGTCGCCTCGATCACGGGGTGTCTCGGCGCACTGCGTCGCGGACAGGCCGACCTCGCGCTCGTTCCGCATTTCGGCGACGAGGAGGCGCTGGCCGGGCTCAAGCCCGAAGAGCTCGCCGAAGACCGGCTGATTCTCGTCGCGAGCCCGAAGCTCGCGTCTTCCGTGACGCTGTCAGGCGGAAAGCTTAAGGGACGGCTCATGGTCTATGCGCCCGGCACGAGCTATGGGGCCCAGATCGCCGCCTTGCTGGCTTCGCATGGCGCAACGATAGAAGCGCCCCCCGTCTGCGAGAGCGCCTCGGCCGAGGCGCTGCTGGCGCAGGCGATTGCCGGTTTCGGCGCGGCCTGGATCCCGCGTCTGCTGCTCAAGGACGCGGCGCTAACGCGCTGCGACGTGCCGGCGTTTTTCGACGCGCCTTACAAAATCCTGCTCGTGCGAGCGGCCTGACGGCTCGTCGAACCGCTTCCAATTGAACCGAATTGCAATCGCTAGGCGCGAATCTCGTCGCACAATTCAACGAGGAAACCGTTGCAATCGCGCACATAGGCGATCGTCTGTCCCCAGGGCTTTTCGAGGGGCGCGACAAGCGCAGTCGCGCCTTCTCTCACCGCGGTCTCGTAAGCCGTCTGCACATTCTCGACGACGAAGGCGACTTCAGCTCCCGCCGGGGATTCGCTTGGGCGGTTGCGCCTGAAGCCGTGACACGTCGTCTCCACCAGCGTCTCGGCGACGAAGGCGAGGGCGGTCGCGCCCGTGTCGAGTTCGCCATATTGTCCGCTCTCATGGAGAAAGCGGCGCTTCACGCCGAGAACAGTCTCGTAAAACGAGAGCGTCGCCGCAACGTCCGGCACATACAGGATCACATAACCGAGGCGCATCGTTCCTCCTTTGTTCTCAATACCCTTGTCGCGTTCAAGCTCGAAAGTAAAGCCTCATTCGCAGGCTCTCGCGGAACGGGCGCAGTTCCCTTGGGAGCGCAAATTTTGCAAGATGGCGATAGTTGCTAGGCGGAGGAACCCATGACCGGCATCTACGACATCGAAGCGTGCGGCATCGACGGCGCGTCGCACAAGCTTTCCGAATATGCGGGCAAAACGCTGCTCATCGTCAATGTCGCGAGCCAATGCGGCTTCACGCCGCAGTACAAAGGGCTCGAGGCGCTCTACCGCGAATTCGCGCCGAAGGGCCTCGTCGTGCTGGGCTTCCCCTGCGATCAGTTTGGACACCAGGAGCCGGGGAGCGAGGCGGAGATCGCGAGCTTCTGCTCGACAAAATATGACGTGACCTTTCCCATGTTTGCAAAGATCGAGGTCAATGGCGAGGGCGCGCATCCGCTTTATCGCTTCTTGAAGGGTGAGAAGCCCGGCCTCCTCGGCACTGAAGCGATCAAATGGAATTTCACGAAATTCCTCGTCGACTCCAAGGGCCAAGTGACGAAGCGCTATGCGCCTCACGACACGCCGGAACAGATCGGCAAGGACTTGGAAAACTTGCTCGCAGCGGGTTAGATCGCTCGGGATGGAAAGCCCCCTCCCCTGCCCTCCCCCGTTTCACGGGAGAGGGAGTCCGGCTCGGCGCTTCATCGACGTTTCTCGCGACCTCGATCGCCCCCTCTCCCGCCATAGGGCGTCGAAAGACGCCCGTCCAAAGACGGGCTATGGCGGGGGAGGGTGAGGGAGGGGGCAATAGCCAAGGGCGGCGCATGACTGACGCGAAAGAATTCCTTCAACGCCTGGACGATGCCGCACAGCGCACCGAGGCGGCTCTGGATCGGCTGCTCGCAAGCGAGCCGCTCAGAGGCGAGATCGCGCGGCCGGCGCGGCTGCTCGCGGCCATGCGCTATGCGTCGCTCGGCGGCGGCAAGCGGCTGCGGCCCTTTCTCGCCATCGAATCCGCCAGGCTCTTTGGCGTCGAGGGCGAGTGGCCGTTACGCGTCGGCTGCGCGCTGGAGATGGTCCATTGCTACTCACTCGCCCATGACGATCTGCCGGCGATGGATGACGACGACCTCCGCCGCGGCCGTCCGACGACGCACAAGGCCTTCGACGAAGCGACCGCGATCCTCGCTGGCGACGGGCTGCTCACTTATGCTTTTGACGTGCTCGCCGATGAAGCGACGCACGCAGACGCGCAAGCGCGCGCAAAGCTCGTTCTGGCGCTGGCGCGCGCCGCAGGGCTTGGCGGCATGGTAGGCGGTCAGGCGCTGGATCTTGAGGCCGAATCCGCCGCACGCTCCCTCTCTCAAGAAGAAATCCTGACGCTGCAGGCGATGAAGACCGGCGCGCTGCTGCGCTTCGCCGTCGACGCCGGCGCGATCCTCGGCCATGCGAGCGCGGCGGAGACGCAGGCCCTCTCTCGCTATGGCGCGGCGCTCGGCGCGGCTTTTCAAGTCGCCGACGACATTCTGGACGCGGCCGGCGACACGGCGGCGCTCGGGAAGCGCGCCGGCAAGGACGCCGAGCGCGGCAAGGCGACGCTGGTCTCGCTCTTAGGGCTGGACGGCGCCATCGCGCGCCGCGACCGGCTCGTCGAGGAAGCCATCGCCGCGCTCGACGCGACGGGCTTCGGACCCGCGACGCAAGTGCTGAAAGACGCGGCGGTCTTCGTCGCCGCGCGCAAGAATTGAGCAGAGTTCCCAAGAAGGGGGGCGGTTTCTAGATAGAAATCCTGATCAAGGAAAGGACCCTGTCCGCCGATGGAGGAGCCCGCCAATGACGACGAAGAGTTCAAGCCGCGGCGCCCCCGGCGCTCGGTGCTGCTGAGGCCTTTCCGCGTCGTCCGAGGGCGTCCACGCCTTTTCATTTGCGCGGTTTTGGGCGTCGTGATCGGCGTTTTTTTGCCCGCCCACATGCGGCTCGCCACGCGGGCGCTGATCGCCTGGAATATCACGGTGCTCTGCTATCTCGTCGGGTCTGCGCGGCTCATCACGAAGGCCGATTCGCTGACGGTGCGCGAGCGCGCAAAGATTATCGACGAGGGCCGGGTCACCATCCTGGTGTTGGCGATTGGGGTCGCCTGCGCCTCGATGGGCGCCATCGTGCTGGAGCTTGGGCCGGTCAAGCAGATGGAGGGCTGGTCGAAGGCGCTGCATCTCGGCCTCACCGTGCTGACGGTGCTCGACAGCTGGACCTTCATGCATCTGACCTTCGCTTTTCATTACGCGCATGAATATTACGACGAATATGTCGATGATCCGGCGAATGTCGGCAAGGACCGAGGCGGCTTGAACTTCCCCGGCGGGGAAGCGCCGAACTATGCCGATTTTCTTTATTACGCTTTCGTGATCGGCTTGGCTTCGCAGACGGCCGATGTCGCAACGACCTCACGGCCCATGCGCCTGCTCACCGTGCTGCATGGAACACTCGCCTTCTTCTACAATCTCGCGATCATCGGACTGACGGTGAACATTGCGAGCGGGCTGGTGTGAGGAGGCTGGATCGCGAGGACTCTCTCTCCCCACGGGTGGGGAGAGGGAACGCGCCGGCCCCGCGTGGAAAGAGAGCGCGCGCGACTCGGTTCACTTGCTCCGAGCCGGCGTCGCGGGGTTCACTTGCACGGTGGCTGTCATCCCGGCCGAGAGCGCCACGCCCTTCGGCGCCTCGTCGATATGGACGCGCACGGGGATGCGCTGTGCGAGACGCACCCAGGTGAAGATCGGGTTGACCGAGGCGATCCCCTGATGATTGGGCTGCGCATTGGGGACATTGATGGCGCGCGCGATGCTGTTGACATGTCCGCGCAGGGTTGGGCGGTAACTCATCAGCTTGATCTCGGCGGGATCACCGACATGGATCTGGTCGAGATAGATCTCCTCGAAGTACCCGTCGACCCAAAAGGAGTCGGCGTCGACGAGCGAGATCACGTTCTGCCCGACATGCGCATAGTCCCCGCGCTGCGCCAAGAGATTCGTCACCCAGCCATTGACTGGAGCGCGCACTTCGGTGCGCTCGAGATTGACCTTCGCCTGATCGAGATCGGCCAGCGCCTGCTCATATTGCGCCCGGGACGCGATCGCCTTGGTCGCGTAGGTCTCCTCCTCCTCGACGCTGATCGAGACGTCCTTAACCAGCTTCTGCCGGCGTTTCGCTTCTATCTCGGTGTTCTCGAGAGTGGCTTTCGCTTGCTTCACCGCGGCCTCGGAATGGCTGACGGCGATCCGGAAGTCCCTTGGATCGATCAGCATCAGCCGGTCGCCCTTGTGCACGAACTGATTGTCCTTGACGGGGAATTCCACGATCTGGCCGGCGACCTCAGGCGCCAGGGCGACCACATAGGCGCGCACGGAGCCGTCGCGCGTCCACGGCGCCCCCATATAGGCGTCCCACATCGCCCAACCGAAGGCCGCGGCGAGCCCTGCCGTCACCGCCGTTAAAAGAAAGGGCGCAAGCCTGAAGTGCGGGCGCGCGGCCAAATGGGGCGCCCAGACCGGGTCGCGCTGATGAGGCGCCTCGGCGCTCTTTGCTTTGGTTTCATCCGCGGTCATGGGGCCTCAGCGCGCAAAGACGAGCGTGATGGACGAGAGCACGATCACATAAACCGAGAATACGAACAAAGCGGGATGCCAGACGAAACGCAGCAGACCGAAGCGGGCGGCGATTCGCCGCAGGGAAATCGTGACGAGCCAAGCCGCGACGATCATCATCGACATCGGCGCGACATAGACGCCGAGCACGTTGATCTCGGTGAATCTCACACGCGGTCCTTTCCGTCGAAATAAGAGGCGTGCTCTTGGAGCCCCCAGGCGATCGCGAGGATGCTCCCGCGCGCCTTCAGAGCAAGTTCGGCCTCCGCCTCGACGCCGGCGTGAGGGTGGAGCAAAGCGCCGAAGAAAGAAAGCTGCGCGGTCGCGACAGCGCTGTTTCCCTGCGCGAGAACCGCGAACGCCGGCTCGAAGGCCGAGCCAACGCCGAGCAAGGCTCCGAAGCGGCGCAGCCTGATGATTTCCGCGCCAACAGCGAGCGCCGTCAAAAGATCGGAGCGCTGCGAGGGCGTGGCGGCCTCCGGCATCGCCGCAAGGCGGCCGAGGAGGAGCCCCTGCCAGTCATCGAGAGTCCAAAAACGGCGGCCCGCCGCGAGGCGGCGGAAGTCCCGCAAGGTCAGCGCCATGAGCCGGCCGGCGCGAAACGCCGGCGGCAAAGGGGGAACCAAGAGAAAGGAAAGCGCGGCGACCACCCCGCCGGCGACGATGGCCAGCGCCGTGTTGTAAAATTGCAGCGTGTCGTAGGTCATCGCGTTGGCCGCATCGAGAAAGGCGCAGAAAAAGGCCGTCATGAAGGTGAACGTCGCGGTGCGCCAGGGCTGAAGCATCAGAGCGCCGCCAGGAACCAAATAAAAACCGATGACCAGGCTGAAGCCCTCGAAGGTTTCAACCCCTGGCAGCACGGCAAATTTGATGACCGCGGTCAACGCCATCCCGAGAAGAACGCCGGCCACGAACTCTGCGGCGGTGGCGTAAGCCTGATCGGCGCGCGTCGAAAACAGAGCGACGGCGATGGCGGCGAAGGTGATGGCCGTCGCGCCGCTCGGCCATTCGCTCAAAATCCAGAAGAGCGCGACGCCGCCGATCACAAGCACGACGCGTCCGGCGTTGACGAAGGCCGGCAGCCAATCGGCCACGCGGACCTCCACGCGCCGCGTCGGGGAGCGGTCGACCGGAGCGGCGGAAAGCAATGCAAGCCCGTTGATCGCACAAGAGATTCCCGCTAGCAGGCTCGCCGTCTGGTCTGCGAGCAGCCGTAACGAAGGCGTGCTCGCAGGCAATTCCCTCAGGCGCCGCGCCGCGACCTCGCAGGAATAATGGATCTGAGCGGGGGCGGCCATCCATGGGTCCGGCACGCCGCGTTGCGCCGACCGCAACTCGTGAGGGATTTCTTGTCCAACGGCGCGGGCCGCCTCGATAGCCTGATTATGCGGAAGCCAGGCCAGCAGCGACGCGACCGTGCGCCAGGCGGCCAGGGCTGAGAACAGGCCGTCGACAGCGCTCTGCAGCACCGGGGAGTGATAGCGGATCTGCGAGGATTCTCCCTTCGCCGCATCGATCGCCGGCTCCAGCGCGATGACGCGCCGCAAGAGCTCGCGCCGAATCGGCAGGGTCTCCGGCAGATTGGGACCGGCAAGCGCCAACATGTTGAGGAAGCGGCCGGTGATTTCGGCGGGAAGCGCCGCAAAGGACGCCGCCAGCCCGCGGCGGGTGCCGCCAAAGTCGGTCCCGGCGAGCACGAGGCCGGCGCTCACGATGCCGATGCAAATCTCGGACGCGCGCGTGACCGCGAGCAGAAAGACCGCATTGGCCCTGGGGCCGCCCGTGGCGCCGAGCGCGTCGGCTGCGACAATGACCGCCGTATAGCCGGCCAGCACCGCCGCGTAAGACGCAAAATTGCGCAGAAGCGTCGCGACGCCTGCGCATATGGCTCCCCAGAGCACGAGCCCGATGAGAAAGACCGCCCGGCTCTGCGGAAACAACGCCGTCAGCGCCACGATCGCCACGGCGCCGATCAACGTGCCGACCATGCGGTACCAGCCTTTGCGCAAGGAGGCTCCGAGTTCCGGCTGGCAGACGAGCGCAGCGCTGAGGCCCGCCCAATATTCATCCTCGAGCTGGAGATAGAAGGCGATGAAGAGGGCGAGGCTGACGGAGAGCCAAAGCCTGATCCCGAAGAGCAGCGGCCGGCCAGCGGTCCTTGCCGCGCCTCGCAGAGCGGCGCTCCATCGAGCCGAGAGCTTCCGGGGCAAGCTAGGCTCCTCGCTGAGGCGCGGCGCGGATCATGGGGCTTTTTTGCACGCTTGGAGGCGCGCGGTCCCTGTCGGCGAAGGGACCGCGAGCCTCCAGGCTCGCGAGAGGACGCCCTTCGAGGATCACTCCGCGATCTCCCAGCCGCCGCCGAGCGCCCGGTAGAGCTTCACGAGCTGGCTCGCCATCTCGACCTCGCTCTCCACAAGATCGTTCTCGCTACGCAAGAGCTGTGTAAGCGAGGCGTTCACGTTCAGGAAATCGACGAGTCCTTGCTGGTAGCGCTCTCGCGACACGCCGAGCGCGATCCTGTCCTGCCCAGCCGCGCGCGCCGCCGCGGCGCGGCGCTTTTGCGCTTGCGCATAGGCCGTCATCGCGTCGTCGACCTCCTTCCAGGCGCGCAGGAGCGTCTTCTGAAATTCGATCGCCGCCTCGCGATGTCGTGATTCCTTCAAGGCGAGATTGCCGGTGAGCCGCCCGCCTTGAAAAATCGGCAAAGTGACCGTCGGCCCTAGCATCCATTGCGTCGAGGAGGCGCGAAACAGCTTCTTCAGCGTGAGGCTCTGGACGTTGAAGTCGCCGACGAGATTGACGTCGGGGTAAAATTCCGCCTCGGCCTCTCCGATCTCCGCCAAAGCGGCGTGCAGGCGCGCTTCCGCCTCGCCTATGTCGGGACGGCGTTGCAAGAGCGTCGACGGCAGGCCGACGGCGATTTGGCGCGGAGGCGCCGGAATAGCCTTCGGCCTGCGCAATTCTCCTTCCAGAGCGCGCGGCTCGAGGCCGAGCAGCAAGCCGATCGCGTTGATGACCTCCGCTTCGCGCGTCCGCAGCACGGGCAGAACTTCGGCGATGCTCTCCCTCTGGCTTCGCGCTTGGGCGAGATCGAGAGTCGTCGTGACGCCATTGGCGAAGCGGCTTTCGACGATTCGAATATTATCTTCGGCGACGCGGAGATTGCGCTCCACGATCGCGAGCCCCGCCTGCGTTCCGCGCAGCGCGACATAGTTCTGCGCGAGCTCGGCCAGCGCCGAAATGGCTATGCCGCGCCTGTTCTCGATCGCGGCGAGCGTCGTCGCGTCCTGCGCCTCGACGGCGCGGCGCACCTTGCCGAAGAGATCGAGCTCCCAAGAGGCGTTCAGCCCCTGCTGGAGCACGGCGAAGGTCAGCGGCGCTCCGGGCGCAGCAACGGCGCGCGAGAAGATCCCGTTCTCGCTGAGCCGCTCATGGACGTCCGTGGACTGCGCTTCGAGATGCGGCAGGCCTTGCGAGGCGACGACGGTGCGCTCCGCGCCCGCCTGCTCGACGCGTTCCGCCGCCGTCTTGAGATCTAGATTTTGCGCGGCGAGGCGCTTTTCGAGCGATGTGAGCTCATCGTCGCGAAAGCAGCGCCACCATTGCGGATCCGGCTCGGCGCTGGTGGTGCGGCTCGGAACGTCTCGCGGCTCCGGTCCGAATGATTGGGGCGCCTGGACAACGGGCGCGACAAAGTCGGGTCCGACCGTGCAGGCGGAAAGCGTGAGCGCAGTGAGGGCGCAGAAGGCGACAGCGCGCATCGTCTAGCGCTCGGCGACGCGCGACGCCAAGCGCCATCGCGCGGCGGCGTCCGCGGCTCGGGCGTTGTTTGCGCCTTCGGATCGCGCCTCGAAGAGCGGCGCGATTGGCGTATGGCTCACCATGAGGCTTTCTGATCTCCGCCGGTCCGATCTGGCGGTCGCGGCGGGGGTGCGGGTCATGCTGGGGCATTCCGGCTTCCGCCAGACCGATTTGCGCAGCGGGAGCTTGACGATCGCACCATCGCACAAGGCGGCGAGTGTCTCCAACGTCCGTCATGTCGCAGGGACGCTGAGCCCCGGCTGCGCTATTCTCCTCGTCCGCCAAAGGGCTCGGCTCTCCGGGGCTGAGCCAGCGTAGACGTCGGCGGAAGACGCTCTACCGGCAGAGGAAACGCGAAGATGAAAGATCTTCCTCTCTCAAAAGTCTATCAATTTCTCGAGCCAGGCCCGGTTGTTCTGCTGACGACGGCGCACAAGGGACGAGCAAACGTCATGACCATGTCATGGCACATGATGGTGGACTTCGACCCTCCTTTAATCGCCTGCATCGTCAGCAATCGCGATCACAGCTTCACCGGGTTGCGGGCGACCAAAGAGTGCGTGATCGCTTTGCCTTCGATCGAGATCGCGGAGAAGGTCGCAGCGATCGGCAACTGCTCGGGTCGGGACACCGACAAGTTCGATGCTTTCCATCTGACGCTGGGCGAGGCGAAGCATGTCGGCGCCCCGCTCGTCGCCGAGTGCTTCGTTAACATTGAGTGCAAGGTAGTCAATACGAGTCTTGTAAATAAATACTGTCTCTTCGTGCTGGAAGGACTCAAAGGCTGGATCGACCCGACGCAAAAAGAACCAAGAACCCTCCATCACAAAGGTTTTGGCAAATTCATCGTCGATGGCGAAACGATCGAATTGAAATCCAGGATGCCGTAAAGCATCGAGCCTCCGCACGGCGCGATCCGAGCGTCGCCCGAAAAAGGCGGAGCCGTCAACCTATAACGCTCCCGCTTGGCCGATCGCGCGGCTCGCGCCAAGCGCAAGCGCCGCTCCCATGGTCGCTGAGCGCGGCGCCTGATTATTGCACTTGCATTATCGCTATGTACTCTGCTTACATATCCATGCGGCGCAGGAGGCCAGAGCGCCGATCCCCCATCGGCCTGCATGAGGAAGACATGTCCACGACGAAGGCTTTGGAAAATACCGAGTTTGCAGCCACGGTTTCGCTGACCATCGCACCGCCCCCGGAAGAAAAAGTCGCCGCGCCCGGCCTTTGCGACGCCGCCGTCGCCGCGCCCGTCGCGGACGAAGTCATACTCCATGTGCGGTTCCACCCGGACGCCCGCGTCTGGGACATCGCCGAATGTCCGAACGCGCTCGACAAGGAGCAATGGTTCAAGGTGCTTTGCGCCCGGTTCGGCTCGAAATACCAAACCCGCGCGGGCGGCCGCGGCTTCTTCCGCATTTCGAGAATCGAGCTCGAGTCAGCCAAGGCGTTTCGCCCGCACTAAAGCGCGATGCGTGCGGAATCGCCTGAACGCAGAAAACGTGATCGATTCTAAAGTTTAGGGCGCGATCTGTGCGAAAAACCGGTTTCCGCTTTTTCGCATCGCGCTCTACTGCATTTCCTGCTCGAACGATAAGGAATCGCTCCAAATCAAGGGGTGGAGAGGATTCTCATCGCAAAAGTCTGTCAACTTTTGCGGAATTCTCTCGCGCGCTTTCCGCTCCAATGGAAACGTTCGAGCGATAAGAAATCAAGCTGGATCAGTGTCCGGAAAGCGATTGGGAGAAAACTGTTTTCCATACTCACCGAATCCTCGGTCGCCGTGTGAACCTCCCCGCCCATCTTGCGAATGAACGCAGAGGATGATTTTCTAAAGACTTCCGTCGGCCTTAGGGAGTGAGAAGATGCCCAAATATATTATCGAGCGCGACATTCCCGGGGCGGGGAAGCTGAGCGCCGGCGATTTGCAGGGAATATCCCAGAAATCCTGTTCTGTTCTGCGGAACCTTGGTCCCGAGATTCAATGGGTCGAGAGCTACGTAACGGACGACAAGGTTTACTGCGTCTACATCGCCCCGAATGAGGCCATCATCCGCAAGCATGCCGAGCAAGGCGGCTTTCCCGCGAACAAGATCAGCGAGATCAAGAGAATGATCGATCCGACGACGGCAGAAGCCTGAAGCTTCGAAATGAGAGCGGGCGCCCCGACCGCGCTCGCGTCACGCCTCGCCCGGGCGGTCGCGGTCGAGGCCTTTGGCCGCGAGCTCTTGGAGGTAAAGCGCGAAGTCTTCCTCCGCACTTGCCCCGAGAGCGTAGAGTCCGGACCACGTGTAAATGCCGGTCGAATGGCCGTCGTCGAAGTCGAGACGCACGGCGTAATTTCCGACTGGGGACACAGTGAGGATGCGGACGTTGCGCTTGCCGCCTAAGGTCTTGCGCTCGGCCTCGCTATGCCCGCGCACCTCGGCGCTGGGGCTCCGGACCCGCAGCTGTTCGGCGGAGAGACGGAAGCGCAGGCCGTCGTCGAAGACGACGACGAGGCTCCCGCCTTCGTCTTCCCGGCGGATTTCTGTCGGCCACGGGTCGTTCGTGCTCAACTTCGCCTCCTGTCTCAGCGAAACCACCAGCGCCGCCGTTGCGGCACGCAGCGGCTGTGAAAGTTGAGCCGCCAGCCGGGAAGACAGAACTCTGCCGCATCTTTCGCCGGCGACGCGAGTCTCGCGGCTCCGTCACGCAACATCGGCGCCGCAGCCAAGGGCTCAAGGGCCGACGCCGAAACAGCCATCACGGCGCCCAGGATAAGAAGTCTCGCGCCGATATTCACAACCCCTGCCCCGCTGCTGGACCGAACCCTCTCGGGCGGACCCTATCAAACGAACGACGAGAACGACTAGATCACGCGGCGTTCAGGCCGAATCGCCCGAACGCAGAAAACGTGATCGATTCTAAAAATTTAGAGTGCGATTCGTGCGAAAACCGGCTTCCACTTTTTCGCGTCGCGCTCTAGCCGCTTGCTGCTTAAGCGCAGGCTCTATCGTATCTCGCCGTTTCGTGCTAATACAATGATCAACTAGTAACGATTTAGTTTCCCAGCATCTCGCGGGAAATAAAGCGCATAATTTCCATGCGCATTTTGGGGAGTGAGAAACCATGGCGGACCCATTTATCGGTCAAATCCTGCTGGTAGGGTTTAATTTTGCCCCAGTCAACTGGGCTATATGCGACGGGAGCCTATTGCCTATCTCACGATACACCGCACTATTCTCGCTCATCGGCACTTATTACGGCGGCAATGGGACGAGTAACTTCGCGCTGCCCGACTTGCGCAGCCGCGTGCCGATTGGGATGGGCCAGGGCAATGGCCTGTCGCCTTACGCGATCGGCGAAATGACGGGCGTGGAGAACGTGGCGCTGGCCGTGACCGAGATGCCCGCGCACAATCATTTGATCAACGCCGATAACGCGCCCAAAACTGCGGTGCAGCCTCCCGCCAACAATTACCTTGCCGCCGCAACCTACGAAGGCAGAGCCGCCCAGGATTACTCCGCATCGCTGACGTCGCCCACGACGCTGAACCTGAACGCTGTCACTCTTTCCGGGACCGGGCGGCCGCACACCAACATACAGCCGGTGCTGGCGATGAACTACATCATCGCGCTGAACGGCATCTTCCCGTCACGCTCCTGACGAACGCGCCGATGACGCGCGCCGCGCGCGAAATCGAATTTTCCGGCGGGCTTTTGCGCTTACGGCGCGAGACGGAGGCGGACGCAGCCTTTCGCTTCGCGCTGTTTTGCGCCTCTCGCCCACCCGGGGAGGATTTCTCGCCGCTGGGCCCGGAGCTGGCGCAGCTTCTTCTGCGCCAGCAATTTCGCGCGCAAATCCAGAGCTACCGGAGGGATTTTCCGCGGGCGCGCTTTGACGTCATTGAATTCGACGGCGCGCCGGTGGGCTATATCATCGTCGACATCAGCGACACACAGGCGCGCATCGTCGATCTCGCGATCGTTCCTGAGCGCCGCAGCGCCGGGATCGGCGAGGCGGTGATCGAGCCCCTCATTGCCGAAGCGCGGCGCCGCGCGCTCCCTTTGCGCGCCAGCGTGCTGAACGGCAACCGAGGCTCGCTGCGATTTTGCCGGCGGCTCGGCTTCGCGCCGATCGGCGAGCCGGCCGCCCTCTACACCGAGTTCGAATGGCGCGGCGCGTGATCGCGCCCCGCCGCACGAGGGGGCACGCTCTAAGCGGCGACGGGATTGGCGTCGCTGAGGTCGAAGTCTCGCGTCGCGGGCTTCGAGACATTGCGCCAGCACGCTGTCTCATAGCCCCGCGCGACAAGCTTTCCGCCCGCGGAGGCGGACATCTCGACCGCGAGACGCGTGGTCGGGTTCAAAACCGGCGGGATCACCCAGGAAAAGCGTTCGGCGTCCGAGCGCGTGGCGGCGATCGAGCGCCGGCGATCCTCATTGTTCTGCGGCCCCATGCGGCCCTTCCAGCCGCGGCGGGGAGTCTGCCAGTCATTGGCGACGATGACGGGCCCGCGCATGACATGGGCCTCGCGCTCGGTGCGCTCGACGACGGCGATCTCCTCGGGAGCGACGCCCGCCAGCGTGAAGATCGCGGGTCGCGCCAATGGCTCCTGCGACAACAGCCGGATCGCGTCCTCGAAGGTTTCGCATGTCTCGAAGGCGTAGCGCAGCAGATGATCGGGCGGCCAGCCGTCCTCGCGCAGCAGCGCCTGGGCGATGTTTATCGAGGCGTCCAGCGGCAGAGCGAGAAGCCCTGGCGCGCGACGACGCATCGGCGCTTGATTGATCACGGCGCAGAAGCGTCCTGGCGCCGTGGCGCTCAACACGCCGACCGCGCCCGGCCAGGTGGCGTTGTAGAACTCCCCCGCGGGGCCGGCCTGCCAGGCGATCTCGACGCAACGCCCCAGGCCGCCAAAGGGCCAGTCGAGCGTGCGACGGATCATCGGCCGCCCGTCAGCGGAGAGGCTCGCCGAGGTCGTGCAGGCGAAGAGATAGGACATGTTGAGCGTCAGCGTCCCCGGGAATCCGAGGATGGTCGCGACGAGCTGCAACTCATCGCGATAGGCGGAGATCGAGCTCTTCAGCCAGCGCTCCGCGAGGCGATCGATCGAGGTGAGGCAGACCCCGCGCCCCCAGCTCGGCATGGGCGCGACGCAATAGTCGCGCAGCGCGGCGGCGGCTTCCGGACGCGACAGCGCATGGGCGATCGGACCGCCCTCGCGCACGTCGACGAAGGGGATGTGATTCACGAGCGGAACGTCTCTGAACTTTGTCATCATGACGTGACCTTGTTCATAAAATTTCGTCATAATACAGAGGAAAAACCGTCATAATTCCCGTCTCTCGTGCCGCGCTGCAGCAGAGTCGTCCCACCTTCTTCAGCACTCCGCCGATCGCGGCGCCGTCGCGCTACCGTCGCGAATCCTTGCTTTCCTGCTTCGAATCGAACTCCGCCGAGCCACAACGACATGAACTTTCATCAAGCTCTCGCCGCCCTGCAATCTCACGCCGCCGCCCTCGAGCCGCTTCGCGCCCGCGATTTTTTCGCGCGCGATCCCGTCCGCTTCCGCGAGTTCTCGGTCGAGATCGACGACCTCCTCTTCGATTTCTCCAAGCATAAGATCACCGCCGAGACCGTCCGCCTGCTCATCGAGCTGGCGCGCGCGCGCAATCTGGAAGCGCGGCGCGCGGCGCTTTTCGCGGGCGAGCCCGTCAACAACACCGAAGGGCGCGCTGCGATGCACATGGCTTTGCGCGATCTCTCGCGCCGTCCGATTCAGATGGGCGGCGTCGACATGCGGCCCGAGATCGAGCGCGAGCGTGAGAAGGTCCTGTCCTTCGCGCAGTCCCTCCGCTCGGGCGCGGTGAAGACGTTCGGCGGCGAGCGCTTCACCGATGTCGTCAACATCGGCATCGGCGGCTCGGATCTGGGACCGGCGATGGCTTGCCGCGCGCTATCACCCTATCGCAGCGAAGGACCGCGCGCGCATTTCGTCGCCAATGTCGACGGCGCCGATCTCGCCGATACGCTCAGCTCCCTCGATCTTTCGCGCACGCTGTTCATCGTCTCGTCGAAGACCTTCACGACGCAAGAGACCATGGCTAACGCGAGAAGCGCCCGCGCGCGCGTCGTCGCGGCGCTCGGCGAAGCCGCGGTGGCGCAGCATTTCGCGGCCGTCTCCACGCGGCTCGACAAGGTCGCCGAATTCGGGATTGCGCAGGATCGCGTCTTCGGCTTCTGGGACTGGGTCGGCGGGCGCTACTCGCTCTGGTCGTCGATCGGCTTGGCGCTCGCCATTTCCGTCGGCCCGGAGAATTTCATCGCCTTTCTGCAGGGCGGCTTCGACGTGGACGAGCATTTCCGCGAAGCGCCGCTCGAAAAAAACATCCCCGCGCTGATGGGGCTCCTCGGCGTCTTGCACCGCAATGTGCTTGGGCGCGCCGCCCATGCGGTGATTCCTTATGACCAGCGGCTCGCGCGCTTTCCCGCTTATCTGCAGCAGCTCGACATGGAGTCGAACGGCAAATCCGTCAGGCGCGACGGCTCAAAGGTCGAGACCGAAACCGGGCCGGTCATCTTCGGCGAGCCCGGCACCAATGGCCAGCACGCCTTCTTCCAGCTTCTGCATCAAGGAACGAGCGTCGTCCCGATCGACTTTCTGATCGCCGCCGAGCCCGTCGAATCCGACGAGCGCCATCACGAGCTGCTCTTTGCGAATTGTCTTGCGCAAAGCGAAGCCTTGATGCGCGGACGCACGCTGGACGAGGCGAAGGCGCTGCTCACCGGCGAAGATCGCGCCCCAGAGGAGATCGAGCGTCTCGGGCCGCACAAGGTTTTCCCAGGCGACCGCCCGTCGAGCACGATCCTCTACCGGCGCCTCGATCCACGCACGCTCGGACGTCTCGTCGCGCTCTATGAGCACAAGGTCTTCGTGCAGTCGGTCATCTGGGACATCAATCCCTTCGACCAATGGGGCGTGGAGCTCGGCAAGGAGCTGGCTAACCGTCTTGCGCCGATCGTCGCCGATCCCTCGCGCGCGACCGCCGATCTGGACGCCTCGACGGCGGGGTTGATCGGATGGCGGCGGGCGACAGCGGGCTGACAAGAGACTGCGCGCATCCCCCTCTCCCCGCGAGCGGGGAGAGGGCCGGGGTGAGGGGCTTGGGGGATTGTCAATCCGCGTTGCAGCGCAAGAGACCCGGAGAAATTCGGCGCCGTCGCCGGCAGGCTCCCATGCCCCTCTCCCTAACCCTCTCCCCGCGAGCGGGGAGAGGGAACGCGAGTCGCAGCGCTCATCTCAGAAACCCCACGATATAGTTCACCGCGTCCATGTTGGGTTGTGCAATCGCGCGCGCGCCGACCGCACTCAGCCATCCCGCCCTGTCAAAATGAAGCCAGTTCAGAGGCAGAACGTCAGGTCGGTGTCCGTGAAATCATTGCCCTTGAACAGCAAGGGCGCATCCATGGTCTTGGCGAGCGCTTACGCTGCGCAATCGCAAAAGTTGAGACGCGCATTGGCGTCGATGCCTTGCCGTAGCGACGAAAGGCCTCTAGCGCCAAGGCGGCGAGATGTAGGTCGTGCGGGACGATCTCGGCATTGATGAGGGCCAGAAAGTCTTCAAGGTCGTAAAGGCCGTTGACGCCGCGTCTCGCGATGAGGACGTGGCCCGCCTCTTGATAGGTGATCGCGCTGACGAGGCAACGATCCGCGGCGGCTATCGCCTCGTAAAAGGCGGCGCGCTCCGGTTCGTGATTGAGAATTGCGATCAGCGCCGACGTATCGATGACGATCATCGCGGCAAGCCGAAATCATCATAACCGATGATCTCGTCGATAGACCTCGGGTCGGCGACGGGCCGCGCCGCGCTACGCACGGCGATTTCTTCCATCCAGGCAATCAGCTCGTTTTTGGTCAGATTGGCAGGAACCGGGGTCGCGGCGCGACGCCACGCCACCCTGTCGCCCGCATGGGAAAGAGCTTCGCGTAAAATCTCCTCGGGCGTTCGACCTGTCTGGTCAGCCTTCGCCTCGAGCAGAGCCTGTATGTCCCGGGACAGAATTATCATCAGCGACATTTAGCATGAAACAGCCGATAAGCCCACAATCCGTGCTCGCTTTTGGCGTTTTCAGCCACTCACGCGCGCATGGCTCACACGAGGCAGGACGGCCCTCCTCGGCAGGAACGAGCGCCGCATTACCGCAAAAACCCCACGATATCCTTCACCGCGTCCATGTTGGGCTGCGCAATCTCGCGCGCGCGGCGTGCGCCGTCGCGCAGCACGCCGTCGATATAGGCCGGATCATTGGTGATCCGGCGCATCTCGGCGGTGATGGGCGAAAGCTTCGCCACCGCGAGATCGACGAGAGCGTTCTTGAACGCCGAGAAATTCGCGCCGCCGAACTCCGAGAGCACGTCGACTTTGCCACGTCCCGAGAGCGCCGCGTAGATGCCGATGAGATTGGCCGCCTCGGGCCGCCCCGCCAAGCCCGCTTCCTCGCTCGGCAGAGGCTCGGGATCGGTCTTGGCCTTGCGGACCTTCTGCGCGATGGAGTCTGCGTCGTCGGAAAGGTTGATGCGGGAATAGTCGGAGGCGTCCGATTTCGACATTTTCTTCGCGCCGTCGCGCAGGCTCATGACGCGCGTCGCGGGACCCGAGATCAGCGGCTCGGGCAAGGGGAAGAAGACGCCGTCGCCATAGCCGTTGCGCGTGATCGACTCAGCAAAGTCGTTGTTGAACTTCTGCGCGATGTCGCGCGCGAGCTCGAGATGCTGCTTCTGGTCCTCGCCGACCGGCACATGCGTCGCGCGATAGAGCAGAATGTCCGCCGCCATCAGCACCGGATAATCATAGAGCCCGACCGAGGCGTTCTCGCGATCCTTGCCGGCCTTGTCCTTGAACTGCGTCATGCGGTTGAGCCAGCCGATGCGCGCAATGCAGTTCAAGACCCAGGCGAGCTCGGCGTGCTCGGGCACGAGGCTCTGGTTGAAGATGACGTTCTTCGCGGGGTCGATGCCGCAGGCGATGAAGGCCGCCGCGATCTCGCGCGTATTGGCGCTGAGCGTCAGCGGGTCTTGCGGCTGCGTGATCGCGTGCAGATCGACGACGCAATAGAGACAGTCATAGCTCTTCTGCAGCTCGACGAATTTGACGATCGCGCCGAGATAGTTGCCAAGATGCAGATTGCCGGTGGACTGCACGCCGGAAAAGACGCGCTCTTTGAAACTGGACATGGGCTCGGAGGGGTGAGGGTTCAGTCGGCGGGTCTTATGGCGAAGCAAGGCCTTGTGCGCAAGTGGCCCCGCGCGCCGGCAGGGCTGAACCGCTCTGCCCGGCGCGACGACGAAGCGCACGCCGCCTGCGCGACCCTCTCCGTCGCAACGCGAGGCCGCCCCCACAGCTTTGTCCATTGAACCCGACTCACAAACGGGGTCCGCGCGACTCAACCCCTCTTAAATCAACGGATTTCAGCCACACGCGCGGCGCGGAGCCAGTTTCCCCGGCTCGCGCGATGGGAAAAAATTCTGAGAAACCCGTTGCCAAGGGTGAAGAAAGAGCTACCATCTGGATACAGGGTTCACGCACTTTCATTAATGTGAGGGCTTATGAGTTTGCCAGCCAATGAGCAATTTCTGCACGAGGACAATGCCGCGCTGATTTTCAGCCCGTTGCGGTTCAGAAAATTGCAGGTCAAGAACCGACTTCTGCGCTCGAGCATATCGGGGACGTTCGACGATTATAACGGCCAGGGCACAAACGCCCGATTGAACTGGGAAGAAAAATTCGCGAAAGGCGGCATTGGCGCGATCATTTCATCCTATGTGCCGGTGGCGGTGCGCGGCCGCATCCTGACGCGCTACGCGATGATCGACGACGACGACAAGATCCCCTTCTGGCGCGAGGTCGGCAAGCGCATTCACGCCTACGACTGCCGCTTCATTATGCAGCTTTCCCACTCCGGACGTCAGCAGGATACGGGCGGCGTCGAGAATCTGTACAAGAAGGCGCTGAGCTCGACCAGCCATCAGGACTATTTCCACGGCATCCAGGCTCAGGCGATGACGACCGCCGAGATCGGCGATGTGGTCGAGCATTTCGCGCAGGGCGCGCGGCGCGCGCGGGAAGCCGGGCTCGACGGCGTGGAGCTGCATGGCGCGAACGGCTATCTCATCACGCAATTCTTGAGCTCGGGCATCAATGATCGCAATGACGAATATGGCGGAACGGTAGACCGGCGGGCGCGCTTCGTTCTGGAGATCGTCCGCGCCATCCGACGCGAGGTCGGGCAGGATTTTCATCTGCAGATGAAGATCAACGGCGTCGATCACAATAATTGGCTTTATCCCTGGGAGAAGAAGGGCAATCAGCTCGAAGACACGCTGCAAATTTGCAAGCTGCTTCTCGACGACGGTAAGGGGGTCGACGCGTTTCACATTTCGAGCGGCTCGACTTTCCCGCATCCTCGCAACCCCCCGGGCGACCTGCCGATGCGCACGCTGGCGCGATGGTACGAGGTCATGCTCTCGAAGGGAGCGCGCGCGCCGTTCAATTATGCGGTGTTCAACAATCCGCTCGGCGCGAAGCTGTTCCACTGGCTGTGGCTCTTCCGCCGCGGCCCGGTCGTGGAAGGCATCAACGCGGCCTATGCGCAGTATCTGCGGAGGGAAATCGTCGCGATCGACCCGAGCGTCAAAGTGCTCGTGACGGGTGGCTTCCAGCACGCTTCGCGCATCGCCGAGGTCATTCGCAACGAGAGCTGCGACGCGGTGACCATGGCGCGGCCCCTCATCGCCAACAACAACCTTCCCGAAATTTTAAAAACCGCGGACGGGCCGTCGCCGCAGAAGGCTTGCACCTATTGCAACAAGTGCCTGATCAACGATCTCGAGAATCCGCTCGGCTGCTATGAGGTCTCGCGCTTCGACGGCGACACCTTCGACGAGAAATGGGACAATTTGATCAAGGAGGTGATGAGCGTCTTCGCGCCGCCGACGTACACGAAATAATTCCGTTCGCAAGGAGACTTCTCGGCATGGATTACGATCCACCAACACCGGTCGAAAGCCGGCTGGCGAAGAAGCGTCTGGTTCGCTGGCTCGTCATCGCCGCACTGGCGCTGCTCGGCGTCTACTACCTCGTTTTCGTCAACCAATATGTGATCGCGTATGAGAACGACGTCGATCACTTCAAGCACGGCTCGATCGGCAGCGAGGTCGCCAATGGCGTGCCGACACTGGTGCTTCGGGCCTTGCCAGTCATGTACAAGAATGAGCTTGGACCCGGCGGCTACAGAAAGTTCGGACTGCTCTACGAGACGCCGAATGCGGAGCTGCCGATCGGCTTCTCGCGGCGGGTCGTGCAGGGCGTAGAGCGCGCGTGGCTGAATTGCGCGGTCTGTCACGTCGGCACCTACCGATTGGCGGCGGCGGACCCTCCAAAATATCTCTATGGCGCTCCCGCCAACAATTTGCGCTTGCAGGAATTCAGCAAATTTCTTTTAGGCGTCGGCGCTGATCCCGGCTTTACCGCCGACTCGCTGATTGCCGCCATCAATAGCCCGGAGGTCGGCGGGCGTTTGAATTTTGTCGAAGAAGCCATTTATCGTCACATTGTCTATCCGCGCGTGCGCGATGCGCTGCAAGAGCTGGGAAAGAAGCTCAGCTTCCTCAACCGGCAGAACGATTGGGGGCCGGGCCGCGTCGACACCTTCAATCCATACAAAGCCATTCAATTCGGCCAGAGCCTGGACGAGCGCCACATCACGAATGAGGAGCTCAACGGGTCGTCCGACTACCCCTCCATTTGGCGCCAACGCCCGCGCGAGGGTTTGTTTCTGCATTGGGACGGCAACAACAGCTCCGTCGACGAACGCAATCTGAGCGCGGCGCTCGGCGCCGGAGTCACGCCTGTGACCGTGGATCGCAAATCCATCGCGCGCGTCAAGCAATGGACATGGGATCTCACGCCGCCGGAATTTCCGGACCGCTCGGCGATCAATCTCGCCGCCGTGGAGCGTGGGCAGGTCCTTTATGCGGAATACTGCGCCTCCTGCCACGGGATGCGTGACAAGGGATCGCAGCAGTACAGCTACGACCGTCATCGCTTTCCTGCGCTGGGCGAGGTGACGAGGCTCGACGACATCGCGACCGATCGCGGCCGCTGGGCCTCCTACACGACGGATTTTTCCGGATCGCAGAACCTGCTCTACGCGGGATACCCTTGGCGGTTCTCTCATTTCCGCAAGACGGGCGGATACGCCAATCAGCCGCTGGACGGCATTTGGGCCCGCTCCCCCTATCTGCACAACGGCTCGGTGCCGACCTTGCGCGACCTTCTCGAGCCCGCAAAGAACCGGCCGACCGTCTGGTATCGCGGCTCGGACCTCTTCGACGTGAAGAAGGTCGGCTATCGCAGCGACGCCGAAGCCGGCGCCGAGCTCTTTCGTTATGACACGTCCCTTTCCGGCAATTCGAACGCGGGGCACGAGGGGGCCTACTATGGCACCGAACTCTTGCCCTCAGATAAAGACGCGCTCGTGGAGTATATGAAAACGCTATGAAAAACAACGCTCTTTATGATTCGTCCACCGTGTGGATCGCGCGCTATTCCCTCCTGATCTGGATCGGAATCGCCTTGAACCTGACCCTGATCATCCCGCTGTTCTTCTTTCCGGAGCAGATGATCGCCTTCTTTCACCTTCAGCCGCTGTCGCAGACGATCTGGGCGCGAGTGGGCGGGATGCTCCTCGCGATCATCTCCGTCTTCTATGTTCCGACGGCGATCGACTTCGCGCGCTACAGGACCTACGCATGGCTCGGCGTGTTCCCGTCGCGCACTTTCGGGGCCACGTTCTTCGCCGTTGCGGTGTTCCTGTTCAATCAGCCGCCTGGATTTCTCCTCGTCACGCTCATTGACGGATTCATCGGTTTGACGACGCTGATTTGCCTGATCAAGATCCGTGAGCGGGAGAGTCGTGAGGCCCTTAGCGGAGAGCGGACATGAAGACGCTCCTGCTGCCAAAGCTGCTCGCCGGCGCGCTCGTGCTGCTGCTGACGATCACGATCGCCGGCTATCTGATCTTCCTGCGGCCGATCGCGCAGCCTTGGACTGCCGATCCGGCGCGATTGTTCAATCACGGCTCCATCGGCAATGAGACGTCGCAAGGTCTTCCCTATTGGATCTGGCGCGTCTTGCCGCAGATGTTTCCGGAACATTTGCCGGGCCGCCAGGACGGCTATTGCTCGCTCGGATTGTTTTGGGAGCCTGGCGAGGAGTTGCCGGTCGGCTTCTCGAAGAAGACCATCGGAGTCATTCCGCGAGTCTCCGCGAACTGCGCCTTCTGTCACCAGAGCACCTATCGGCTTCACCCTGACGAGCCCTCGAAGCTGGTTGTGGGCGGAAGCGGCGGCGCCGTCGATCCGCAGGGTTTTCTGCGCTTCTTGATGCGCTCCGGAGCGGACCCGCGCTTCACCGCCGATAATTTCTTGAACGAGATCACAGCGATCTACGACATGCCGCTTTGGGAGCGCGCGCTGTACCGCTACGTGCTTGTCCCATTCACGAAGTCGGCGCTCAACGATCAGGCCAAACGTTACGCCTGGATGGACTCGCGCCCGAACTGGGGCGCGGGCCGGATCGATCCGTTCAATCCCGTGAAATTCTATAATCTGAAGCTGGCGGACGACCACACGATCGGCAATTCCGACATGATGCCGCTGTGGAATTTGTCGGCTCTGAAGGAGGGCTCCGGCTACGCGTTGCATTGGGACGGCCTCAGCACCTCGCTGGAGGAGACCGCGCTTGCGGGCGCCATCGGCGACGGGCTGGTCTCCAACGCCTATGCCGACACGAAGGAGAATCTGGCGCGGATCGATGATTTCATCCGCCTGAACCAGCCACCGCCGTCGCCGTTCAGCACGACGCTGAACCCGGCCGATCCTTTCCGCGTGGAGACGGCGCAGGTGGAAGCGGGCCGCGTGCTCTATCGCAGTCTCTGCGCCGACTGCCACGAGCCCACGGGCGCGCGATATCGCACCGTGATTCCCGCCGGTGAAATCGGCACCGACCGCCATCGCATCGACATGTGGACCGCCGAAGCGGCGGATCGCTACAATCATTACGAGGCGGGCTATAATTGGGGGTTCAAGGCGTTTCAGAAAATCAACGGCTATCTGACGAATGAACTGACCGGCCTTTGGTTGCGCGGGCCCTATCTGCACAATGGCTCGGTGCCGAGCCTGCGCGAGCTTTTAAATCCCCCGAAGCAACGCCCCTCGGTGTTCTACCGCGGCTACGATCTCGTCGACGCGAAGAACGGCGGCTTCGTGAGCCAAGGCGCGGAGGCGGAGCGAGTCGGGTGGCGATACGAGACCTCCACGCCCGGCAACGGCAACGAAGGCCATGCCTACGGCGTCGACCTTTCCAATGAGGATAAGGAAAACCTGCTCGCCTACCTGAAGACGCTGTGACGCGCACGGCCGCTGGAGAGTCTCTGATGACGATGGTTTCATCGAAAGTTTTTCGTATTTTCCGCTGGACGCTGGCGATACTCGCGCTGCTCGGCCTCGTGGTTATCGCGCTCTTGACCTGGGCGTATTTCGCTCTCGTCGCGCCTCGCTGGTCCGAGTTCGGAACCGTGAAGGACGAAGCCATGCGCGCGGGTTTGACGCGCAA
Source organism: Methylocystis bryophila (assembly GCF_027925445.1). Taxonomy (NCBI): domain Bacteria; kingdom Pseudomonadati; phylum Pseudomonadota; class Alphaproteobacteria; order Hyphomicrobiales; family Methylocystaceae; genus Methylocystis; species Methylocystis bryophila. The sequence goes on from NZ_AP027149.1 coordinate 3,749,281, forward strand.
GAACTTTCCCGCCGCCGACGACGAATATTTCGCGAAGATGGACAAGGGCCTGCTGGTCAAGCCCTCGGACGCGAACAGCTATCCGCCCGAGATCCAGCAGATCGCCTCGATCGCCAAGCTGACGCCGGAAGAGGTTCGCAAGAGCGCGATCCGCGGTCAGAACGGCTGGATCGTGTGGACCGGCGGCAATGATCGGTTCTGGGACTACGCGGCGCGGAACCTCTTGGGCGTCTTCGACCTGCTGAAGATCTTGTCTTCGCACAAGTCCCAATATTACGGCCGGCATAATCGGTGGGCCTATCTCGGCCTCGTCAACGAGCCTTGCTACAGCGAAGCGGATGCGCCCGATCCGTCGCGCTACGGCCTGTGGCTCGATCGCCGCGATCCGTCCTGTCCGGCGGACCCTTTCGCGGATGCGAAGAAGTATCCCGGCGTCAAGGTCGGCTCCCGCGGGCAGACGCAGCCCGTTGGCTCCTATTATGGCGAGCCGAGCGGCATTGTCGGCCTGCGGCTCTTTCCCAATCCCGACTTCGACGAGGCGGCACAGGCGCGCTGGGACGCCGATCGCTATTACAACGATCCGAGCTACTACAATGATCCGAACCTCGTGCGGCCCTATCGCGTCGGCATGTCCTGCGCTTTCTGCCATGTCGGACCGAACCCCATCAATCCGCCGACGGATCCGGAGAACCCCGCCTGGGAAAACCTGACCTCCAATCCCGGGGCGCAATATTATTGGGTCGACCGCATCTTCTTCTGGGACACGCGTCCTCGCGGCAAAGATGGCGCTCCCACGCCCAACGAAGGCAATTTTCTTTACCAATTGTTCCACACCAGCCCGCCCGGCGCGCTGGACACCTCTCTGGTTTCGAGTGACTATATGAACAACCCGCGCACGATGAACGCGGTCTACAACACCTTGGATCGTCTCGTGCTCGCCGAGCGTTGGGGCAAGGAGAAGCTCGCCGGCGGCGAGCTCGACAACAAGCAGTTTGGCGACTACGCGCTCACGTCGGCGCTCGGGTCCTTCTGGGACCCGCGCTCAGGCGAGGTGCATACGATGCGCGTGCTGAAGGACGGCTCGGACGCCGTCGGCGCGCTCGGCGCCTTCAATCGCGTTTATCTGAACATCGGCCTCTTCAGCGAGGAATGGCTGCTGCATTTCAACCCCTTCGTCGGCGGCCGGAAGATCACGCCGATCAAAATCTCCGACGCCGAGCGCAACTCGGCCTATTGGGGCGCGACGGAAGACATGACGCCCGACATGGCGGTGTTCTTCCTGACCACCGGACGCGCGGACAAGCTGAAGGACGCGCCCAATGGCGCTTCTTATCTGCAGCCTTACGATTCCGAGATCGTCAAGCGCGGCAAGCTGGTCTTCGCTGAGAACTGCGCCGCCTGTCACTCCAGCAAGATCCCCCCTGCGCCCGCCAATTCGGGCATCGACGACGGCATTTGCGCAGGCGGCGGCGCCGGCCCTGAATACCGGCAATGCTGGGATCGCTATTGGCAATGGGCGCAGAGCCCGGAGTTCAAGCGGGAGATGGTGAAGCGCGTGCTGGAGCCTGGCCCCGACGGCAAGGATTTCCTCGACGGAAACTATCTCTCGACCGAGCGCCGCATCCCGCTCGACCTCGTTCAGGTGAACGCTTGCGGTCCTCTCGCGAGCAACGCGCTCAAGGACGACGTCTGGAACGACTTCTCCTCGGACACGTATAAGACGTTGCCGCCCGTGAAACCGGTGACCATCAACCACCCCGTTTCTGGAGCGCCGTCGTCTTTCCAGCCCTTGGGCAATGGTCGCGGCTATTTCCGTCCCGCGTCGCTCGTCAGCGTCTGGTCGACGGCGCCGTTTCTCTCGAATAATTCGCTCGGACTCGAAGAGCCAAAGAGCCACGCCTATCGCTTGGGCGGCGAGGCTTCTCGCAAGGAGACGGAGCCCTATAGGGCTGATCCCTATAAGACGGTGGATCATTGTCCGAGCGCGGACCCCGACAACCCGGACATGCCTTGCGTCGAGAACCGGCTGCGTCAGTTCGACCGCTCGATCCACGAGCTTCTTTATCCCGAACGCCGCCGCAGGGACCCCACGACCGCGGCTCCGGGCTACATGTATCGCACCACCGCGCCGACCTGCATCCGGGCGCCGAAGGAGTACACCCCGGCGCTGGCGCGCAGCGCTGCGGGCCTGCTGCACTGGGCCGCGCCCTGGGTTTTCCAGCCCGACGGCGCCGTGGCGCTGGGCCCCTTGCCGAAAGACTTCCCGATCAACGCTCTGACCAACACCAAGCTCCTACCCGACAATGACGAGACGGACATGCTTGGGCATGTGTGGAAGCTCGCGCGCGCGGCGCCGACGATCATCAGCGCCTTCTCGCAGTTTGGCGGCGCCTGCTCGGCCGAAGAGCTCGCCGATCCGGGAACGCAAGTGCGCGCCGAGCGGGTCGTGCGCGAAACGGGGCTGCTCGACACGCTCATCGGCATCAGCAAGTGCCCGGATTACGTGGTCAACCGCGGCCACTACTTCGGCGCCGATCTGCCGGCCGCCGACAAGGAGGCCCTGATCGAATACATCAAGCACTTCTGATGACGCTATGACCGAAATCGAGACATTCGATTACATCGTGGTCGGGGGCGGCGCGGCAGGCTGCGTGGTCGCGGCGCGCCTCGCCGAAGCGGGGCGACAGGTGCTGCTGCTCGAGGCCGGCGACGACCCGGTCGATGAGGAGTCTGCGTTCACGCCCGCGGACCCGCTGGCGCGCTCGGCGCCCGATGATTACCGCACGCCGGCCTTCCACCCCTTCGCCGCCGAAAATCCGTCCTTCCGGTGGAATTTTTGGGTTCGCCATTATGCGAGCGCCGAGCAGCAGCGTCAGGACAAGAAATATTACGACGTCTATGAAGGCGAACGCGTGGACGGCGTGCTCTATCCGCGCGCCAGCGGACTCGGGGGCTGCGCCGGCCATAATGCGATGATCGTCGTGCGTCCGTCGAACGCCGACTGGAATCATATCGCCAACATTACAGGGGACGCTTCCTGGAAAGCGTCCAACATGCAGAAGTATTTCCGCCGTATCGAGGATTGTCGATACGGCAATCCGCTCTGGCGCTGGCTCGCGCGCCTGACCGGGTGGAACCCGACAGGTCACGGCTTCGACGGATGGCTGACGACGCAGCGGGCGACGCCGCTGCGCATTCTCCGTGACTGGCGGCTGAAGCAAGCGCTCAAAGATGCTGTTCTCGCGGCGGCGGCGCTGCTGCCCAAAGCGGCCGAACGATGGGGATGGTTCCTGTTGGGCGAGGCGGATCCCAACGACGAGCGGCTGATCAACGATCGCGCCTGGGGCCTCGTCTTGCCGCCGCTCTCGACGGCCCGGCACGTTCGGCGCGGCCCGCGCGAGTTTCTTCTCGATATGCGCGAACGTCGCCCCGACTGTCTCACCATTCGCGTCAACGCGCTCGCGACGCGCGTCGAAATCGATCCGAGGTCCAAACGCGCGGTTGGCGTGCGTTACGTCGAGGGTTCGCATCTTTATCAGGCCGCAGCACAACCCCGCGGCGTCGGAGGAAAAGAGAAGCAGGTCAATGCGCGCTGCGAGGTGATCCTGTCCGGCGGCGCGTTCAACTCCCCCCAGTTGCTGATGCTGTCAGGCGTCGGCGAGGCGAAGCATCTCAAGCAGAAGGGCGTGAAGCCCCTCCACGATCTTCCGGGCGTGGGCCTCAATTTGCAGGATCGCTACGAGATCGCCGTGGTTTCAGAAATGAAGAAGCCGTGGGAGATGCTGCACGACGTCAGCTATGAAGTCGGCGACGCGCCCTATCGCCTTTGGAAGCGCTTCGGCTTTGGACCTTACGCCTCGAACGGCGCGCTCATCTCGCTCGTCTTTCCCTCGCGCAAGGCGGCCGATCAAGCCGACCTCTTCTGTTTCGGGCTGCTCGCCGATTTCCACGGCTATTTCCCGAAATACTCGGAGGAGATCAAGAAACTGAATTTCCTCACCTGGATCATTCTGAAAGCCTACACGCGAAACAACGCCGGCGTTTTGCGCTTGCGATCGAAGGATCCGCTGGAGCGGCCGGACATCGATTTCCGATATTTTGAGAGCGCCGGCGGCGAGGACGATCTCGACGCAATCGTCGAGGGCATTCGCCTCGTCAGAAATGTGTCGGACTCCCTGCAGCATCTCGTCAAGGAGGAGACGATACCGGGTCGTGGCCTCTACACCAGCGAGCAACTGCGTCAGTTCGTCCGTGACAACGCATGGGGACACCACGCCTGCGGCACCTGCGCCATGAAGCCCTTGGCCGAGGCGGGCGTCGTGGATAGCAGCTTCCGCGTGCATGGACTGGAAAATCTGCGCGTCGTCGACGCTTCGATCTTTCCGCGCATACCCGGATATTTCATCGTCAGCTCGGTTTTCATGATCGCCGAAAAGGCCGCGGACGTCATCCTCGCAGCCGCGGACGGCCGAGGCGGCGCGCAGGCGCCAGTCGACATGGCGGCGCGAGAGCTGGCGTGAATTCTTGACGCGCGCGTCAACGAATTCCGATTCGAGCGGCCTTGCCAGAGACGGGAGATAGGAGGAGCTTCACTTCAACGCAGGGTTTATCAGCAGAACCTAGTGCGGCACGTTAACCGGCCGCTACAGCGCGGCTGCCTGGGCAAGCGGCGTCGTCGTTAAAGAAATTATGGAGGAGAATATGCGCTGCACACGTGGATTGCGAGCGTTGAGCGTCGCGGCGGCGGCGCTTGCCCTTTTTGCGAGCGCCCCGCTGAGCCGCGCGGCGGAAAAGATTGACCAAGGTCCGAATTGGACCACGGTCGCGCAAAGGGATTTTTATGCGCGAGATCAAGGCTCCCGCCTGATCCCTTGGGCCTGGATCAGCGCCTTGAAGCAGGCGGACGGCAAGCCTTTCATGGCTGAAAGCCTCGATCGCTACGGCTATCTGCCAAATCCGGAAAGCTCGCCTCCCGGCCTCCCCGTCGGCTGGGTCGTCATCTCGCAGGATGGGGCTGACATGCTCGGCATCACCTGCGCGGCCTGTCACACACGGCAGATCGAGGTTCACGGCAAGTCCTATCGCATCGACGGCGGCCCGGCGATTGCCGATCTCGGCTCGTTTTGGCGCGATCTCGACAAGGCTGTCGGCAAGCTTCTGTCGGATGACGCGACCTTCGAGGAGTTCGCCAGCGCCGTGCTCGGCGGGGGCAAGATTCCAGAGAAAGAAAAGGCGCTGCGCGAACAGGTGCAGGCCTGGCAAAAGCGCGAGCACGCCATTGCCGATCGCGGCTTGCCCAAGGACAGGCTATGGGGACCTGGACGTATCGACGCTGTGGGAATGATCCTGAATCGGCTCACGGGTCTCGACATCGGCCCGGAGCCGAGCTTCCTGATTGAGGACAACCTCCAGACCGCCGATGCGCCCGTGCGGCCCCCCTTCCTCTGGAACGCCGCCCTGCAAGACAAGACGCAATGGCCTGGCTTCTCGGACAATGGCGATTGGTTGCTGGGGCTCGCCCGCAATCTCGGCGAGGTCTACGGCGTGTTCGGGATCGTGCATCCCCAGAAAGATCCTTCGCATCTGCTGGGTTTTGACCTCAATAAGGATTCGACCGCGCAATACGAAGGACTGCTCGCGCTCGAACGAGACATTCAGCTCATCGGTCCGCCGAAATGGCCTCGCGACTGGCCACTCGACCCTGCGCTCGCGAGCGCGGGCGAGGCGATCTTCAACCGACCGACCGCGAGTGGCGGCTGTGTCGAGTGTCACGGGATACGTCCTGGCGCGAAGCGCATGTTCAATTCAGACACTTGGGCGACGCCCGTGCAGGACGTCGGTACGGACTCACGCGAGTACAGAGGCTTGGCCCGCCCCGCGAAAACAGGCGCGCTCGAGGGCGCATGGATCCCCGACACGGCCTCGCCCTACCACACGCCACCGCTCAAGCCGGTGGACGCCGCCGTCCACGTGCTCAGCGTAGCCGGCAAAGGCGCGGTTTGGCAGCATTTCGTCCCGATCTTCGTGACGCCGCAAAAGCGCGATGAGATTGATAGATTGTTGAGCCAACCAGATGGGCCGCCGCCACGGATCGCCGAGGCGCAGAGAATGACCGAGGCGTTGAAAGGCGCGTTCCCTGCAGAAGGGACAGCCGAGAGGGCGAGCGCCCCGGCGCCGGAATTCAAATATGAGTCGCGCGTGCTGCAGGGCATTTGGGCGGCGGCCCCCTATCTGCACAACGCCTCCGTGCCGACGCTCACCGAGCTTCTGAAGCCCGCCGCGGAGCGTGTGAAGGCGTTCAAGGTCGGTCCCCGTTACGACATCGACAACGTCGGGCTGGCAGAGGATCAGACGAAGTTCGACTTTACGCTGCAGACGACCGACTGCTCCGAGCGCGACTCGGGCGACAGCCGCTGCGGACATCCGTTCGGGACGACGCTTTCTGCGGACGAGAAGAAGGCGCTGCTCGAGTATTTGAAAACGCTTTGAGGCTCTCGCTCTTCGCGCGCCGGTCTCGACGGGCGCGGAGACGATGGCTGAGGGAAGCCATATGAAACCAGCCCCACCACTGGCTGCGCCGATGTCGCTTTCGATCGTTGGCTGCAGGCGCGGCGGCTCAGACAATTTTGGTGACACGAGACGCGTGCAACGCAAAGGAGACGCTTTCTCACCGCGGCGCGCATCGCCGCCCCGTTCATTTCATCGGAAGAAGGAAACGACCCATGGAAAATTACCTCGACGCCCTTGGCAAGCTGAAACCCGAAGAACGTTGGCCACAAGCGCGGCGATGGATCATGGCGGAGGAGCTCGGCTTTTACGAGGAGCTGCGCGAACACGAGCCGCTGTTGCGCTTTCCCGAGCTCACGCTCGCGTCTCGCTTCGTCGACTGCGATGAAATTCTGCGGCGTCATGATCTCTTCAGCGTTGCGCTCTATCAGCCCAAGCAAGGCGATTACTTCATGGCGCAGGACGACACCGCGCAACACTGGCGCGAAAAATCGATCATGCGCTGTGTGCTCGACTTCGAGGAAGTTCCGAGAATCCGCGCTTTCGTCGCCGACAAGGCGAAGAGCCTGCTGGCCTCGGGCAAAGGCGACTTCGACGCCGTGAAGGGGCTGACGCGCGCTACGCCGATCGCGCTCGTGCAAGAGTGGTTCGGCTACGTGGACAGCGATGCCGACGATCTCTGCGCATGGTCCTACTGGAGTCAGATGGACTCCTTCTGGAACCAACCCTTCGACGCAAATCCCAATTCGGCGCAAATTATAGCCAACAGCCAGGCCGGCGCCGTTGCGCTCGGAAAATATATGACCAGCCTCGTCCAAAAGCGCAGCGCCGAGCTTGCTGCCGGCGTGAAGCTGGAGGATCCCGTCTCGCGCCTCATCCTGCTCGCCCGTTCCGGAGGGCTCAACAATTTCCCGCCCGAGCGGCTGATCCGCAACATCGGCGGCCTATTGATCGGCGCGGTCGAAACGACGTCGCATGCGGTGTGCAATGTGATCGAGTTTTTCCTCGGCAGACCGGAGCTGCTGGAGCGCGCGCGCGCGGCCGCGGGCGCCTCGGATCCGACAGCCTTCGACGGTTACGCTTTTGAAGCCCTGCGTTTCCGGCCGGCCTTCCCCTACTTCTTCCGCACTGTCACGGCGCCCACGGTGCTCGGACGAGGCTTGGAATATGAGCAACAGTTCGAGACGGGGGAAACGGTGTTCGCGCTGACGCATTCGGCGATGTTCGACGAAAGCGCCTTCGTCAATCCCGAGGATTTCGATCCGAAACGCGGCATAACTAACAGCTTCCACTTCGGCCTCGGTCTGCATGAATGCCTCGGCCGCGCGGTCGCCTCGGTCATGATTCCCGAGATCGTGCGTCAAGCGCTATTGCTTCCCGGATTGACGGTCGATCCGATCGACACGCAAGGCGGTCCGGTGCCGGAGTCCTGGCGCTGGCGGTGGCCCGCCTGACGCGACCGTTCCGCGGGCTCGCCTATTTCGCCTTCTCCGCGGCGAGCATCGATTGCATGAGCTGCTCGGAAATCTCCTTCACCGCTCCCGGCGAATGCGACAGGAAGAGCGTGTTGGTCTTGTCGCTCTCGCCGATGCTCTTCAGCGTGTCGAAATATTGCGTGATCAGCACGAGCTGCATCACCTCGAGCGTCGACGTCGTGCCGACGACCTTCTGAAACTCCTCGATCGAGCTTTGCAAGCCCTCGATAATCGCCTTGCGCTGATTGGCGATGCCCTGGCCCTGCAAGGCCTTGCTCTCGGCCTCCGCCTCGGCCTTTTTGACGACAAGCACCTTCTCCGCCTCGCCGCGCGCGGCGGCTGCGACCTGCTCGCGCTGCGCCGCGTTGATGTCGTTCATCGCCGATTTGACCTTGGCGTCCGGCACGATGTCGGTGACGAGCACATTGACGATCTCATAGCCGAAGCCCGCCATGTCGGCGTCGAGCTCCTTCTTCACCGCAAGCGCGATGCTCGACTGGCTGGCGAAGACTTCGTCGAGCGTCATGCCGGGCACATGGCCCAAGATCACCTGCTCGACATAGGATTTGATCTGCGCGTCCGGATTGGAGAGCCGATAATAGGCGTCGTAGACGCTCGCAGGCCTCACCCGATTTTGCACTGAGATCGGAATGGTCACGAAGACATTGTCTTTTGTCTTCGTCTCCATCGTCAACGCGATCTGATTGACGCGCAGGCTCACGCGCCCAACGACGGCGTCAATGAGCGGCCATTTCCAGTTGAGACCCGCCTCGGCGATGCGCAGGAATTTGCCGAAACGCGCGATGACTGCGGCTTCCGCCGTCCGCACGGTGAAGAAGCTGCCGATGACGAGCGCCAGCGCTGCGATGGCTAGGAAAATCAGGAGAAAGACGACGGCGGTCGAAGTTGCGGCGTGATCCATTTTGGCGGCCTCCTATGGCCCCTGGGGCAACGACTTTCCAATCCTCATCCAGAGGAGCGCCCGCAGGGCGCGTCTCGAAGGATGAGGCTCCCCGATTCCGGCGAGATCTCGCCGCTGCCCACCCTTCGAGACGCCCGCTTCGCGGGGCCTCAGGGTGAGGGAGCTGCAGGTTCGCGGCGCCGTGAGAAGCGGCCTCTTTGCCCTTACTGCGCGGCTCCGCCCGAAAGCATCTGCCGCACGCGCTCGACGAGCTCGGCTTCCGGCGCCGAGACCTGGGCGGGGCGTTGCGCCTTCCATTCCTCATTGGTCGAGATGGAGGCCGCAGCCCGCGCTCCGGCTTCCAGATCCTTGAGCTGAATCTCTCCCCTCGCCTTCTCGTCCGAGCCCTGGATCACGACGAGCGGGGCGTCGCGCTTGTCGGCGTATTTCATCTGCGCCTTCATGCCGGCCGCGCCCAGGTAAAGCTCGGCGGCGACGCCTTCTCGGCGCAATTGCGCGACCATGCGCTGATAATCCGCGATCCGGTCGCGGTCGAGCACAAGCACGACGACTGGCCCTCGCCGCGCGGGCTCGGCCACGACGGGGCTGCGAACGGCCTGAAGCGCCGCGAAGAGCCGCGACACGCCGATCGAAAAACCCGTGGCCGGCGTGTCCTCGTTGCGAAAGCGCCCGACGAGCCCGTCGTAGCGACCGCCGCCGCCGACCGAGCCGAAGCGCACGGGATTGCCCTTCTCGTCCTTGGTCTCGAACGTGAGCTCGGCCTCGAAGACGGGACCCGTATAATATTCGAGCCCGCGCACGACGGAGGGGTCGATCCGGATGCGATCGGCGCCATAGCCCGCGTCGCGCACCAAATCTTCGATCTCCAACAGCTCCTCGGCGCCCTGCGCGCCCACGTCGCTCTTGCCGAGCAGGCCGAAGAGATCGACGCTGGCCTTGCCATCGGCGTATTGCCCGCCGCAGCTGAAGGAGAGAAGCGTGTCGATCGCCGCCGCGTCGAGCCCCGCGCCTTTCGTGAAATCGCCGCTCTCATCCTTGCGGCCGGGACCGAGCAAGAGCTTCACGCCTTCAGGGCCGAGCCGGTCGAGCTTGTCGATCGCGCGCAAGACGGCGAGCCGCCGCCCCGCGCTCTCGGGACCGCCGATCCCGACAACCTCCATCACGCCGTCGAGCACCTTGCGGCTGTTGATCTTGATCACATAGCCGCCGCGCTCGATCCCGAGCCGCTCCAGCGTGTCGGACGCCATCATGGCGAGCTCCGCATCGGCGGCGGGCGAGGCGGAGCCCACCGTGTCGGCGTCGAACTGCATGAACTGGCGAAAGCGCCCCGGTCCCGGCTTCTCGTTTCGGAACACATGGCCGACGCGGTAGGAGCGGTAAGGCTTGGGCAAGGAGTCGTAATTTTGCGCGACGAAGCGAGCGAGCGGCGCGGTGAGATCGTAGCGCAGCGACAGCCATTGCTCGTCGTCGTCCTGGAAGGAGAAGACGCCCTCATTGGGGCGGTCCTGATCCGGCAGGAACTTGCCGAGCGCGTCGGCATATTCGATGGCGGGCGTCTCCAGCGCCTCGAAACCATAGAGCTCATAGACCTCGCGAATGGCCTCCAACATGCGTCGCGTGGCGGCAAGCTCCGCCTGGGCGCGGTCTGAAAGTCCGCGTGGAAGCCGCGCCTGGGCTTTTGCGGCTTGCGGAGAAACGGCGGTGTCTTTGGTCATTTTGGGCCTCTTGCGAGGCCGTCTTTTAGCCGCGCTGAGCGGCGCTGAAAAGCGCGGCGGCGAGATCGGCCGCCTTCTCCGGATCGCAAGAAGAATGGCGTCTTCTCCGAGAGCCGCAAGCGAAATGGCTCGAATCGGAGAGACCCGCCCGCGCCGCCTGGCGCGGACAGGCTTCTGCAAGCGAGATTCAGCGTTCCGCCAGATCCCCGACGCGCTCGATCAGCTGCCGGGCGCGCCGGATCAATCGCTCGGCGTATCCCTGGGAGATCGGCTTGTGGCTGAAGGCGGCGGCGTTGAGCGCGGATTTGATCTCGGACGCCACTTGGTCGCGCTCGGTCGTTATCTCGTCGATCTTCCCGAGATAACGCGCATAGCCGGCGTCTTCACCCTTGATCGCGCGAGTCGCGGCGAGCAGACTGTTGCGGCCGACCGAACCGAGCGGCGCATTGAGCTGCTTATAGACGCGCGCCAAAGCGACGAAGCCGGCGCCCCCCTCCTGCTCCCCATCGTCGGACGCAACAGAGTATGGCAGCGCGCCGGATTGGAGCAGTTCGACCAGCACGCGTCCATCCTGCACGTAATCGTCAACGAGACCAACAAGCGTAAGCAGGGTCGGACGAAGGTCCGTGTGATCGGAGAACACGCCGTCATAGCGACCGAGCCGCTTCACGCCGGGACCCGCCATGCCGAACCAAGTGCGGGTGATCTCCTTCTGCACGTCGCCGTGATTCCAAGCGAAGCCGGCGGGTCCGGGTGGGTTTTTGCCGTCGTTCTGGAAGACGCAATGAGTCGGAACCGTAGCGCAGTCGCTTTTTGGCGCGTTCGGCTGCAACACGCCGCCGCTCACGAAGCCGCCCGTCGTTTGGAAGAAGTAGTCCGGATTGCCGAACATGACGAAGCTCGGCGTGCGCGCCGGGCTCGACGTCACCATATGCAGCAGCTTCATCTCGGCGCGGTCGGCCAGATAGGGCGCAAGCGTGTCGAGGTGATCATTCTTGCCCGGCAAGGGATTGTTCCAGACCAAGGCCGCGAGGTCGAGCTCGAGCTTGCGCGTCACCGCGTCCGTCGGCTGCGGATTGCCGTCGATATAGAGCGGCGGCGCGTCATCCGAATGGACGAAGAACGGCGTCGCATTACCGCGCTCGGAATCGAGCAGCGAATCGAGGTTCGTGGTGAGCTCGCCGACGCTGCGGTTCGTCAGGCCGAGCGCCGGGTTGGCGGTCTGCGGGTAAGTGCAAGCAACATTGACGCCGTCGCAATTGCCCGGCGACGGCGCGCCGCCGACGAAGTGGTCATTCTCGTCCGCGGTGATAATGAAGATCGAGTTGTCGGGCGTGATCCCGTCCGCGGCGAGGCGAGCGAAGAACTTGCCCCAAGCGGCGTCATACTGCTTCAGCTGCGCGACATGAGCCGCTTCGCCCGGACCGAAGGTTCCGGCGCCGCTGCGATTGTCGTGCGCGTCGGCGATATAGCCGAAAACCACCGGAACGCCGGCTTCCAGCATCGTCGCGATATAGCCGAGGGACTGCGTCGCCGTCGGATTGAAGCCGTTCGGGAAGCCCGGCTGGCCGAAGCTGTCGGCGATGACATTGCCGTCCAGGTCCTTGATGGGGCCTGAGGGCGAGATCGCCGGCCGCGCGTTGATGTCGCCATAGAGCGCCTTGAAGCCCGTATAGCCGCCGGCTTCATCCGGCAAATTGTCGGCGCCGCCGCTCTGGCAGAGGGCGCTGCCCTGGGCGCAGTGAATCGCGACGCCGAGCCAATTGGTGCTGGCGAGCTGACGCGTCGCCGCGCTGCTCGAGGCGAGCTGCGCCCGCACCGCGACGTCCTGGGGAGAGCCGGCGCCGAAGACCGTGGTGACGTCGCTCGGCAGCGTCTCGAACTCCAGATCGGCGATCGAGAAGGCGCCCACGTCGCAGCCCGCGCGCGTGAAGGGAACCCAAGGCGCCGGCGCCGTCTTGCCGTTCTCATTGATCAGCACCGGCTTGCCGCCGTCGAGCGCGTTTGTCGCGGTCCAATAGACGAAAGAAGGCTGGCCCGCGCTCGGATGCCCCGCGGCGTCGAACACGCGATAGGAGTTCGAGACCGGCATGCCCAAGCGGTCGTGATAGAGGCCCGTGAGCGTCGCGAGGATGTCGCCGGCCGTATGCGAGATCAGCGGCGTATAATGATTGCCGCTGACCACACCATTGTTTTGTAAGAAATTGAGCAGATTGGGCATCAGCTCGAGATCCGACGGCACGTTCGGATTGTCGCGACGCAGGTGAACATTGTCGAACTGGATTTGGATGATGCGCTTGACGCCGTCGCCGAGCGTGCAGGAGGCTTGCGCCGGCGTGGCGGCCAGCAATATGCCGGTTGCGCCGAGCGCGAAGATGTTAATTTTATTCATGGAACACTCCCAGGAAAATGCGTGCGGCGAGAAACTAGTGGAGGCCGCGGTCAGAATGATTAAGATCAGATAAAACTTTGATGAAGTTAATCCAAAACCCGCTCCTGGCGGACAACGCCGTTAGCGGCGCGTCGACGCTGTTCACGAAAGCCAGAGCATTTTCTCTGCGCAGCTTCGAGTTCGCCCCTTCTTAGCCCGACCACTGGGCTATCGAGCGAACGGTTGAATCCCCGCCCTCATCCTTCGAGACGGCTCCCGCGGAGCCTCCTCAAGAGGCGGACTCGCGAGCGGGCGGCATCAGCCGATTGCCCTGGCCCGACCACCGCTCGCTTGACAAAATCCCGCGCCCGCCTATGGTGCGCGCCAATTCGGAGCTTCGCTGGCGCCTCCCGCGTCGGCGAGCCCGATTTCTCTTTTTCTCGAGACGGAACAAGCCCATGGCCAAGGCCGCAATGATCAAGATCAAGCTTCTGTCGACCGCCGACACGGGCTTTTTCTACGTGACGAAGAAGAACGCGCGCACCAAGACGGAGAAATTCGCGTTCAAGAAATATGATCCCGTCGTGAAGAAGCACGTCGAGTTCAAGGAAACCAAGATCAAGTGAGCGGCCGGACGCTAAGCCGGCCGGCGCGGCCAGCTTATGCGGCGTCATCGCGAGCGGAGCAGAGCGGCCGCAGCGGCCACCTCGAAGCCGCGATGAGCCTCAATGCTGCGTTAATTGCAGCGCCCCATTGATTTCAAAATATCACGTTTGATTTCCACACTTCGCCGTCGCGGCGTTTTGATTCGCCGCGCGCCATGGCGCATGCGCAATCACGCGCTCGCTCGAGCTTTCACTCTTGCTCAAGCTTTCGCTCACTGTGTCGTGATGATTTGGGGGAACCGCCGCACCTTGTTTAGGCGGCCGGCCAGCGCGGGCTTCAAGGAGGCCACTCCAACCCACGCCAGCCGGCCAACCCCACGGACCCAGGAGATGCGGCGGACCTGAGCACTCCGTAGGGTATTCGAATATTCTGTCTAGATGCGACGGACGTTCAAGTTCTCTCTCGCCCTTAAACGCCGTCGGCGTCTGCCGTTTGGCTGAAAGTCAGAATACATCCGTTGCATGAAAATGCAACTCTCCGTTATGAAAATCATCACCCCCTCGAAACTGGGGCTTTTCGGGTTTATAGCGCGGTCTTCCGGGTCTCGAGCAGGAGCTTGGGCAAGGGCAAGAGGCGCGGTCGTGAGTCGCGCGGAGGAGATCGAATGAACGCTCGCTTTGCATTACCGTTAATCGTCGTTGCGACGGCGTGTCTTTCGGCCTGTAGCGGTGGCGAGCCGGGAGACGCGGCGGGCGCCAAGGTGCTGCGAAATCTGCTCGAGCGGGCGAAGGTGCCGGCGAAGCTCGTCTCCTTCAAGAAGACCAGCGGACGCGGCGCCCACATCGGCAACGCCGACGTCTACGAATATCAATACGAGGCGGAGGTCCAGTTTCCCGAGGGCTACGAAGCCCAATGCGCGGACGAGAAAGAGCGCGGTCCCTGCGCGGCCCTCGGCATCGCCTCGAATCGGAGCTTCCCGAAAAACGAAATTCTAAGAAGCGAGGGCATGCTGCACTTCTCCGGGACGGAAAAAGGCGGATGGATCGGCGAAGACGGCCAAACCTATTAAGCGCCAAGCTACGGCGTCGTCTTCCCACTTGAGAGCGATCGTCCTCATCCCGGCGCGGCTCGCGTCCAAACGCGTGCCGAACAAAGCGCTTCTCCCCATCGCTGGGAAGCCGTTGATCGCGCATGTCGTCGAGCGCGGTCTCGAGGCGGGGCTCGGGCCCGTGCATGTCGCGACCGATTCGGAGGAGATCGCAGCGATCGCTCGCGCCTTCGGCGTCGGCGCGACGCTGACGCGCCGCGAGCATGCTTGCGGATCCGATCGTCTCGGCGAAGCGCTCGCTGCGATCGATCCAGACGGTCGATATGAGGCGATCGTCAATCTGCAGGGCGACCTGCCTTTTCTGCCGTCGGGCGCGCTTGCTGCTTCGCTATCGCTGCTCGAAGACGCTCGCGTCGATATCGGCACGCTTGCGACTCTCGCTTCCCCAGAAGAAGAGACGTCACCCGACGCGCCCAAGATCGTCGGCACGCTCGTCGCGCCGCAACGATTGCGCGCGCATTATTTTTCGAGGGCGCGCGTTCCCTTTGGCGAGGGGCCGACCTATCGTCATCTCGGAGTCTACGCCTTTCGCCGAGGAGCGCTCCAACGATATGTCTCGCTTCCGGTCTCGACGTTAGAGGCGCGCGAAGGACTGGAGCAACTCCGAGCGCTCGAGGACGGCATGCGCATCGACGCCGCGCTGCTGGACAAGGCCCCCGTCTCGGTCGATACCCTCGATGATCTCGGCGCCCTGCGCGCGGCGGCCATCGACAGCGGAGATAAATCGTGAGCGACAAGATCGCCTATCAAGGAGAACCCGGAGCGAACTCCGACATCGCCTGTCGCGAGGCCTATCCCCATCTCGCGCCCCTGCCCTGCGCGAGCTTCGAGGACGCCTTCGCGGCCGTCTCCAGCGGCGAAGCGTCGCTCGCCATGATCCCGATCGAGAACTCGATCGCCGGCCGCGTGGCGGACATCCATCATTTCCTGCCGCACTCAGGACTGCACATCGTCGCCGAATATTTTCTTCCCGTTCATTTTCAATTGATGGCGCCGAAGGGCGCGACGCGCGAGGGCCTGAAGAGCGTCTACAGCCATGTTCACGCGCTCGGTCAATGCCGCAAGATCGTCGAGGAGCTTCAGCTGATCGCGCATACGGCGGGCGACACGGCGGGCGCCGCGCGAGAGGTGTCCGAGTGGGGCGATTCGACCAAGGCCGCGCTGGCGCCCTGGCTCGCCGCCGAGATCTATGGGTTGGACGTGCTCGGCGAGGATGTCGAGGACGAGGAGCACAACACGACGCGCTTCATCGTGCTCTCCAAGACGCCGCAATGGCCGCCCGTGGGAGAGGGGCAGACGATCACGACCTTCATCTTCCGCGTGCGCAACGTTCCGGCGGCGCTCTACAAGACGCTCGGAGGCTTCGCGACGAACGGCGTCAACATGACGAAGATCGAAAGCTACATGGTCGACGGGGAATTCGCGGCGACGCGCTTTCTCGCGGACGTCGAAGGGCATCCGGAAGAGCCGGCGCTCTCGAGGGCGCTGGAGGAGCTTCGCTTCTTCTCGCGCGAGGTCGAGATACTCGGCGTCTATCCGGCCGCGCGATTCCGCGAGACGAACATCAAGGCATTTGCGTTCGGGGATTGAACCGGACGGGTAAATCGAATCGCGCCGACTCTTATGAAAAATGGCTTCGTCTCCTAGCCAGGGAGATCGCCAACAGGCAGAGGAGCGGATGGGAAGTTGTGTTGATAGATGTCAGCGCGGATGATTTTGTCCGCTATTGCCGCGAGACAGGAGCAAATCCCCACTTCCATACGTTCAGGGGCATAGCCTCCGCCAAGGCGATAGGAAAGTTCAGTTGACGCGCGGCAGCAGCCCATCACGATTTCGGCGTCTCGGGGCATAGCCTCTGCAATTCGATCAATTTGGCGAGCAATGCAGAAAGCTGATTCTCTTCTTCCTCACTCAAGCCCTTCACGATGGCGTGCTGGTTCGCAACATGCGCTTCCAACGCGCGCTCGATAAGGGTCAAGCCTTCGGCTGTCAGCGCAACGAGCGTGCCTCGCCTATCGGCCGGGTTCGGGCGTCTCTCCACTAATCCAGCTTTCTCCAGCCGATCGATCCGGTTGGTCATGCTCCCCGATGAGATCATCGCCGCTTCATAGAGATCGGTCGGGGTCAAGGCATGGGGGACGCCGCTCCGACGCAATGTTGCGAGCACGTCAAACTCTCCCGGTTGCAGGCCAAAGGCCGCAAACACTGGGTTGAGCCGGTCCCGAGTGATCACCAGGGCTGCCTCGCCCAACCGCCCCAGCAGCACCATCGGGCCGGTGTCGAGATCCGGTCGTTCACGCGCCCATTGCTCGGCCGCTTTTGTCGCTCTATCCATTTTGGCACCTATCTTGACATCAAGATATATTATCTCTACATCAAGATACATCAAGGCGTCCGGCCTCGGCAAGAGGCGAGCGCCAGGAGTCTCGTGGAGTCTTTGGAGTCTTTCATGTCTCGACCATCGTGCCGGCTTCTGGTCCCCGCCGCGATCTTGCTCGTCGCAATCAATCTACGCCCCGCCCTGGCGTCGATCGGGCCGCTGCTCGACGCGATTCAACGCGACACTGGCCTAACCGATGCAGGCGCAGGTTTGCTTACGACCTTACCGGTGGCTCTGATGGGCGTCTCTCTCCTGGGAACGTCGCAGCTGAAGACTTTGCTCGGCGAGCGCGTAGGCGTCGCGGCGGGTCTTGCGCTCATCCTCTTGGCCTGCCTTTGCCGGTGGGCGCGGCCGGGAGCGTCCCCGCTCATCGTCACGGCCATGCTGGGCGGCGTCGGCATCGCGATGGTCCAGGCGCTCATACCTGTCATGATCCGCAACTGGGCTGGAGCCGGGACGGCGAGCGTGATGGGCCTCTATTCCACGGGGATTATGGGAGGGGCGTTGGTTTCGAGCGCAGCCAGCCCCTGGATCGCGCAAGGCTGGGGCTGGCATGCGGCTCTTGGCGTTTGGGCGCTGCCGGCGGTGCTCGGAATCGCAGCTTGGTCGGCCGCAACGAGCGCCGCCGGCAGCCTGGAGAGAACGGCCAGACACGGTGCGGTCTACCAGCAATCGCGCGCGTGGCTGCTGCTTGCTTTCTTCGGCTTGGGAACGGGCGCCTACACGCTCGTGCTTGCCTGGCTGCCGCCTTTCTACACCCAGCTCGGATGGTCGGCGCAAGAAGCCGGCGCCTTGCTAGGCGCCGTCACGCTGGCCGAGGTGATCGCGGGGATCGCCGTATCGCTGTGGATCGACCGCTCTCCGGATCGCCGCCCGGCCTTGTCCACGGCGATCGGCGCGCTGCTCATGGGCCTGTTGTGCCTCTGTCTGGCGCCATTGCCGCTCGCGTGGCCGGCGGCGCTGCTGGCGGGCCTAGGAATCGGAGCGCTCTTCCCGCTGTCGCTGATCGTCGCCATGGATCATTGCGAGAACGCGGTGGATGCCGGGACGATCGTCGGCTTCGTCCAGGGCGGCGGTTATTTGCTCGCGGCCCTATTGCCCCTCGTCGCCGGCGTGCTGCGCGAAAATCTCTCGAACCTTACGCCGGCGTGGCAGCTGATGGCGGCGCTTTGTCTTGTCCTGTTCTTCATCGCCGTCCGATTTCGCCCCAGCGACCGTCTTTCCTTCCATTCCTGAGAGCAGTCAGCCATGTCCTACTATGATGCCGCAGGCCGCAGTAACTATTTCGTCGAATTCGGTGAAGGCCGCCCGATTTTGCTGCTGCACGGAATTAGCAATTCCGGCCGAGCTTGGGGACTGCAAATTCCGGCGCTGGTCGAAGCGGGTTATCGGGTCATCGCGCCCGATCATTCAGGTCATGGAGCTTCGGGGCGGTTGGAGGCGCTCTATAAGACGATCGGGGGCTTTGCAACGAACGGCGTCAACATGACGAAGATCGAAAGCTAGATGATTGACGGCGAATTCGCGGCGACGCGCTTTCTGGCGGACGTAGCAGGACATCCCGAAGAGCCCGCGCTCTCGAGGGCGCTGGAGGAGCTTCGCTTCTTCTCGCGCGAGGTCGAGATGCTCGGCGTCTATCCGGCCGCGCGATTCCGCGAGACGAACATCAAGGCATTTGCGTTCGGGGATTGAACCTAGCGGGAAATCGAATCGCTGATGCTGCGCAAGGCTCTCCCTCTCCGCCGATTGGTCTTGCGCCCGATGGGGACGAGGCTCGCCCGAAAAGCCTCACTGTGCTAAAGTTCCCACATGATCACGGCTTTGAAGCAAATGCTCGCGTCGATCGAGAGCTGGCCCGAAGAGGACCAGGAGGCGCTGACCGAGGCGGCTCACGAGATCGCCGCGGCGCGAACCGGTGTTTACGATCTGACGCCGCAAGAGGAAGCCGCGGTAGCGGAAGGCCTAGCGCAAGCGGAACGAGGCGAGTTCGCCTCCAACGATGAAATTGCTGCGCTCTGGAAGCGTTACGGCGCATGATCGTCCGCTACGCGCGGCGAGCAGAACGTGACTTGGCTTTCATCCTCTCGTATTTGGCCGCTCGCTCTCCCGCGGGAGCGAGGCAAGTGGCAGCGCATCTGCAAGCCAGCATTGAGTTCATCGCCGAAAATCCCGGCGGCGGAATGGCGACGCGCAATCCTCGCCTATTCGTCAAAGTCGTTCCTAAGTATCCCTACAAGATTTTCTACAGGCTTCACGAGCAAGTTGTGGAGATCGTGCATATTCGCCATTCCTCCAGGCGGCCTTGGTTGAAGTGACGAGGCCTCGCAGGCTCCGCTTCTTCTCGCCGAGGTCGGGAGAGCCGCGGCGGGGTTTTTCACGAGAGTCCGGCTGGCTTACCGTAAGATTTCGCTACGCGGCGCTTCAATGCGCGTCGCGGATCACGGGCGGCGCAAGCAACCGCCCGCGCGGCGCGAAGGCGCATCGCATCATGAAGGCGGGAGAGCCGGTCCAGGGGCTCGCCACCTCGTCGAAGGCGACAGTCCGAAACCCCACCTTCGGATAATAGGTCGCATGGCCGATGACAAAGTAGAGATTTTCTCCGCCCTGTTCGAGTCGATCCAGCGCATGGCGCATGAGCGCGAGCCCGACGCCCTGTCTTTGCCGCTCAGGACGAACGCCCAGCGGCGTGAGAAAGGCGGCGGGAAGTCTTTCGCCATCCGATCGCTCGAGATGCGCGCGCGAGAAGCCGATATGTCCGACGACGCCGCTCTCGTCCTCGGCCAGCCATTCGCCAATGAGGCAACCCGCCGCGCGCAAGGCGTCGAGGAAACCCGCCACATCCTCGGGCGTGAAGGCCGCATCGACAATCTCTCGCGTGACCGCGTGATCCCGGGGCTCGACGGGGCGGAAGTGGAGGGCCATTCGCGCGGCATAGTCTGAAAGGGACAAAGACGCAATTGGCGAATGAGCTCCGCCGCGCAATCTCCCTGCTAGATTCGCGGTTTTAGGGGTGTCACGGAAAAATCTCCCCGGACTTCCCGCCCCGCCCGTTCCATGCGATAGCTCGCCGACCTTCGTTGAAGCTGCGAGGAGAGCATGGCCGTCGCCTACGACCCCGAAAACGTCTTCGCCAAAATTTTGCGTGGCGAGATTCCCTCTCACAAGGTTTACGAGGACGACGTGGCGCTGGCGATCATGGACATCATGCCGCGCGCCGAGGGGCATGTGCTGGTCATCCCGAAGAAACCGGCGCGCGGGCTCCTCGATATCGCCCCCGACGATCTCGCGGCGCTCATCAAGCGCGTGCAGCATGTGGCTAAGGCGACGAAACGAGCTTTCGACGCCGAGGGAATCACGCTGCAGCAGTTCAACGAGAGCGCCGGCGGGCAGGTGATCTTCCACCTGCACTTCCACATCCTGCCGCGCTTCGAGGGCGTCGCGCTCCGCCCGCCAGGCGCGATGGGAGACCAGGCGAAGATCAAGAGCCAGGCGGAGAAGATCAGGGCGGCGCTCGGCGCCTTTTCGGCCTGAGAGAGCACGCGTCGATGCGTATCCTCTGGCGCAAGCTCCGGACGCGGTCGTGGCTCGTTTCCGGGTGGTTTTATCGTCGCCAAGGCCTTGAGCTCTCGGGGCGCCCGTCCGACCGAGTCTGGTATTTCGCCTATGGCGCGAACATGCACGACAGCGCTTTTCTGGAGCGTCGCGGCATGCGTCCGCTCGAATGGCGCGTCGGGAAGCTGTCGGGCTACAGGCTGCGCTTCAATCTCGATGGCCGGCCGATCGGCAAGGCCGCGCCGGCCAATATTTCGCTGGACGCCTCGGCCGAGGTTTGGGGCGTGCTGTATCAGATCACTCGGCGCGACATGCTGCGGCTTGACGCCAGCGAAGGCGTTCCAGGCAAGCGCTATCGTCCGACCTGGCTCGCTATGGAGGACGCGGACGGCGCGCCTCTGACGGCGATGACCTATGTCGCGGACGGCTATGAGGAGGACCGTCGCCCCTCGCTGCGCTATCTGACGCTGCTGCGCGAAGGCGCGCGCGCCCATGGGCTGCCCGATTTCTGGGTGAATAGTCTCGAAAGCGTCGAGCCCGCGGAATAAGCGAAAAGGCACGATTCTCGCTTAGGAGCGCCCGGAATCCGCGGCGGGAGCTCCATCATGCGAACCGGGTTATTTTGCACCTATGAGAATCCCGAGAATGATTTCAGCGTCGCCTATGCGCAACAGACCGAGCTCGTCAGGCTGATTGAAAGTCTTGGATTCGACGAGGCCTGGATCGCCGAGCATCACTTCAATCCCAATGCGTCGAGCCCCTCGCCCCTGACGATCATCGCGCATCTTGCGGGGGTCACCACGCGGCTGCGCCTCGGCGCGGCAGCCGTGCTGCTGCCGTTTCACGATCCGATTCTCGTCGCCGAGCAGGTTGCGACGGCCGATCTCCTCTCTCGCGGCCGACTCGATTTGGGCGTGGCCAAAGGCGGCCCGTTCCCTGGGCAGTTCAAACATTTTCACGTGAGGCCGGAGGACGCGCGGGAGAAGGCCGTCGAGGCGCTCGACATTGTCGAAAGACTTCTCCGCGACGAGACCGTGAGTTTCGAAGGGCGCTTCTTTCAGCTCGACGGCGTATCGCTTGCGCCGAGGCCCGTGCAAAAGCCCGTGCCGATCTTTTTTGCCACCTCGACGCCGGAAACGGTGACGCTTGCGGCGGCCCGCGGTTTCGCTGTGATGGCGGCGCCGCCCTTCCCGCTCGCGGATATTGGCCAGACGCTCGACCGCTATCGGCAGAGCGCTTCCGGCGCTGATCCCCGCCTTGTGCTGATCCGCTTCTATCATGTCGAGGAGACGAGAGAGGCGGCGGTGGCGCAAGCGCGGCGCTGGCTCGAGCCGTTCATTGACCGGATGCGCGCGACAACGGCGGCGGTTCAGCCGAGCTGGTCGCCCTGGATGGATTTGGAGCGCATGATCGGTGATTCGCTCATCGGCTCCGCGGACGATATTCGCGCCAAAATCGAAGAGATCGGCGCGAGTCTCTCTCCACGCAGTCTCGTGCTGAAGCCGCTCTCCCCCGATTTCGAGACGCGCAAGGAAAGCCTGAGGCTTTTCGCCGAGACCATCGCGCCGAAGGCCCCTTCGAGAGCGCCGGTCTTGCAATAGCGAAAGCCCGAAGAAGCCCTGCGCCGGGGCCGTTTATTCAGCCCTCATTCCTTCAGTGAAATTGTTCCGGCCATTGCCGCGCCCCGTGAAACACGGGCAGATTTTCGACGGCGTCGTCGCGCACGGCCTGCCGCTGTGCAAACGGCAGGATGAGGCGCTAGCGCGTTTCCCGCTCGAACGGAATCGTTCGAGCGATAAGGAATCGCGCCAAATCAAAAGGGTGGAGCATGTCACGACCGGAAAACCGCTTCGCACTTTTCCGTTACATGCTCTAAGCGCCATATTGGGCTATTCGGGCGCGCCCGAAATCCAATCCGATCCTACTCTTCCGCGACCTTCGCCGGCTTGAAGACCACGGGACGCAGCAAGAACGACGGCACATGGTCGCCCAGGCCAATGACCGGCGGGCCGTCGTCCTCCATGCCGCGCGGACGGCGATCGCGTCGCTCAGCGAAAGCCTGCGCTCGCGCGGCGCGCGGCGCTTCGCTGCGCACGGGACGCACGGGCTCGCTGCGAACGGGCGCGGGGCGCACCGGCTCCGCACGCACAGGGCGCGCCTCTCCCTCGAAACCGCGCCGGCCAGCGCCGCGGCCGGCGTCGGCTTCAACCGCACGCGGCCCGCGTCCCCCGCCTCCGCGTCTGCCGCCTCGGCTGCGCTCATGCGGCCGACCGCTTTCGAGCGGCGGCGGCAGCTCGGAGATCCCCGGCCCCTCCCATTCGACCGATTTGCCGATCAGATCCTGGATCTGGTCGACATATTTCTTGTCGTCGGGCGTGACCAGAGTGATCGCGACGCCGGAGCGCCCGGCGCGGCCGGTGCGGCCGATGCGATGCACATAGTCCTCGCTATGCGTCGGCACGTCGAAGTTGAACACATGGCTGACGTCCGGAATGTCGAGCCCGCGCGCGGCGACGTCGGAGCAGACGATCAGCGACACATCGCCATTCTTGAAGGCGTCGAGCGAGGCCATCCGCGCCGGCTGGTCCATGTCCCCATGCAGCGCGCCGGCCGAGAAGCCGTGCTTCTGCAGCGAACGATGCAGGATCGCGACATCACGCTTGCGGTTGCAGAAGATGATCGCGTTCTTGAAATTGTCTGCCGAGCGGATCAGCGTGCGCAGCGTGTCGCGCTTCTCGGCGTGTCCGTTCGAGGCGACGAGAATCTGGCGGATCGTCGTCGCTGTCGTGGCGGCCCGGGAGACCTCGATACGCACCGGATTGTGCAGGAAGGCCTCGGTCAGACGCGTGATCTCGGGAGGCATGGTGGCCGAGAAGAACAGCGTCTGGCGCGTGAAAGGCACGAGCTTGCAGACGCGCTCGATGTCGGGGATGAAGCCCATGTCGAGCATGCGGTCCGCCTCGTCGATGACGAGGATGTCGATGCCGTTCAGCAGCAGCTTGCCGCGATCGAAGAAGTCGAGCAGGCGTCCGGGCGTCGCGATCAGCACATCGGCGCCGCGCATGATCTTGGCTTCCTGGTCGCCGAAGGAGACGCCGCCGATGAGCAGCGCGACGTTGAGCTTGTGATTGGCGCCGTAAACCGCGAAGGCTTCCTCGACCTGCGCGGCGAGCTCGCGCGTCGGCTCCAGAATCAGCGTGCGCGGCATGCGCGCCCGGGCGCGGCCCTGTTCGAGGCGGGAGAGCATGGGCAGGGTGAAGGCGGCGGTCTTGCCGGTGC
Source organism: Methylocystis bryophila (assembly GCF_027925445.1). Taxonomy (NCBI): domain Bacteria; kingdom Pseudomonadati; phylum Pseudomonadota; class Alphaproteobacteria; order Hyphomicrobiales; family Methylocystaceae; genus Methylocystis; species Methylocystis bryophila. The sequence goes on from NZ_AP027149.1 coordinate 3,773,196, forward strand.
CGGTCTGCGCGATGCCGAGAATGTCGCGTCCTTGGAGAGCCGGCGGTATGGATTGCGCCTGGATCGGCGTCGGGTTCGTGTATCCTTTCGCGCTCACCGCGGCGAGAACCTTTTGCGAAAGGCCGAGTTCGTCGAATGTCATCAAGTTTCCTGGCTACGGCGCTGGATATGGAAAAGCCCGCCCGCGCGTTGGCCGTAGGAAACGCGCAATGTGCTCAAGGCGCTACGCCTCTTCAAAAAGGGGCGGGCGAAAGGCGGAATTCGATCCGCCGGCGCTCTTTTATAACGTCTCGCCCCGCAAGGCGAGCAAAAACGACGCCAAGATGGGCTTTTGCGGCGCACCCGCCAATTATCGCATTATTTCAGAGACCGCGAGAGGCTTCTTCGCGCCGATGCCGGGACAAGGCCTTGGAAAGTCGAGCCCACAAATGCGGGCGGGTCCACAAAATAGAATCAAATATATCCTGAATAAAATCAGATAAACTTAAGGGGGGCGGAGATTTCTCCCCGCCCTAGCGTCGCCGCAGCGCGCTCACAAGGGCTTCGCTCGGCAAAAATCTCGCTCGCTTAGTGCAGCGTTTCAGCTTCCCTGATCTTGGAGAGCTCGTCCTTGATTTGCAGTTTCTTCTTTTTTAGCTCGAAAACCTTCATATCGTCTCGGGTCGGGTGCAGGCGCTCTTGCTCTATTTCTTTCTCAAGAGCCTCGTGACGGCGTTGCAATTCGACGACATGGCCTTGCAAGGACATCGGCAACCTCCTGGCTTAGACGGGGCCTTGACCCCGGACTCGTGAGTGTGACACATCCGCAACAAGCCGCAAGAAAAATATGTGGCGGTCGCGTCCCAAAACGGGACGAAAACGTCGGGCGCTGCGACCGCTCCGCCCTTGAAGATGACGCTCGAGACGGGCGATAATTGTTAGGACCACGCGAACCCGCCGCCCCTCGCCCAGAGCGGCGGCCGCAGCGCAGCAAAGCGACCATGGCCGACCAATCAAGCGACGCCGAAAAGGCCGCCATTCGAGCAGAGATCGAGCGGCTGCGACTCGAGCACGGCGATTTGCAGGCGGCGATCGACGCGCTGCTCGCCATGGCCGGCGCGGATCAGTTGCAAATCCAGCGCTTGAAGAAGCGCAAGCTCGCCTTGCGCGACCGCCTGCAGCGGCTCGAGGACGAGCTCACGCCGGATATCATCGCTTGAGCTGAAGCTGCGGGGCGGCTGCTGGCCCTGCGGAGGCAAGGCTCGCACGCCGCGAAAGTCGCTTGGCCCTGCCCGCCTTTTCGCGAATATGTTTGATTTCTTTACTCTGAAAGGTTCAGTCCGTCGCCGGACAGCATATGCATAGTAAAGCTGATTATAATGCGAGCATCAGCCGGGAACGCGTCTCGCGGTCCGTAATCTGCATAGAGGGGCAAAGCCGTGAAAATGCCTACCCAAAGCGCGCTTGCGCCGGGGCGGCGCTTCCTCTATGCCGCAGGGCTTCCCTATCAAATATCGGAAGCGGAATGTTGTGACCAAAGTGTCGAAACCCGTCGCCATTATCATGGGTTCTCAGTCCGACTGGGCGACGATGCGCCACGCGGCCGAGACGCTGAAGGCGCTCGGCGTCGGCTATGAGGCGCGAATCGTTTCGGCGCATCGCACCCCCGGCCGGCTCGTCGCCTTCGCCAAGAACGCCGAACGAGAAGGCTTCGAGGTGATTCTCGCCGGCGCCGGCGGCGCGGCGCATCTGCCGGGCATGACGGCGGCGATGACCAATCTCCCGGTTCTCGGCGTGCCGGTCGAAGCGACGTCGCTCTCCGGACTCGATTCGCTGCTTTCGATCGTGCAGATGCCGGCCGGCGTGCCGGTCGGAACGCTTGCGATCGGCAAGCCCGGGGCGATCAATGCGGCGCTGCTCGCGGCGGCCATTCTGGCGCGTTCGGACGCCGCCCTGAACGAGCGCCTCGCGCAATATCGCACGAAGCAGACAGAGAGCGTCGACGAACGCCCGGTGGAGGAGGCGCTGGCCGCGTGCTGAGTCCCGGCGCGACGATCGGCGTTCTCGGCGCCGGCCAGCTCGCACGCATGTTGGCGCTCGCCGCCGCACGCCTGGGGTTCAAGACGCATGTCTTCGCCCCGAGCGCCGATGAGCCCGCCTTCGACGTTTGCGCCGCGCGCACGATCGCGGCCTATGACGATCCCGACGCGCTCGACGCTTTCGCCAGAGCCGTCGATGTCGTCACTTATGAATTCGAGAACGTGCCGGCGGCGACGGCGGAATTCCTCGATGCGCGCCGCCCGGTGCGTCCCAATCCGCGCGCCCTGGCCTTGACCCAGGACCGACTCGTCGAGAAAGAGTTCGTGCAAGGCCTCGGCGTCGAGACCGCGCCTTTCGCGGACGTTCCAGATGCGGGCGCGCTGGCCCGCGCCGTGGCGAAGCTCGGGCGTCCGTCGATCCTCAAGACGCGCCGCCTCGGTTATGACGGCAAGGGGCAGGTTGCGATTCGTGGCGGCGGAGATCTCGGCGCGCTTTTTCGCGCGCTTGGCGGCGCGCCCTGCATCTTGGAAGGCTTCATCGATTTCGTGAAAGAAGTCTCCGTCGTCGCGGCGCGCGGCGTCGACGGAGAGTTTCACGCCTATGACATCAGCGAGAACCAGCACGAGAACCACATTTTGGCTGAGACGCGCGCGCCGGCGGCGATCCTTCCCGAGACTGCGGTCCGAGCGAAGGAGATCGCTCGCCGCATCGCCGAGGCCGAGGATTACGTCGGCGTGCTGGCCGTGGAGCTCTTTCTCGTGAAGAGCGGACGCAGCGAGCGGCTCATCGTCAATGAGATCGCGCCGCGCGTCCATAACTCCGGGCATTGGACGCTCGACGGTGCGCTGACCTCTCAGTTCGAGCAGCATGTCCGCGCGATCGCCGGCTGGCCGCTCGGCTCCACGGCGCGTCTCGGGCGCGTCACGATGCGTAATCTCATCGGCGACGACGCCGAGCGTTGGCCGGAGATCGCGGCGGAAGACGGCGCCTGCCTGCATCTTTACGGCAAGCGCGAGATTCGCGCTGGGCGCAAGATGGGGCATGTGACGCGAATCGAATTGGAATAGTCGTCGTCTTGTAGCGGTATTGCCGATCAGGTCGCGAAACATCTGCCGAAAGCTAGCAGGAGCTTGGGCGGCCCCTTTATGCGCAGCCGCCCTGTCAGCAGCATCGAGGCAAGGCTGCGCTCCTTGTAGACGAAGGCGAGCCAGGACTTTGACTCCGTGACGACGGCGATATCCGCCTTGCCGACATGTCCATCGGAAATTGCGAGTTGACGATTTCGTACGACAACTGTCGCCTTGCGAGATTGCGTCCCCGTGAAGGTGAAGTGATAGATCGCCTCCAAGCCTTTCGCCTTCCCTCGCTGGAACACGAGCGAGAGGCCCTGGAGAAACCCGTCGATCGTGCGCGGGCGTAAGCCGCCGCCGACAAGTCGAATGGCCTTATGCGGAAAGCGCCGCCGCGCATAATCCTCGGCGTCAGAGCCGGCGACGACATAGAGCGGCTCCTTCTTCTGCACCAGAGGATCGAGCACTTCCCTTGCGAAGGCGGCCCGATCGGCATTGTAAGGTCCGATCACATCTTCGCCCGCAGGACAAACAGCGATGCAATAGGCCGCCTTGTAGTTCGCGCCGAAGGAAAGGCTCTGCCACATCGAGGATTGCTCCGCGTCGCTCACTTTGCTCCGCAGAGCGCGCGCGTCACGGCTCTCGGCGATCGTCTCGACCCAGTCGGTGAAACCACCCATGAATTCGCGGTAGTTGTGCGTGAAGCAGGCGCCGAAGTTGAAATAGCCGTCGGGCGCGATGGCGCCGACGGGACAAGCCGCGACGCAGAGCTTGCAGGAAAGGCAGGGATTGAAGTCGATCGGCCGGGTCTGCGTCGTGACATCAGCGTCGATGAGCACGACGCCAAGATTGATGAAGCTGCCGAATTTCGGATGGATCACGCTACGATGGATGCCCATCTGGCCGAGTCCCGCTGCGACCGCCACCGGCTTTAGCGCGACGACCCAAATGCGTCCCGGATATTCGTCCATCTCCATGGGAAAGGCCGCCGAAGGATTGACCGCGCGGATCCCATGGCGCGCCAACCGCCTCACGATCTCGGCCGCCACGTGGTTGACGTGTTCATAATTGCGATGGAATTCCAGATTGCCGATTGATCGCTGCGAGCTCCTCACATTGTCCGGATTGAGGCGCGTGACGATGCTGATCAGCGTGCGCGTCCGCGGAAAGGCCTCGAGGATATGTGGCCTTTCTTCGGCAATCTCCTCGCGGTCGATCGAGACGAAGCCTACGTCCTCGGCGCCGGCCTCGAGCGCCAGCTCGCGAAGCCAATGGGAGTCAACCGCGGAAGGCGCTCCTCCCCCTTGGGGCGCGGCGCCTGCGATCTTTGAGGACTCGGTCTCTGAGGACATTGCGGTCATCGTCGGGCTCCCTGCATCTTGAGGCGCTCTGCCTTCAATCCCGGGGATGCGCTCTTAGAAGCGCTCCAGGAATTTTGATGATGCTTGTAATCTTTCGTAATGATGATATCAATCATCTATCGAGTCAAGACCCTACTCAAGGTGAAGGCCCATGCGGGTTTCCAAGGAAACCGTCGCCGACCACCGCAAGAAAATCCTGTCAGCGGCCTCGACGATGCTGCGCGAAAGAGGAATCGAAGGCGCGAGCGTCGCCGATCTCATGCAGGCTGCAGGGCTCACGCATGGCGGCTTCTATCGACATTTCCCCTCGAAGGAGGCGCTCGTGGTCGAAGCCACAACCGCGACCTTTGACGCGCTCCTGGCTCGGCTCGACGCATGGTCCACTGAAGCAGGACATGCGGCGGCGCTCGCCAAATATGTCGACAGCTATCTATCGCCGCGCCATGTCGAACGTCCCGCGATCGGCTGTCCCATCGCCGCCTATGGCGCCGAGGTCGGGCGCGAAAATCCGCAGGTGCGCGCCGCCTTCAACGCTGGAGTCGATCGCTTGCTCAACTGGATCGCCGGCGGACTCGCCTGCGCGGACTCGGAGAGAAAAGAACGAGCCATCGAGCTGCTCGCTTTGATGGTCGGCGCCGTCGTCACGGCGCGAGCGGTTGGCGAGAAGAGTCGCGTTCGAGCCGTGCTGCAGGCCGCGCGTCGCCGCGCTGAGGCGATCGCGACGAGGCGAGAGTGATCCCCTACCCCAGGCTCTCCCCCGGGCAGGCCCGCCGCACCGCATAGTCGATGACGAGCGGCCCAAAGATCTGCGAGAGCATCACGCCCATCAACACGACGGATATCGCTGTTTCCACCATCTGTAGGCTGGCGAGCGGCAAGGCGCGCACTGTCGGCGCCGCAGCGAAGGCGAGCATGAGGCCCATGGCCAGCCCGCCTTGCGAAGGGAAGCACAGCCCGAGATATTTCTGTGTCGGCGCGTCGAGGCGCAGCGCGTGCGCGGTCGCATAAATCGCCGCGTATTTGCCAGCGAAACGCGCCAAAGTGTAGCCGGCCGCGGCAAGCACAATGAAGAGATTTGTGGCGTCCTCAATGGGAAGATGCGCGCCAGCGAGCACAAAAAAGATAATGTACAGGGGTTCTTCGATGTCGGTGATGGCGCGCTGCACGGTCGTGCGATCGGACTCGCTCGACCCGTTGGCGATGACGACGCCCATCGCGAGCGGCGCAAGCAGCTGCGAGAGGCCCAGCGCCACGGCGGCGCCAATGGCGAGCAGCAGCAGGCTGTAGAGCAGAGCATGCACCCGCTCCTCGCATCCGGGGCTATGATCGGCGATGACGCTTCGCGCGATCAGGAAAAGACCGCCAAACGCCGCGCCCGCCAAGAGCGAGTTCGCCTCGTTGAGCGCCGCGAATTCGATCGAGACGCGGACCCCTGCCGCCGAGTCGTGCAATCCCAACGCGGCCACTGTCGCCGCGGAGACGACGCTGAAGATCAATACGGTCGCCGCATCGTTGAGAGCGAGAATGCCGAACGCGCGGTCGATGAAGGGACCGGATGCGTTGCGCCGGCGGATCACCGCATAGGTAATGGTCGGCGCCGTCGCTGGCGCTGCTGCGGCAACGATGAGCGCGGCCTGCCACTTCATGCCGATGAGGGCCTCCGTTCCCATCACGATCGCGAAGGGGACGAGGAGCTGGGCGATCGCAAGCAGAGCGACGCTCGTACCCAGCGAGCGGATGCGCCCAAAGGTCAGCCGGCTGCCGATACAAAAGGCGATCACCGCAAGCGACGCCTGCGAGAAGCCGCCGAGATTGTCGAGCGCGGACCGGGATAGCACCGCGAGCGCGTCCGGGCCGACCAGAACGCCGGCGACGATCGATCCGATGATCCAGGGCGCGCTGAGGCGCTCGGCGCCCGCGCCAAACAGCGTTCCCAAAAGCAAGATGACGCCGAGGAGAAGCAGCGGGTTCATGAGATCCTGTGCCAACATCGTCACCGCCCCTGCGAAGACCCAAGCGATAAAGAGCGAAACGACACGCTGTCGGCTCCAGGATACACGCAGCAGGCTGTCTTAGCATTTTCATGAAATGTGTCTTGAATCCAATCTCCTGCGACGGCGCGGGGTGGAGACGTTTCGTGCGGGGCTTTCCGGCGACAAAGCCGATGATCCTGATCTTCGCCTGCTCGCCTTTCGTCGCGACTTCCACCAGCGCGCATGGAGCCTCGAGGGAAGAGCCTTCCGTCCTGCAGACGATCCCAGACGCTCCGGAACTGGCCGACGCGAATGCGCTGCGATCGCGCCTCGAGCAGGCCGGCGCACGGTTCCAGTTCACCTATTATGGCGACTCCTTCGCCAATCCATCCGGTGGCGTGAGACAAGGCTTCGGCTATGACGGCCGCGCCAGCGCCATATTCGACGCTGACCTTTCAAAGATCGCCGGCTGGCCGGGCGGAAGGTTCCGCGCCAGCGCCTACCAAATTCACGGCTCGAGTTTCAGCGCCAACACGCTCGACAATCTCATGCTGGTGAGCAGCGTCGAGGCTCCCCCCTCGACAAGGCTTTTCAGTCTCTGGTTTGAGCAGTCATTCGGTTCCCAAGCGAGCCTGCGGATCGGTCAATTGGGCGCGGACCAGGAATTTTTGATCAGCAACAACGCCAATCTCTTCGTGAATGCGACCTTCGGTTGGCCTGTGCTCCCGAGCAACGATCTCCCGAGCGGCGGCCCCAGCTATCCGGAGGCGACTCCGGGCGCGCGGCTCGCTGTGAAGCCGACCGATGGCGCCACCTTAAGATTGGCTGTGTTCAACGGAGACCCCGCGGGTCCGGGTCCTGGCAATCCCGTCAATCGCGATCCGAGCGGGCTTGCTTTTCGGTTGCGAGATCCTGCGTTCCTGATCGGCGAGATCGCCTACGCCTACAACCAGGATCAGCTCAGCGTTTCGCACGACAACCCTCGCCTGGAGGGCGACGCGACAGGCTCGACGACGCAAGCGCGATCTTTCATACGAACGCAGGACTCCTACCTCCCGGGCACGATAAAGCTCGGCGCCTGGCTCCACATGGGCCGCTTCGCGGATCAACGTTTCAATGTGCTCGGCGGACTGCTCGCCATCTCCGGACTCCCGCCACAGAGACATCGCGGCGATGCAGCTGTCTATGGCGTCATCGATCAGGCGGTGTGGAAAACCGAAGATCGCAGCTTGGGCGTCTTCGCTCGAGGCGTGGCGACAGCGAGCGACCGCAACCCCGTCGATCTCTATGCCGACCTGGGCTTTACGCTGATGGGAATGTTTCCGACACGTGAGAAGGACGCCGCCGGAGCAGCGTTCGCAATCGGTCGTATCTCCCCAGTCGCCCAGGCCAGCGATCGCGATGCGGTCGCTGACAGCGGCGCGCGAAACCCCATTCGCGACTATGAAGCAACGTTCGAAGCGAGCTATAAAATCGCGATGAGCGGTCAATGGAGCCTGCAGCCTGACATTCAACTCGTCTTCCATCCTGGCGGCCATATCGCGAATCCGGTGAATCCGATGAGCGCCGCGCCGATTCCAAATGCGGTGGTTTTCGGATTGCGCACCGCGCTTAGATTCTAGCGGAATGACTGCGGCGAGGCCTCGCTGCATCTTAACGACGCGACCGGCTCTCGAGCACAGGCGCAATATGCGTCGGCCACGCTTGTTCTCTCGACGGGGCTTTCTAGCTCCCCTGCAGCGTCAAGTCGCCGCGCAAGATATCCACGGGCTTTGCCGCTGGAGATTGGACGGCCAGAACCGTCATTGTTCCCGTCCTCTGCTCTATCCAGCCGCCACAGGAGCGCCTCGCCGCCACCGACACGCCTGGCCGATCCGCTGTGTGATGAGACATCGAAGCTATGTGACCCTGCTGAGGCGCCGACGCCGCGACCGCAGCGCCACGACTCTTGCGTGAGCGGTCGCAAATGCGCTTTGCAACGACACCGCCGGCGGGCGCGCCGGAGAGACTATTTGACCATCACAATCTTCTGCTGGTCTTCGTTAGGCAGCGTCCAGATGAAATAGCCCGCCGCTGCGACGAAGATGACATAGACCAACGCGTAGCCCAGGGTGCGAACGACATGCGTGTTCATGGTTTCGTTTGTCTCCACCGTGCTCGGCTTACTGACGGTCGACCGACGTTTTGCGGTCGCGTGGATTTCCGTTGCATGTGGTCCCCCTACAGGCTTCGGGCAAGGTGTCGCCTTGACGCAGGGGTCGACGATGCCGGCAGCTGCTGACGCGATAGAGCGCATCGTCGCTTTTCATTCGCCGCACGATCTTTCCCTGCCTAGCAGTTAAGCCAGTAAAGTCAATAGGTTGAACAGCAAGCGCGACCGAGCTCGAGATAAGCCGTCGAAGCCCATGTCCAAGGGCAGACCCGGCAGCGGCTAAAGGGCGCGGTCTCGAGTGTGCGTCAATCACTTGAAGCCGCGTCCCCATCGCGTGGAAGCACGCGATCGAAACGGATTAAGCTCCAGATGGCCGCGACGGCGATGGCGCTCTCTAAAAACCATGGAGCCTCGCTCCTTTTGAAGATAGTGTCCGTCCGAAGCGCCGCGACGGCGACCTCGGGCGCGCCCCAAGTTTTTTCGCTGAGCCCGTCACGACGCCGTCGCGTCCCCCTTTTGTCGTCCTTTGCGTCTCCCGCATCCTCGCTACGCTTCGACCCATGCCCTCCACAATTCCGCCGACGATCAAAATCATGCAGAGCTTCATGGAGCAGAGTTTCGCGCGGCGAGGCGCGCTCGTCGCGATCGTTTTCGCTTTCGCGCTCGGTTCGGCCGCCAGCGCCGGAGACGCGCGCGTGAGCGTCACGTCTATTCCCGACGATGTGTGGAGCTACATGCAGGGACGATCCTGGCATGGCGAGCGCTCTTGCCCGCAGAGAAGCGAGCTCGCGCTCTTGCGGATTCCCTACCACGATTTCGACGGCCGCACGCAGATCGGTCCGATGATCGTCGCCAGGAAAGTCGCGAGCAAGGTCGCCGCGATCTTTCAGGAGATCTACGACAGCGGCGAATTCCGCATTTATCGCATCGCGCTCGTCGACGATTATGGCGGCGACGACGATCGGTCCATCGCCGCCAACAACACGAGCGGCTTCAACTGCCGCACGACCGAGGGCGGCGGGGTCTCACAACACGCGTTCGGCCTGGCGGTCGACATCAACCCCGTGCAGAACCCCTATGTCGCGCATGGCGTCACCGAGCCCGAGGCGGGTAAGGCCTATGACGCGCCAGCGAAGCGCCATGCCGGAATGATCGGAGTCATCGTCAAAGGGGACGTGGTCTACAAGGCTTTCGCCAAGCGCGGCTGGGGCTGGGGCGGCGAATGGGCGCGCTCCAAGGACTACCAACATTTTTCGGCCAGCGGCCATTGAGCGGGGCGTTCGGCGCGACGCTTGCATCATGTCTCATCACGAGAGGACCCGATGACAACCAAGGCTTTCGGCTACGCCACGCATTCCGCGACTTCGAAGCTCGCGCCTTTTCATTTCGAGCGGCGCGGACTCCGGCCCGACGATGTGATGCTCGAAATCCTCTATTGCGGCGTCTGCCATTCCGATCTGCATCAGGCGCGCGACAATTGGAAAAACTCGATCTATCCGATGGTGCCCGGTCACGAGATCATCGGGCGCGTGGTTCGCTTCGGCGAGGATGTAACGCGCTTCAACATGGGCGACTTTGCTGGCGTCGGCTGCATGGTGCACTCATGCCTGACTTGCGACGCCTGCGAAGCCGATCTCGAGCAATATTGCCGCTGCGGCGCGACCTTCACCTATAATGCGATTGATCCACGCGACGGGCAGCCGACCTATGGCGGCTATTCCGACACCATCGTCGTCTCCGAGCGCTTCGTCGTGAAAGTCCCGAAAGGGCTCGATCTCAAAGGCGCGGCTCCCCTGCTTTGCGCGGGGATCACGACCTGGTCGCCGCTGCGCCATTGGAAAATCGGCAAAGGCGGCAAGGTCGCGGTGACGGGGCTCGGCGGCCTTGGGCATATGGCGATCAAGCTCGCCAAGGCGCTCGGCGCGGAAGTGTCCCTCTTCACACGCTCGCCCGGCAAGGCGGAGGACGCGCGGCGTCTCGGCGCCGACGCGATCATTCTCTCCACCGACGCGTCGCAGATGGAGGCCGTGAAAGGCAAATTCGATCTCATTATCGACACTGTGCCCTACGCGCATGATCTGAACCGCTATGTCGCGACGCTAGCGACGAGCGGCGCGCTGGCGCTCGTCGGCTATCTCGGCCCACTCGATCCGGCTCTCGACACGATTCCGCTGATCTTCGGGCGCAAGTCCATCGGCGGCTCGCTCATCGGCGGCATGGCCGAGACACAGGAGCTTTTCGATTTCTGCGGCGAGCATGGCATCGTCTCCGATGTGGAGATCATCCGCATGAGCGAGATCAACGAGGCATATGAGCGTCTCTTGAAGAGCGACGTGAAATATCGCTTCGTCATCGACATGGCGACGCTGCGGGAGTGATCCCTTATCCGAATGATCGCCGCTGTCATCGCCTCCCCGCGGGGCACGGCTATGCCGTCGTGGCTGGGCTCGAAGATAGGCGCTGCTCTCGCAGTCGAAGGGAGCGCGCGCTCAGCGCGTGGCGCCTTTCTGATAGTCCTTCACATCCGAGAACCCAATCGCCGGATTGCGCTCGGCGTCGTAGTTCAGCGAGAAGGCCGAGGACGCCATGAACACGGGGTCGCCGTCTATGTCGTCGGCGACCGCGGTCGTGTTGGCGTCGAGAAAGCTTTTCAGCTTGTTCTTGTCTTCCGAGCTCGCCCAGCGGCAGAGGGTGAAGCGCGTCTGCTCATATTTGGTCTCGAGGCCGTATTCGGCCGCAAGCCGCGTCGCAAGCACGTCGAGCTGCAGCGCGCCGACGACGCCGACGATCGCGCCGGAGCCGTCGCGGGGCGTGAAGAGCTGCACCACGCCCTCCTCGGCAAGCTGGCGCAGCGCTTCCTTCAGCTTCTTCGCCTTCATCGCGTCGCCGATCGTGATGCGGCGCAGGATTTCCGGCGCGAAGCTCGGCACGCCGCGAAAGACGAGATCCTCGCCTTCGGTCAGCGTGTCGCCGATGCGCAAGACGCCGTGATTGGGGAGCCCCACCACGTCGCCGGCATAGGCCTCATCCGCGATGGAGCGGTCGCGGGCGAAGAAGAACTGCGGCGCGTTGAGGCTCAGGGACTTCCCCGTGCGCACGACCTTCGCCTTCATGCCCCGCGTGAGCTTGCCGGAGCACACGCGCATGAAGGCGATGCGGTCGCGGTGGTTCGGGTCCATGTTCGCCTGGATCTTAAAGACGAAGCCGGTCATCTTCGGCTCGCTCGCCTCGACCTGACGCTTGTCCGCCTCCTGTCCGCGCGGCGGCGGCGCATAGGCCGCCATGGCGTCGATCAGATCGCGCACGCCGAAATTGCGCAAGGCGCTGCCAAAAAAGACGGGCGTGAGATGACCCTCGCGAAAGGCCTTCAGATCGAAGGGCTTGCTCCCTTCCTCGGCAAGCGCGGCTTCCTCGCGCCAACCTTCGACCTCGAAGGGCGGCAGGAGCGCCGCGAGCTTCTCGTCGTCGAGCCCCGAGACTTTCAGCTCCTCGTCGTCCTTGTCGAGCCTGCGCACCGATTTCGTCGCAAAACGATAGGTGCCGGCGAAGGTCTTGCCGCGGCTCAAGGGCCAGGTGACGGGCGCGGCGTCGAGCGCTAGCGTCTTCTCGATTTCGTCCAGAAGCTCGAAAGGGTCTCTCGCTTCGCGATCGAGCTTGTTGATGAAGGTGACGATCGGAATATCGCGGAGCCGACAGACCTCGAAGAGCTTGCGCGTGCGCGCCTCGATGCCCTTGGCCGCGTCGATCACCATTACCGCGGCGTCGACGGCGGAGAGCGTGCGATAGGTGTCTTCTGAGAAGTCCTCGTGGCCCGGAGTGTCGAGAAGATTGAAGACGCAGCCCGCATATTCGAAGGTCATCACCGAGGTGACGACCGAGATCCCGCGCTCGCGCTCAATGCTCATCCAATCGGAGCGCGTCTGCTGGGCGTTGCGCTTGGCGCGCACCTCGCCGGCGAGCTGAATCGCGCCGCCGAAAAGCAGCAGCTTTTCGGTGAGCGTGGTCTTGCCGGCGTCGGGATGCGAGATGATCGCGAAAGTGCGCCGGCGCGAGATCGGATCGGTGAGCGGAGACTTGGGCAGGGGGGCGTTCATTTGGGGGGTTTAGCGCGAACACTCAACGATGGCGAGCGCTCACGCCGCGGCTCTGATGACAACCTCCATGGTTCGCCCCAGCGCGGCAAAGGCCCGCTCGATCGCATCGAGGCGGGAAGCGTGGCGAAGGTCGAGCAGCCGGTCAATCTGCGGCAAAGCGACGCCGAGGCGCTTGGCGAGCGCCGCCTTGCCGACTCCATCCGCCCGCATGGCGCGGTAAAGCTCGATCTTGGCGACGGAGAGCGCGGCCAAGGAGACGTAGTCCTGCCCTTTCGCCTTGGGGGACGGGATGTCCTCGCGCGCCGACATGAAGCCCATGATCGCGGTTTCGATGGCGTCGGCGGCGCGCGCCAGCGCGTCTTCCCGGTCCTCGCCAAAGGTGACGGCCTCGGGAATATCAGGCGCGGTGACGAGAAGCGTACCATTGTCGTCGGGAACGAGAGTCACGGCGTAGCGCATGACGTCACTCCTTGATGTCGAGTTGCTTCAAGATTGCCAGCCACAGGCCCTTGCCGATCTCCTTCGACCCGCCGTGCTGCGGGAGCACCGAGCGCTTGCCATTCAGCGTCACGATCAGAGGGCCGCCTTTGCCAGGCGCGAAGGTTGCGCCCTTCTTGGCCAGATAGCGCTTGGCCTGAGCGCTGTTCATTCACACAACATATGTGTTATGTCCAGGAAGTCAACACAAGTGTTGCGCGAACTCCTACCGCCCGCGCTCAAAACTCGATCCCCTCCTGCGCTTTCACGCCCGCGGCAAAGTGGTGCTTCACCGGCGTCATCTCGGTAACGAGATCGGCGATCGCGATCAGCTCCGGCTTGGCGTTGCGGCCCGTCACGACGATGTGGAGATCGGGACGGCGCGCGACCAGCGCGGCGATGACCTCATCCAGCGGCAGGTGCTCGTAGCGCAGCGCGATGTTGAGCTCGTCGAGGATCAGCAGGCGCAGGTCCGGCTCAGCCATCAGCGCCAGGGCCTTCTCCCAGGCGCGGCGCGCCGCCGCCTCGTCGCGCGCGCGATCCTGCGTCTCCCAGGTGAAGCCCTCGCCGAGCGTGTGCCACGCGACCTTCTCGGCTCCGAGCGCCTCGAGCATTTTGCGCTCGCCGCTCATCCATTGGCCCTTGCCGAACTGGACCACCCCGATGCGCCAGCCGTGCCCCAGCGCGCGCAACGCCAGGCCGAAGGCGGCGGTGGACTTGCCCTTGCCCGCGCCGGTGTGGACCATCAGCAGGCCCTTGGCGGAAACCGTTTTTTCGGCAAGCCGCGCGTCCTGCAGCGCCTTCCGCTTCGCCATCTTGAAGCGATGGCGCTCACTGTCCTCGCTCATCCGCGGCCGCGATAGGGCGCAACGCCCTGGTCGGGAAGCCACAGCCCTTTGGGCGGCTCGCCGCTCTGCCAGAACACGTCGATCGGAATGCCGCCGCGCGGGTACCAATAGCCCCCGATGCGCAGCCAGAGGGGCGAGAGCGCGGCCTTGAGGTCAAGCGCGATTCGCACGGTGCAGTCCTCGTGGAAGGCGCCGTGATTTCGAAAGCTCGCCAGATAGAGCTTCAGCGATTTCGATTCGACCAGCGTCTCGGCGGGGACATAATCGATGACGAGATGCGCGAAGTCGGGCTGGCCCGTCACCGGGCAGAGCGAGGTGAACTCGGGCGCGGTGAAGCGGACGAGATAGGTCTCGCCCTTATGCGGATTGGGAACGAGATCGAGCTCCGCCTCGTCGGGAGAAGCGGGAAGCGGCGCCCTCTCGCCGAGAAGCGCCGCGCCCTTGTGGGTCTTTGTCATGCCGGCAGTTGACCGCCGCCGATCGAGCGCGTCAAGCGCCCGAGCTCAGCGGATCGATCAAAGATGCGCGACCACCGCGAGCCGCTTGACCTGGCCGCTCTGGAAAGCGCGCAGAAAGGCCTGATAGTCCCTGAAGGAGACGCAGCCGTTCGAATCGCCGCGCGGTCCGAGCATGTAGGTGTGGGCGAGCAGGCCCGAGCGTCCGAAGACGTTGCCGCTGATCGGCGTCAGGCGAAGCGCCGCGACGCCGTGGAAGAGCGCCTCGCGCGGCGTGAGCGAATAAAGGGCGGGCGGCGTCGGTCCGCGCATGCGCGTATGCACCTGAGACGGATTATCGAAGCTCTCGCCGAGGCCGGAATGCGCCTCGAGCTTGCGGCCGTCGGGGAGATAAACGGCGCCGGCCGAGATGTCGTAGACGGCGGTGAAGCGATCCGAGCCGAGCTTGGCGCTGTCTTGCGATTCGGTCGCCTTGGCGATCGAGGTGACGCCGCCGCCGGCCTCCGGCGAGGCGTAGGCGAGCGCCTGACCCTGCTTCTCCGCAGGGGCGCTGGAGCGGCCGAAGAGCTTCTCGAAGATGTTGCGATTGTCGATGGCGGTATTGGCGGCCTCTTCGCCATCGCGGTGCGCAAGGCGGCGGGCCAGAGCCTCTTCGGCGCGACTGACGAGGGCCGCGATCTTGCCCGGGCGGCGCGGCGGCAGCGGCGTGGCCTCCGATTCCTCGAGCGCGGCCTGCTGCGGAACGACAGTGGTCTCGCTTCTCAGCTCGGGCTTCGTCTCGAGCTTGGCGACCTTCTGAGCCGGCGCGCTGACGGCGGCCGGCGCCGCTTCCGGAGCCTTCATGGCCAGCTTCGGCGAAGGCGCCGGCGCTTCCTCCTCGGGGAGGGCCGCGACTTCAGGCTCGAGGCTCGCACGCATGCCCATGGCAATGGTCTCGGCGACGTCTTGAGCGGTAGCCGCGGGAAACTGGGATCCCCGGGCGGTCGGCGCGAGCTTGTCAGGATCATTCGCCCGCGGCTCCAGCGAACCATAGACGCAGGCGAGGAAGGCAAGAG
The DNA here is from genome assembly GCF_027925445.1 of Methylocystis bryophila. NCBI lineage: Bacteria > Pseudomonadati > Pseudomonadota > Alphaproteobacteria > Hyphomicrobiales > Methylocystaceae > Methylocystis > Methylocystis bryophila. The sequence goes on from NZ_AP027149.1 coordinate 3,788,700, forward strand.
ACAGGCCGCAGACGACAGGAACGGTCGGCGACACGATATTGCGAGACAAGCGATCCAATACCAGCGCGCGCATCTTTACCCCAATCTGCTGCGTCATGCGTTCCCGCTCCCCAAAGGAATCTCACAAGAGCCTTTCGACTTGCCTAACGTTCGCGATTTCCCGGACAGCTCCGGTGCTCAGCGAAGTGGGCGCGACGAATGCGACAAGCCTCAAGGAAACAGGCTTTCAAGGCTTCGGCTGGACGCGAATGCGGCGATTTGGGGAAGAGATGTGGCGCCTCTGGGGCGTCGCCCGAAGGCCAAGCCGCGCCGGGAGCGAAGCGCGACAAAGTTCAGACGCTCGCCGCGCCATTTCGTCGCGCGGTCGCGCGCCACGAAGATCGCCGACGCTTGAACGAGAGACGCAGCCGCCCTACCCTTCGGCTTGCGAAGCGGAACCGCATGGGACGGCGGCGCAAGATCGATCTCAGCGAACAGGATTAGCGGCGATGAGCGAATGGCAATATCAGATCCGCATCAATCTTTGCGACGAAAGCGCCGAAATCGCGCGCGGCAATCCCCAAGACCTCAGATTGGGGCCGCTGCCCGGCATTCTCGCGCGTCGACAGGCGACGCTCACGAACCAATACGCCGCCTTCGCGAATTATTGCGCCGAGGCCGAGAAGAACGGCGTCGAACATTACCCGCTCTACAAATGGACCAAGGCGACGATCGACGATCCCGCGAAAAAGACGAAATACGGCCTCTCCTTCACGATCTATGTGAACGGTGAGGAGGTCTACGCCAAGGACATCGCCGACGCGCTGGAGACAGAGTTGCAGCCGCTTGTCGGCAAAGGCATGATCACAAGCCTCGCCAAGCACGACACCAACCCCGCCCACAACCCGCAGCCGCCGGCGCATCTGCGCTGACGAGGGTTTTCTGTTAGGGGCCGAGACATTCACTGGGTACACCGAGCGAGCCTGGAGGCTCGCGGTCCACTGGATCGCGAGCCTCCAGGCTTGCTTCGATTCAGGAGAAGAACGACCCCGAGCGACCCAGCGCTCGAGGCCTTTGTCGGCTTTACCCCGCCTGCATCGCCTCGGGCTTCGTCTTGCCGCGCTTCGTCATCAGCCGGTTGAGAGCCGAGACGTAAGCGCGCGCCGAAGCCACCAGCGTGTCGGGATCGGCCCCGCGGCCGGTGACGGACTTGCCGTCCTCGGAGAGCCGCACCGAGACCTCGGCCTGCGCGTCGGTGCCCTCGGTGACGGCATGCACTTGGAACAGCTCCAGCGTCGCTTCGTGCGGCGCGAGCGCCTTGATGGCGTTGAAGATCGCGTCGACCGGGCCGTTGCCCGTCGCCTGATGCGTGCGCTTGTCGCCGCCGATGTCGAGAGTGAGCGCCGCCGACTGCGGCCCATGCGTGCCGGCCATCACCATCAAGGCGTCGACCTTGATGAATTCATGCGCATTGACGATCTCGTCGTCCACCAGCGCGATCAGATCGTCGTCATAGACGATCTTCTTGCGGTCGGCCAAATCCTTGAATCGCTTAAAGGCGTCCTCGAGCGCATTGTCGCCGAGCTCGTAACCCAGCTCCTTCAGCTTCTCGCGGAAGGCGTGGCGCCCCGAGTGTTTGCCCATCACCAGCGCCGTCTTGGCGACGCCGACGCTCTCGGGCGTCATGATCTCATAGGTGAAGGCGTTCTTCAGCATCCCGTCCTGATGGATGCCGCTCTCATGCGCGAAGGCGTTCCGACCCACGATCGCCTTGTTGTATTGCACTGGAAAAGAGGTCACGGCCGAAACCAGCTTTGACGCGCGCGTGAGGAGCTTCGTCTCGATTCCGGTGTGGAAAGGCAGCGCGTCGGGACGCGTGCGCATCGCCATGACGATCTCTTCGAGCGCGGCATTGCCGGCGCGCTCGCCGATGCCATTGATCGTGCACTCAATCTGCCGCGCGCCGGCCCGGACGCCCGCCAGCGAGTTCGCCACCGCGAGCCCCAGATCATTGTGACAATGCACCGAGAAAATCGCCTTGTCGGCGTTGGGCACGGCTTCTCGCAGGCGCGTCAGCAGCGATTCATATTCGGCGGGCGTCGTGTAGCCGACCGTGTCGGGGATGTTGATCGTCGTCGCGCCGGCCCGGATGGCGATCTCCACCGCGCGGCAGAGGAACTCGAACTCCGTGCGCGTGCCGTCCTCGGCCGACCACTCGACGTCCTCGACATGATTGCGCGCGCGCGAGACCGAAGAGGCGACCATCTCCAGCACCCGCTCCGGCTCCATCTGCAGCTTGTATTTCATGTGCAGCGGAGAAGTGGAGATGAAAGTGTGGATGCGCGGGCGCTTCGCGTCCCGCAGCGCCTCGGCGCAGCGGTCGATGTCCTTCTCGGAGGCGCGCGCGAGGCCCGCGACAGAGCCAGTTTTGACGCGCTTCGCCACCTCGCTCACCGACTCGAAGTCGCCCTGGCTCGCGATCGGAAAACCCGCCTCGATCACGTCGACGCCCAGGGCGTCGAGAATATCCGCGACCTCGAGCTTCTCCTCCAGCGTCATAGAGGCGCCGGGCGACTGCTCGCCGTCGCGCAGCGTCGTGTCGAAGATGACGACGCGATTGGCGTCGTCGCGCTTGTCGGCTTGGCGCGGCGCGTCCTGGCGCGGCGCGTCCTGGCTCGGCTCTTGGGCGCCGTGATCGTGTTGCGTGTGCTTATGCTTGGACATGGATCAAATTCCGTTTCGACGGGCCCGGGTGACGGGCGGCTTCACTGTTCTTCTCGCAAGCTCAATTCCCCCAAACGCCTGGGCCGAAGGCCCTTCGTGCGCTCAGGGGCGGCTAAGAAGCAGCAGGAAAGCGTCGAGACGCGCGAGAGCCTCCGCCGGGATGCGGATTTGCGGATCGGCCGGGGCGAAATATCGCGCCACGCTCAGTCATCCTCATCTCGCGGCCGGGAGAGGCCGGGTTCAAGCCCAAGAAGAATAGTCGCCTTCACTCCCCCTGACAAGCCGTTTCAGACGGGGTCTCTGGCGCGAAGATTGCGTCGCAAAGGCTGGCGGTCGCCGATAGCCGACATTCCTCGGCTAAAATCCGGGCGCAAAGGCGGGTCCCCGTCGGAAAGACCCTATGCGCTCCTTTATTCGCACGCGTCCCCTTTGCGAATGGGATGATTTCGACAGTCGCGCCGCCTTCGCTCGCTCTCGCTTGGCCGGCGGGGACGGCGCGCTTCCACCCTTCGTGCTTCTCGCGGAGCCTGGGCTCTCGTCGGCGGAGCAACGCGCCTGCTCGGAAGGCTGGATGCGCGAACGGCTCGCGACGGCCGAAGCGCGGCGCGCAGAACTGGCGTTTCGGTTTCCGCCTTGGCTCGACGATCGCAGGAAGATCAAGCTTGGATATCTGTCCAACGACTTTCAGGATCACGCCACGGCGATGTTGCTTGTGGAATCTTTGGAGGCGCGGGACCAAGCGCGTTTCGAGCTCCACGCCTATTCCTACGGACGAGACGACGGCAAGGAAATGCGCGCGAGGCTGCGCCTCGCCTTCGATCGCTTCAACGACATCGGTCCGCTCTCCGATGTGGAGGCGGCGAAAGCCATTCATGGCGACGGCATCGACATTTTGATCGATTTGAAAGGCTTCACGCAAGGCACGCGCACATCGATCCTCGCCTTGCGGCCCGCGCCCATCCAGGTGAATTATCTCGGATATCCCGGAACGCTCGGACCAGGACTCTGCGACTATATTATCACCGACAAATTCTGCACGCCGGCGGCTAGCGCCGGCGATTACGCGGAATCCTTCGCCGTTCTGCCGCATTCCTACCAACCGCACGGGTGTCGTGACGCAGTCGCTCCCGCGCCCGGTCGAGCCGAGGCAGGACTTCCTGAGGAAGGCTTCATCTTCTGCTGCTTCAACCAGGCCTTCAAATTCACGCCTGTGATATTCGATGTGTGGTGTCGTCTGCTCGACAGCGTGCCGGGAAGCGTGCTGTGGCTCCTCGCCAGTCGCGAAGCGGAAGGCAATCTGCGCAATGAGGCTTGGAAGCGCGGCGTCGACGGGGCTCGGCTGATTTTCGCTGGCGACCTCCCGCACGCCGAGCACCTCAGGCGTCTTCAGCTCGCCGACCTCGTGCTCGACACATCGCCTTATGGCGCTCATACGACCGCGAGCGACGCGCTTTGGGCCGGCGTGCCCGTCGTCACCCGGCCAGGCTCAACCTTTCCCTCGCGCGTCGCGGGGAGCCTTCTCCATGCGGTGGGGCTTCCGGAGCTCGCTGTCGAGGATCAAGCCGATTATTTCGACCTGGCTCTCGCGCTCTCGCAGGACGCGGAAAGGCTGGGAAGGCTGCGTCAAACGCTGGCGGGCAACCGCCCGAGCGCGCCACTGTTCGACGTCAAAGCCTATACGTTGGCCTTGGAGACGCTCTACGCGAGAATGTGGGCGCGCCACCAAGGCGGACTGCCACCCGGCGCTGTCTGAGGAGACGAGAGCGCGATACGAAAAAGTGGAAGGCGGCGAGGTGAGCTTCAAGGCGGGGACTTAGCCGCGCTTGACGGTCTCGCCATAGAGCCGCTCGCTCCAATCCTCGATCTTGCCGGAGTCCAGTCGCCGTCTGGCAAGATCGCGCCAGTTCTGGGCCAGTTCCGGCAAAGCGGCCATGCCTCTCAGTCCCTCGCGGTCGCCGGTCCTGAGGTAGAGCAGATGGTGGAGACGCTCGAGACTCCATTCGGGGCAGCGACGCTCGACGAGTTGCAGAGAGTCTTCGGGCTGCGCGACGCCAGTCTCGAGGACACGATAGTACCAGCCGGCGCGCCCGCTCGACTGCACCCGCGCCGCCATGTCCCTGCGCGAGAAGCGGCGATTGAGCTTCCAGCAGGGCTGCCGGCCCTGACTGACCTGCAGCAAAGCGCCCCCAAATCGAACGATGTCGCCGACGCAGACATTCGCCTCCGTCCAGCCGGTCGTCGCGAGATTTTCGCCGAAGGCCCCGGGCTGCCGCAAAAGGGCGTCCTCGCCAATCTCGCCCGCCCAGATGGCGTAATGTTCGAGGGGATAGTGATGCAGCGCCTTCTCCCGCCCGCCGTGATGCTTGAGGTCCGCCTGCGCGTCTCCGGCGAGCCCCAAAGGCCCGATCCACCAGGGCGCGGGCGCCGGACGCTTGTCGATCGCGCTGACACGGCCGTCGTCGCCGAGCGGCGCCACGGCTCCGACCAGCACGGCGGGACGAGCCGCGGACGGCATCGAAACAAGATCGTCGCGGCGGCGCTCCTCGACGGCCGCGATCATGACGCGGCTGGAGATGGTCTTCGTGTGATCATCGCCCCTTCCCTATCGCCTGCCGACTTGCGCGACGGCCTGTTCCATCCTGAGCGACTCCGCAAAAGTTGACAGGCATTTGCGATCGGAATTCGCTCCAGCCCTTTGATATAACGCGATCGCTTATCGCTCGCACCACTCCTGCAAGCGCTCGAACGCCGGCGGCCGCGCCGCCTTAGATCACGCTGCGTTCAGGCGGAATCGCCTGAACGCAGAAAACGTGATCGATTCTAAAAGTTTAGAGCGCGATTTGCGCGAAAAACCGGTCTCCGCTTTTTCGCATCGCGCTCTAGCCGTTCCAGCGTGTGACTCGTCGAGCTTGGGAGGATAGCATGGGGCAACGGCGGCGGCCCAATCTACACGCAACGCCGCGACATGCGGCAAGGACAGGACCATGAGCAACGAACATCCCCGAAAGCCGCCACAGTTCAAGATTTCGCGCAGCCTCTACTATGTGACCGCCGCCGTCGTCGGCATGTCGATTTTTGTCACCTTCTTTCTGAGAAACCCCTACACGCAAGCCGTGTCCGGGGATTATTATGAAAAGCACCCCTATGATGAGACCTCCGTCTGGACGCTCGTTCTCGTGATCGTGCCGGCCATCGGCGTCGCCGCCGCCATCTACACCTGGTTTCGGCAACGCCAGCAGGGCTGATCAGGGTCCCCGCGAGGCGCGCAGGGCCGTCGAGGAGAGCGCCGAGCGCCGCGCATGCAGGATCAGCAGAGCGGGCGGACGCGCCTGGGCGAATATGGCCGCGTCGCCCTCCGGCCAGCGCGCCTTGCGCAGCGCCTGCGCCGTGCGCGCCGACTCGGTTTTCAGCGTGGCGCCGGGCCGGTCGATCACCGCGATAGGAACAAGATCTGCGATGTCCCGCCAGTGGCGCCAGCGGTGGAAGGACAGGAGATTATCCGCCCCCATGATCCAGACGAACTGGACGCCCGGACAGCGCCGCCGCAGGTGACGCAGCGTGTCATAGGTGAAGCGCGTGCGAATTTGCGCCTCGACTCCGGTGACCACGATGCGCGGATGTTTCGCCAGCGCCCGACAAGCGTCGATGCGAGCGTCGAGCGCCGCCGGTCCCTCCTTCAAGGGATTGCCGGGCGTGACCAGCCACCAAAGCCGATCGAGCCTCAGGCGACGCAGCGCGATTCGGGAAATGGCGAGATGGCCCGCGTGCGGCGGATCGAAAGAGCCGCCAAGCAGGCCGATGCGCAGACCCGGCGGATGTGGGGGAAGGCGGGGGAGCAGCGGCCGGGAGCGGGCATTGTTCAACTACTCGGCCTCCGGCGGCAGATGGCGCGCCAACTCCATGCATTCATGCAAGATTCGCGAAACCTGGATTATATTGCCAGCGGCGGCGCGATACAAAATCAGATGGCGTCCACGCCGGCCTTTCCGCGCAACGTGAAGCGTACGAAGATCGGGGAGAATCTCGCCGCGCGCTTTGCTGCCGGATATGTTGGGGCCGGCCTCGAGAGCTGCGAGCGCCTCGACGAGGGTGAGGCGATAGACTTCGAGCTGGCGCTCGCCAAACGTCTCCAAAGTTGTTTCGAGTATGTGCTGAAAGTCTCGCTCGGCCGCGTCGCTGAGATGGATACGCCAGCGTTCCGTCACGCCTTTTTTGCGCCGGAAACGACCGCATCAGCGACGCGATCCAGGTGAGCGATCAGCGCGGACGCGTCAACAAACTCCTTGAATTCGCCCCGATCCAAGGCGTTGAAACCAACCTGCGCGGCGGCTCGAAGCGCTTCGAGCTTCGCAGCATCCTCAGCTTCACGCATTTCGATCAGACGCAACCCGTCGCGCAGCACTTCACTCGCGTCCTGGTAACGACCGCTTCGAACCAAAGCGTCGACAAGGGTCGCTTGGCGTTCAGTCAGCACGACGCTGTGTGTCGGCATATGGCCTCCTCCAGACTAACAAGCTAGCAGACGTGGCGTACAATGCCAATCTGCGCTTGGTGAAACCTTACAAAAGGAGGGAATTTACCGATTGCGATCAAATGGAGATAACACGATATGTGACCAATATCCAAAGCATCAGGAAAGGACCCAAAAGCATGAAGCCCGTTTCACAGAGGAATAATGCGAGTGAATATTTGTTTCTTCGCCTTGAAAGCTCAGCAATGCTAATGCTTTCATAGTCGTCTCCATCGGATTCCGCGGATAAGATTTTCGGCCCGATTATATGTAAGCATCGCAAATCAATCCAAGCGGCGTAAACGAATAGGGCCAGAAAAACGAAAATACCCCCACGAATAAGGCGCGCGTCGGGAGCCTGGCCATCCACTAGGCCCAGCGAAAAGATCAGCCCCGCGATCGCTACAGATATGAATGTCAGCAGCGCCGCGCTCTTGGAGTCGAGAACGGACATGTCGTAAACCACGCTTTCGCTGATCGCATTCATTCCGGGGCTGGCTTTGACGCGGACAACATGGTACCTTCGCTCTTGTTCCGGCGTGATATTGAATTTGGCCCAGGAGATCATCTGTTCGGCTCCCTCCGATGTCGATTGGTCCACGAGCTAGACATAGGTTCTTGCCGCTTTGTGACGGCCCGAGGGCCGCTCGAGCCCTGTCTTCTTCTCGCCGGCCGCGCGGGCCGATTCTTCGATCGGCCTCCAGCGACGGGTCCCATCGGCAGGTTGAGGAAATCATTCACGGCCGCGCCTGCCCGCTGCCGTGCACACGATATTTGAAAGACGTCAGCTGCTCGACGCCGACCGGACCGCGCGCGTGCATCTTGCCGGTGGCGATGCCGATCTCGCCGCCGAAGCCGAACTCGCCGCCGTCGGCGAATTGCGTCGAGGCGTTGTGCGTCACGATAGCCGAATCAACTTCCGCCAAGAAGCGTCTGGCGGCGGCTTCGTCCGAGGTGACGATACAGTCGGTGTGATGCGAGGCATGCCTTGCAATATGCGCCATCGCATCGTCGAGCCCATCGACCACGCGCGCCGCGATGATCGCGTCAAGATATTCCGTGTCCCAATCTTCGTCGCTTGCGGGAACAACGCGCGCATCCACTCCTTGCGTCGCCGCATCGCCCCTCACCTCGCATTGTGCGTTGAGCAGCATCGTGATGAGCGGCTGGAGATGCGTCGGCGCGCAGGCCTTGTCGACGAGCAGAGTCTCGGCCGCGCCGCAGACGCCGGTACGGCGCATCTTGGCGTTGAGCACGATGGTCTTGGCCATTTCGAGATCGGCCTTCGCATGAACGAAGACATGCACGATGCCCTCGAGATGCGCGAAGACCGGGACGCGCGCCTCATGCTGCACGCGCGCGACGAGACCTTTGCCCCCGCGCGGCACGATCACGTCGATCGCCCCGTCGAGCCCAGACAGCATGGCTCCCACCGCGGCGCGGTCGCGCGTCGGCACGAGCTGGATCGCTTCCGCCGGAAGGCCCGCGGCGTGAAGCCCGGCAACGAGGCAGCGATGGATGGCGGCCGAAGAGCGCAGCGAATCCGAGCCGCCGCGCAGGATCGTGGCGTTGCCCGCCTTTAGGCACAAGGCGCCAGCGTCCGCGGTCACATTCGGCCGACTCTCGTAGATCACGCCGATCACCCCGAGCGGGGTCGCGACGCGCTCGATCTTCAACCCGTTGGGGCGCTCGAAGGTCGCGAGCACGCGCCCCACCGGATCGGGCAGCTCCGCGATCTCCTCGAGGCCGCACGCCACCGCCTCGAGCCGCGCAGGAGTAAGCGCGAGTCGGTCCAAGGCCGCGGCGGTCGCGCCATCCTCTCGCGCCTCTTCAACGTCGTCGGCGTTGACGGCGATGATCTCCGCGCTTTGCGCGCGAATGGCCGCGGCGGCGGCGCGCAACGCCTCATCCTTCGCGGATGTCGGCGCATGCGCGACGGCGTGCGCCGCATGGCGCGCCGCGCGGCCGATCTTCGCCATCAGCGCGAGGGTTTCGGAATGGGTCGCTTCGAAGGACGCGGACATGGGCTCCATCGCGGTCTCACCACGCTATCCAGATCGCCTAACATGACCGCGCGCGCGACAAAAGCGTCGCGATCCCCTACCGCTCGAACATGAGCTCCCGGTCCGCGGGCCATTTCAGTTGATAGGCAATCCTCAGCTCCTTCGTCTCGCCGGGCTGCAGCGTGAAACTCCAGGCCGCCACCCCGCGCTTGTCGTCGACCTGCTTTTCTGTGGGCGGCGTCGTCTGCGGCAGCGTCTCGACGACAAGCGCCGCATTCTCCGAGAAGGGGACCTGATCGACGATCGTGACCGTCACGGGAAAATCGTGCAGATTCCCGACCGTCGTCTTGAACTCGCGCGTTTCCGTTCGGGTCTGGCCGAACCAGCCCGGCTCGTTCTCCTTGCGCTGAACGGGAACTCGCAGCACCTTGACCTTGTCGTCGACGCCGAAACCGAAATTCTTGGCGTCGCCTGGAGGAATCAACGCCAGAGTTTCCTGGCCGACGAACGCGCCGTCGCGCTCGACGCTGACGCTTCCGGGAAGCAGCGGCGCCTCGTCCGCATTGACGATCCGCGCCTCGAGATAGGCTTGCGGATCGAGCGCAGGAGCCGCGCGGACCGAGAGTCTCGGCTCCAGGCGGCGCGTCGATAAAAGGAACGTCTTGGCAGTCCCGTCTCCCGGCGCGCTCGCGGGCCCGGCGATCTTAAAGGTCGCTGCATAGCCGGAAGCCTCGAGAGCAGCCGATGGCGTTGTCGCGGTCTTCGGCTCCCGCTCGTCCTGCGTCCCCACCTCAGGCCCTCCCACGAGGGGCCTCTCGGGGGCTGCGGCTCCCATCCGCGCCATCGCCCGCGCGGGAGGCGGGGCCGGGATCGGCAACGGCTCGAGGAAGCGCACCCGCTGCGGCGTGACCTCGGGCGGCGCCGCGCCTCCCCTTGCGCGCAAGGTCGCGACGGCGAGCGCCGCATCGCGCCAGTCTTCGCCGGTGCTTTGGGAGACGACCGCGCGGGCCTCGAGCTCGAGGACGGGCTTTCTCGCCTTGTCGCCCGTATCGAGCCGCGCCCTGTAGGCCGGCCGCCAGCCTGCAGCGTCGGTGCGATAGGTCAGGCGGATTTTCGCCTCCCCCGGCGAAGCGGCTTCGACGCCGACCGCAATATCGCGGGCGAGGCCCCCTCGTGGGGCGCCAGGGGCGCCGGCGAGTCCAGCGATCTCGCGATCGAGCTCCGACGCCTTGTGATTCGCCTCCCGCAGCGCCTCCCCGGTCTTGGCGTAGGCGGAGCCGATCATGTCGAAAGCCGCTCCCCATTCGGCCGGCGCGAGCGGCTTCGATTCGGGGCCGAGCTTTTCCGGACTGGCCTTGGCGTAAGTCTTGATCATCTCGAGCTTTGCGCGCAGCGAGTCGATCGTGATCTCCAGCGCGGCGCGCTCGGCGCGCAGCTCCTTCAAACGAGCGACGACCGGCGAGTCCGGCGCCTTGGCGGCGGAGGGCTTGCTTCGCGCTTCGACCGCGCCGATCGAAAGCGCGGCCGTCGCCTCGGCGCTGGCGCGCAGGGAATCGGGAACGAGCGCGCTGGGGACCGAGGAGAAAATCACGGTCGACGCGCCAGACGGCAAGGACACCGTCGCTTCCCGGGTCACCGTGGCGGCGTCGGGATGGACGAGGACCGAGACGACGGTCGATTTCGCGACGATTTCCGTCTCTCCGGCCAAGGCGCTTGACCCCGAGATAACAGAAAGCGCGAGGGCGAACGCCGCCCATCCCGTCCGACGCATCAGAGCCTCCTCGAATTCCCGCATGCGCATGGGGCGCGGCGCTTGCGGCTTTTTCGGGGCGAGGAGTCCGGCCGGGAGCGCGCGAAACCGCCTCAGCGATAGGCGGCCGCGATGGCCAGAAAATCCTTCGCCTTGAGGCTCGCGCCGCCGACCAGGGCGCCGTCGACGTCGCTCACGCGCAAGAGCTCGCGCGCGTTCTCGGGCTTCACCGAGCCGCCGTAAAGAATGCGCGTCGCCGCGCCCTTGCCGGGGCCGAGCGCCTCAATTCTCTGCCGCGCGAAGCCATGCATGCGCGCCACGTCCTGCGGCGTCGGCGTCAACCCCGTGCCGATCGCCCAGACGGGCTCATAGGCGACGACGAGCCGCTCGGGCGGCGCTTCCGGCGGCAGCGAACCCGCAATCTGGGCTGCGACGACGCTCTCGGCCTGTCCTGCATCCCGTTCGCCGCGCGTCTCGCCGATGCAGACGATCGGCATGAGGCCTGCAGAAAGCGCCGCGCGCGCCTTGGCGAGGACGAGCCCATCGCTCTCGCCGTGATCGGCGCGGCGCTCGCTATGACCGACAATGACGAAGCGCGCGCCGGCGTCCGCGAGCATCAGGGCAGAAACGTCTCCCGTATGGGCGCCGCTGACTTGAGCATGGCAGTCCTGCCCCCCGAGCGCGACATCCGTCCCCTCGAGCCGCGCAGCGGCGGCGGCGAGCAGCGTCGCCGGCGGACAGATCAGCAAGTCGATCTTCTCACGTAAGCCGGCGTCGAACCCGGTCGCGATCGCGTCGATTTCCGAGAGCGCCGCATGCAGCCCGTTCATTTTCCAATTACCTGCGACGAGAGGGCGGCGAGCGAAGTTCATAGCGTCTCCAAAGTCGAGAAATGGCGAGGCATGATCCCAGATTTGCAGCCTGCCGCGCAAGCCATGGCCTCGACGCGATCACGCTGCGTTTCAGCGGAATAGCTCAAACGCAGATGACGGGATCGATTCCAAAGTTTTAGAGCCTGATTCGCGCGAAAAACCGGTTCCCACTTTTTCGCATCGCGCTCTAACGCCGAGGCTTCGTCACCCTAAAAGAGATCGCTCTGGCCGCCGTTGCCGCGACGCCGCACAAGCACAGATAGTCTCACTAATAGTCTCCTGGAGGACCAGGATGGAGGCGCAGATGTTACGCAAACTCCTGCTGCCGATCGATCTCGCCGAACCCGAATTCGCGACCCGCGCCATCGAGGCGGCGCAGACCCTTGCAAAACCTTTCGATAGCGAGCTGAGGCTCGTCAATGTGCAGTCGCTCGTCCCGCTGCGTTTCGTCGATTATGTGCCGGAGGATTTCGAGAAGGATATCCGCGACGCGCTGGAAGCCGAGCTGGCGGCGATCGCGGCAAAGATTGATCGTCCCAAGGACCGCGTTTCCAGCGTGGTGCTGTTTGGCCCCATTCACGACAGGATTTTGGAAGAGGCCGAAAGATGGGGCGCCGATCTGATCGTCATCTCGTCGCACCGGCCGGGCATGGAGCGATTCCTCATCGGCTCCAACGCCAGCGCAATCGTCAAGCGAGCCAAGTGCTCCGTGCTCGTGCTGCGCGGTTGAGCGAGCTTGAGCGGGGCTATTTTGGCCGCGCGCTCCAGGTCGGTGCGGTGGGCGAAGAAAAATCGAGTTCCCATTGCATCCGGCTGACGAAGTTGTAACCGAGGATCAGCGGCGTCCCGCGGCCAAGCGCGTTGCGCAGGGTCCCGAAGTCATAGACGAGCGTGTAAACGTCGCGCAGAACGAGGCCGTCGCCGAGATCGATCGCTTTGATCTTGTAAAGATCGGGCGAGAAATTGCCGCCTGAAGAACCGCTCGCTCCCACCTTTCTCCTCACGAGCGTGAAGAGCGGCATGTGCGTCGCGACGAAAGCGCGATCCACGGCGCAAAGCTCCGCGCCCGTGTCGAAGAAGCCGATCACGGCGGCCTTGCCGAGGCGCAAATCGATGCCCACGAGGCTCTGCTCGGGGGTCAGCTTGCGGAAGGGTTTGGGCTTGGCGTTCGCCTGCGCGGGCGGGAAGAAGGTCAGCACGCGCTTCTCGAAATCGAGCGAGAAGCGCGCGCCCTTGAAGAAATTGAGTCCGAGAAGATCGCCTTCACCCGCGGCGCAGCGCGTGACGAGCAGTTTTGCTCGGCCGACGTCCTCGCCCTGCCCCGCCGGCAGCAAGACATTTTGCGCTTCCGCATCATCGCAGGAGATCGCCCGTCCCGAGCTGCCGAGCGAGGCGCTGCGGCCGAGCACAGGCCAATCCTTGTTCCAAGGCGCAAGCATCATGCGCGTTGTGGACGCGCCGGTGTCGAGGCGCATGGGCCCCTGAATATTGCCGAAACGCGCGGTGACGAAAATGCGCCCGCCGCCCCAGTCGCTCTGGGTTAAGGTCAGCGGGATCGTCGAGGTTGTATTCTCCGCACGCGCGGAAGCGAGGGTGGCGATCGACAGAAAGGCGCAGAGCGCGGCGAGGCGAAAGGGCGACATAGCAACGTTGAAGCGCAAGGGCGGCGGTTCTGCAAGGGGGCGGCGCCGCATGTCCGATTCTTTATCGTATCGCGTCAGGGCCGGGCGGCGGCCCTACTGCTTACATCCCTCCAGCCTCGGCTCCGGCTCCTTCCAGTCATTGGCGGGAACGCTCTCATAAGGCGCGGGGAAAGTCTGCTTGAGGATCTTGACCTTGGTCGGCATCGCGCTCTTGGGGTCGGCGTAATCCACGATCCAGAAATAGTCGTAGTTGTCGCCGGACCACGTTTCCGGGATTTTTACGTCCGGATGATGCTTGGCGTATTGATCGAGGTTCAAGAGCCGGCGAAGGGTCACCGGCGGGTCTTGATACTCTGAGTCCAGATCCTTATTCGCGATGTGCTTATGCTCCCAGGTCATCACGACGATCTTGCCGCCGAAGCTCGGATTGGTGAGCACGTCCTTCGCAGCGTCCTCTGTCTCGCGGTTCTCTCCCTCTATTTTATTGGTGAATTTTGACTTGTCGGTTGCGGGTAGCAGGAGCTGCATGCCCCAGCTCTTTGCGGAAGGCTCGATGGTTTCCCGGGTGTGATCGGTGATCGCATAAAACGCCGCCGGACGTTCCGCGCCAAACAGCGATTGCGCAGCGCCTTTGCCGAGATAAACCTCTGCCAGCGCCTTGGCGCGAAGAAAGCCCGTCGGGCAAAGATCCGGTCCGTCCGTCTTCTCTCCATGCCGGAGGATGATAATTTGGCGAGGCTGCGCCGACGCCGCTGCAAGGCCCAGGAACAATCCAACCAATAGGGTCAAAACCGAGATCATACGCATAATGCTCTCCCGCTGAATTAAGCGCGAGGCTAACCTCGTCGAGCGGAACGGGCAAGGCTCGAGCTTCGCCTGGGCGGTGACGCGCCCGCGAATTTTCTTGCGCCTCGCCCCCGTCCCGGTGTAGGAATAATCCAACTTCCATCTCATAGCGGCCATCGCAAAATGGCCGATGTTGAGAGTGGGTCCCCCCGGACCCGCTCTTTTTTGTTTGGGCTGGAGCGCGACGCGAAAAAGCGGGAACCGGCTTATCGCGCAAACCGCGCTCCAAGAATCGATCACGTGAACTGCGTTTGAGCGCACCGCTCAAATCAGCGTGATCCAACAGGTCGACAGGGAATTGGACCAGGAGCGCAAGACCGAAACGGCGTCGCAGGACCTCTTGAACGAACCGCGTCTCGTGGTCGAGACGGGGGTCGCTGCGCGCGTCGCTGCGATCGTGGCGCCGGTCCTGGCGCAACTCGGCTACCGGCTCGTGCGCGCACGGCTCATGAACCAGAACGGGCAAACGCTGCAGATCATGGCGGAGCGACCGGAGGGGACGATGACCGTCGCCGATTGCGAAACGGCGAGCGAAGCGCTTTCTCCGGAACTCGACGTGGCTGACCCGATCGCCGGCGAATATCGGCTGGAAGTCTCTTCGCCCGGCATCGACCGCCCGCTCATGCGCCTGTCGGATTTTTCGCGCGCCGTCGGCCACGAAGCGAAGGTCGAGCTGACGCAGCCTTTAGAGAGCGGACGCAAGCGCTTTCGCGGAATTATCCAGGCCGTCGAGGGCGAAGGACGCGACGCGCGCCTCGTCCTTGATCGCAACGACGCGCAGGCCGACGAGGAGAAGACCGCGCGTCTTCCGCTGCGCGATCTCGACGAGGCTAAGCTGATGCTGACCGAGGCGCTCATCCGCGCTTCGCTGCGCGCCGCCAAGGCCAGCGAGGGCGAAAGCGAGACCGAGGAGGCGACTCCCCAGGACGCGCGTCCGCGCCGTGGGCCGGGGCGTTTCGCTCATCAAGCGAAGCAAAAAGCAAAACCGCTGGTTCCGGCCGGCGTGCAGACCGGATTCAAGAAGGGAAAGGGCGGCGAGCCGCCGCGGGGCTGAACGCCTCGGGCGCAAAACGCCGAACCCCGTTCAAGGAGCGAAAAGCATGGCCGTCAGCGCCAATCGACTGGAGATTCTGCAGATTGCCGATGCGGTGGCGCGCGAGAAGGCGATCGATCGGGGCATTGTGATCGCCTCGATGGAGGACGCGCTGCAAAAGGCGGCGCGCTCGCGCTACGGGCAGGAGACCGAAGTGCGGGCGGAGATCAATCCGCGCACCGGCGAGGTGCGCTTCTCGCGGCTCCTGCTCGTCGTCGACCAGATTGACAACGACGCGACGCAGATTGCGATCGAGGAGGCGAGAAAGCGCAATCCCGCGGCGCAGTCCGGGGACTGGATTTCCGAGACGCTGCCGCCCTTCGACTTCGGGCGTATCGCCGCGCAATCCGCCAAGCAGATCATCGTGCAGAAGGTGCGCGAGGCCGAACGCGACCGCCAATATGAGGAATTCAAGGACCGCATCGGCGACATCGTCAACGGCATCGTCAAGCGGGTCGAATATGGCAATGTGATCGTCGACCTGCAGCGCGGCGAAGGCGTGATCCGGCGCGACGAGATGATCCCACGCGAGATGTTCCGTCCCGGCGACCGCGTGCGCGCCTATGTCTATGACGTGCGGCGCGAGCAGCGCGGGCCTCAGATCTTTCTCTCGCGCACACATCCGCAGTTCATGGCGAAGCTGTTCCGCCAGGAGGTGCCGGAAATCTACGACGGCGTCATCGAGGTCAAGTCGGTGGCGCGCGATCCGGGCTCACGCGCCAAGATCGCCGTCGTGTCGCGAGAATCCTCGATCGATCCGGTCGGCGCCTGCGTCGGCATGCGCGGATCGCGCGTGCAGGCGGTGGTCGGCGAATTGCAAGGCGAGCGCATCGACATCATCCCCTGGTCGGCGGACGCGGCGACCTTTATCGTCAATGCGCTGCAGCCGGCGGAAGTCGTCAAGGTCGTGCTTGACGAGGACTCCAATCGGATCGAGGTGGTGGTGCCCGACGATCAGCTTTCGCTGGCGATCGGCCGCCGCGGACAGAACGTGCGGTTGGCCTCGCAGCTCACCGGCTGGGACATCGATATCATGACGGAAGCCGAGGAATCGGAGCGGCGGCAAAAAGAGTTCGTCGAGCGCACGCGGGTGTTCATGACCGCGATCGACGTCGACGAGGTGGTAGGACGGCTGCTTGCATCGGAAGGTTTTCGCTCCGTCGAGGATCTCGCTTATTGCGACATCACGGAGCTTGCGGGGATCGAAGGCTTCGACGAAGAGACCGCCAACGAGATTCAAATGCGCGCGAAAACCTATCTAGAGCGCATAGAGGCCGAAAATGAGGCTAAACGCAAGGAGCTCGGCGTGTCCGACGAACTGAAGGAAATCGAAGGCGTCACCGCGCAGATATTGGTCGCACTCGGCGAGAACGACGTAAAAACGCTCGAGGATTTTGCGGGCTGCGTGCCGGACGACCTCGTGGGCTGGAGCGAGAAGAAAGACGGCGAGACGATCAAGCACGAGGGTTTTCTGACCGGCTTCGACGTCTCGCGCGAACAGGCCGAGGCGATGATTCTCGCCGCTCGCATCAAGGCCGGGTGGATCGAGGCTCCGGCGGAGCCGGAGGAAGCCGCCGAAGAGACGACGACCGAGACCGAAGGAGAATGAGCGCCCGTGCGGGAGCGTGGAACCAGCGAGCGGAGCTGCATCGTGACCCGGGCCGTGCTGCCGCCCGACGCGATGATCCGCTTCGTGCGCGCTCCGGATGGCGGCGTCGTCCCGGACATCCGGTCCCGGCTGCCGGGCCGAGGCGTTTACGTGACCGCCACCTCCAATCTCGTGGGCGAGGCGGCAAGGCGTCAGCTATTCTCACGCGGCCTGAAGGCTAAGGCCGAGGCTTCGCCGACGCTCGCAGACGAGGTGGACCGGTTGCTCGAGGACGACTGCTTACAGATGCTCGCCATGGCGAACAAAGCCGGCCTCGCGATCGCCGGCTTCTTCAAGGTCGCCGCCGCCCTCGAGGGTGGGGGGGTCAGGGCGCTGATCGAAGCCAGCGACGGCGGCGCCGACGGCCGGCGGAAATTGGAGCAGAGCTCGAAGCGCGGGGCGGGCGGCGGACCGAAGCGCATCGAATTGTTCGCTTCGACTCAATTGGATTTGGCTTTGGGCCGCACAAATGTGATACATGCGGCGCTCGCCGGGGGCGGAACGACGGAAGCCTTCCTGGCGCGTTGCGAGCGGCTCGCCCTTTATCGGGGCGAAACCGCAGCGACTTTCGACGAGGACGAGGCCGAACGACCTCGCGCCAACGCCCAGGGCGTCGGCGGCGAGCTGCAATTTTTGCCAATGGGTCGTGAGGACGACTCGGGATCGGGAACCGAATGAGCGAAATAGAGAACAGCGGCGACAAGACTTTGACCGCCCCGACGTCCAAGACGCTGCATTTGAAGCCGCGGACCGTCGAGCAGGGTCTGGTGCGCCAGAGCTTCTCCCACGGCCGCTCCAAAGTGGTCGTGGTCGAGAAAGTGAAGCGCCGCGCCGGAGGGGGGACGGAAACCAAGGCCCAGCCCTCGCCGACGCCTGCGCCGCAGGCCCCCGCCGCTCCCTCGACCCCGTCGCCTACGGGCAGGTCCGAACGTTCGGCCGCGCCCTCGCGCAACGCCAGTCCGGTCGTGCTACGCGCCCTGACGGAAGAAGAGCTCCAGTCGCGCAGCCGCGCGCTGTCCGACGCGCGGACGCGCGAGGAGGAAGATCGCCGGCGCGCCGAGCAAGAACGCGTCGCCCGCGAGGCCCGTGAAGCGCGCGAGAGAGAAGAACGCGCCCAGGCGGATCTGCGTCAGCGCGAGGAAGCCGAACGGCTCGCGCGGGAGCACGAAGCCAAGCACAAGGCCGAGGAGGAGGCCCGCCGGCGGCTGCCGCCGGGCGAGGCTGCGCCACAGCCGCCGCGTCCCGCTGCCGCAGAGGCCTCGACGACGCCCACGCCGGCTCCAGAGCCGAAGCGCGCCACGCCGGCGGCCCCCGCCGCCGCCCTGCCCCCGCGCCGTATCATCACGCCGCCGGTGCAAGCGCCGCGGCCATCTGCGCCTCGGGGACCCGGCAAGGATCGGGGTCGCTTGACCGTGACGACCGCGACGGCCGCTCCCGACGAAGAGCGCATGCGGTCGCATGCCTCCTATGCGCGGCGCATTCAGCGCCTCAAGGGGCGAGCCGCCGAGCCCAAGGAAAAGATCGCCCGTGAGGTGATCCTGCCCGAGACGATCACCATTCAAGAGCTCGCCAACCGCATGTCGGAGCGCGGGGTCGACGTGATCCGCCTGCTGATGAAGCAGGGCGCGATGCACAAGATCACCGACGTGATCGACGCCGACACCGCGCAGCTCGTCGCCGAGGAGCTCGGCCATGCGGTGAAGCGCGTCGCGGAATCCGACGTCGAGGAGGGTCTCTTCGACACGCCGGACTTGGAGAGCGATCTCGTGTCGCGTCCGCCGGTCGTGACGATCATGGGCCATGTCGACCACGGCAAGACCTCGCTGCTCGACGCGATTCGCCACGCCAACGTCGTTTCTGGCGAGGCGGGCGGCATTACGCAGCACATCGGCGCCTATCAGGTGACCGCGCCCAACGGCTTGCCCGTGACCTTCATCGACACGCCCGGCCACGCCGCCTTCACGGCGATGCGCGCCCGCGGCGCGAAAGTGACCGACATCGTGGTGCTCGTCGTCGCCGCCGACGACGGCGTGATGCCGCAGACGATCGAGGCGATTCACCACGCGCGCGCCGCAAAGGTGCCGCTCATCGTCGCGATCAACAAGATCGACAAGCCCGACGCCAGGCCCGAGCGCGTGCGCACCGAGCTCCTGCAGCATGAGGTGCAGGTCGAGAGCATGGGCGGCGAAACGCTCGAGATCGAAGTCTCCGCCAAGCAGAAGCTCAATCTCGACAAGCTGCTCGACGCCATTTCGCTCCAGGCGGAAGTGCTGGATCTCAAGGCCAACCCCACTCGCTCGGCGGAAGGCACCGTCATCGAGGCCCGGCTCGACAAGGGCCGGGGCCCGGTCGCCACCGTGCTGGTGCAGCGCGGCACGCTCGACGTCGGCGATCTCGTCGTCGCGGGCGCCCAATGGGGCAAGGTGCGCGCGTTGCTCGACGATCAGGGCCAGACGCGCCAGGACGCGGGCCCCTCCTTCCCCGTCGAGGTTCTCGGCTTCTCGGGGACGCCGGAGGCGGGCGATCGCGTCGCGGTGGTCGAGAGCGAGGCGCGCGCGCGGGAGATCACCGAATACCGCGAGCGCCAGAAGCGCGATCAGGCGGCCGCGCGCGGCGGCTCCGGCCGCTCTTCGCTCTCCGACATGATGAGTCAGCTGAAGACCGCTGGCCGCAAGGAGTTTCCGCTCGTCATCAAGGGCGACGTGCAAGGCTCGGTCGAGGCGATCGTCGCGGCCTTGGAGAAGCTCGGCACCGATGAGGTCGGCGCCCGCGTGGTGCATGCCGGCGTCGGCGGCATCACTGAGTCGGACATCACGCTCGCGCTGGCTTCCGGCGCCGCCGTGATCGGCTTCAACGTCCGCGCGCATAAGGAAGCGCGAGAGGAGTCGGAGCGCGTCGGCATTGAAATTCGCTACTACAACATCATCTACAATCTCGTGGACGATGTGAAGGCGGCAATGTCCGGCCTGCTCTCGCCCACGCTGCGCGAGACTATGCTCGGCAACGCGCTCATCCTCGAGGTGTTCGACATCTCGAAGGTCGGCAAAGTCGCCGGCTGTCGGATCACCGACGGCAGGGTCGAGCGGGGCGCCAATGTGCGCCTCATCCGCGACAACGTCGTCGTGCACGAGGGCAAGCTCTCGACGCTCAAGCGCTTCAAGGACGAGGTCAAGGAGGTCGACGCCGGCCAAGAGTGCGGCATGGCCTTCGAGAACTATCAGGACATGCGCCAGGGCGACGTGATCGAATGCTACCGGGTTGAAGAGATTAAGCGGACACTCTAGAGCGCCATGCGAAACCAGAGCGCGATGCGAAAATGCGAGAGCCCGCCTTTCGCAGACAGCGCGCTCTGACTTACTGGAATCGATCACGGTTTCCGCGTTCAGGCGATTCCGCCTGAACGCAGCGTGATCCAGCTGCGGACGCCAGCGGGCGTAATCGAAACCCATGTCCAGAACCCATCACCAGCCCGGCGGCGAGCCGTCGCAGCGCATGCTGCGCGTGGCCGAACTGGTCCGTCACGGGGCGGCCCAGCTGCTTGCGCGAGGCGAGATCAACGATCCGGTGCTCGAAAAGCATGTCGTCACAGTATCCCGCGTCAAGATGAGCCCCGACCTCAAGCTCGCCACGGTCTACGTCATGCCGCTGGGCGGCGCGGACGAGCCGGAGGTGCTGGCGGCGCTCGATCGCCACAGGAAGTTCCTGCGCGGCGAGCTCGCGCATAAGGTCAATCTGAAGTTCGCGCCCGAAGTGCGATTTCGCATCGACGACACTTTCGACAACGCCTCGCGCATCGACGCGCTGCTGAATTCCGAACGCGTGCAACGCGATCTCTCGGCTCGCGCCGAAGACGCGCCGAAGACCGATCTCTGAGCATGAATCAAAAGAAATCCAACCGCGCCGTCGTCGACGGCTGGGTCGTGCTGGACAAGCCTGTCGGGATGACCTCGACGCAGGCGGTCTCACGCCTGAAGAGGGTCTATAACGCGAAGAAGGCCGGACATGCGGGCACGCTCGATCCGCTTGCCTCGGGCATTCTCCCGGTCGCCTTCGGGGAGGCCACGAAGACCGTCCCCTTCGTGCAGGACGGAGAGAAGTCCTATCTTTTCACCGTGCGCTGGGGCGCCGAGACCAACACCGACGATTCCGATGGCGAGATCGTGGAGACCAGCGAGGCGCGTCCCGAGAGACAGGCCATCGAAGCGCTGCTCGGGCAGTTCACCGGGGACATTCAGCAAGTTCCGCCTCAGTTCTCTGCGATCAAGATCGCCGGAGAGCGCGCCTATGATCTCGCCCGTGAGGGAGAGATCGTCGAGCTGCAGCCGCGCCGCGTGACGATACATCGACTCGTGATCATCGAGCATCTCGGGGACGAGACGAAGCTCCAGATGGATTGCGGCAAGGGCGCCTATGTGCGCGCCATCGCCCGCGATCTGGGGCGGTTGCTCGGCTGCTTCGGTCATGTCACCGAATTGAGACGGACGCGCGTCGGTCCTTTCGTCGAGGATGACGCATTCGGTTTCGAAGAGATCGAGGCGGAGGACGGCGCCGGCGAGGCCATGCTGTCCGTCGAGGCGGGATTGGCGGAGCTTCCTTGCGTCGTCGTCGATCGCGACGCGGCCGCCCGGTTGAGACGCGGCGGATCCCTCATCCTGCGCGGCCGCGATGCGCCGATCGGCGGCGTCGTCTACGCCGCCTGCGCTGGCACGCCGATCGCTTTTGGCGAGGTCGTCGAAGGCGCGCTCGAACCTTCGCGCGTCTTCAATTTACCGTTCTAGAGCGGATCCCGTTTCGATCCAACGTCGCGCACAGGACAAAAAGCGGGCTGACTTCGAGACCACAAGGCGCGCGGTGGACAGCCTGCCGGGCAAATCGTATATATACTGATCCCCTGCCTCACATCAGCGGTCGTCATGCTTCGTTTCCTCGTGCGCGCAATCGGCCTTCTCTTGCTGGCCGGAGGATTCATCGCCCTCATCGTCGACGGCACGCGGTCGCTCGCCGGCGGCAGCTTGCATGTCGCCTCGATCGACGCGTCGCTACAAACCATGGGGGCCCAGGCCTACCCGTCGTTGGAGAAGTGGGTGCTCGCGCATCTCCCGGCTTTCGTTTGGGATCCGCTGGTCGTGCATCTGCTGCGCGTTCCGCTCAGCGGCGCGCTGCTTCTTCTCGGCGGCCTCTGCGTGATCCTGGCCCACAAGGCTCCGCAGGAATTTGGTTACCCGGCGGAGTGACGCCTCCCCTTCCCTCTCCGCGCCCTTCGACTAGATTGCGTGTCTCAGGAGAGGATCGCGCCGATGCTGAACAGATTGTTTTCTCCGCCGCCGGACCGGCCGACGCCCGTGGAGCATGGTCTCCTCCACTTTGTCCTCCGTCGCCCGCTCGATCCGCCCTTTCCCGAGAACTCGGCGCGCGTGCTGTTTGGGATGGGCTGCTTCTGGGGCGCCGAGCGCAAATTCTGGCAGGCGGGAGAGGGCGTCCAGGTCACCGCGGCGGGCTATGCCGGCGGCGCGACGCGCAATCCGACCTATCATGACGTCTGCACCGGCCGCACGGGTCATGCCGAGGCCGTGATGGTCGTTTTCGATCCGAAGATCCTTCCCTTCGCCAGACTTCTTCAGATTTTTTGGGAGTCGCACGATCCCACCCAAGGCATGCGCCAGGGCAATGACGTCGGCACGCAATATCGCTCGGCGATCTTCGCCGCCACACCGGCGGATCTCGAGGAAGCGCAGGCCTCCCGAGAGGCCTATCAGCGGGCGCTGAGCCAGCGCGGCTTCAGCGCGATCACGACGGAAATCGGGCCCATGCCGCCCTTCTATTACGCCGAAGAATACCACCAGCAATATCTCGCCAAGAACCCGGAAGGATATTGCGGGCTGGGCGGCACCGGCGTCGCCTGTCCGGCGGGACTCGCGACGTCGTAAAAAACCGCTTCTGGCTATTCCAGAGGCTCCACGGCGGCGATCTCTATGCCAAAGCCCGAAAGGCCGACATAGGCGCGCGGCTTCGGCGTCGCCGTGCGCAAACGAATCGAGGTGACGCCGAGATCTCGCAAGATTTGCGCGCCGAGACCCACGTCGAGCCACTGCCGGCGTCGGTCGGCTTCGGCGCCTTCCTGATCGTGGCCGACGACATTGGCCGGAACGCCAGCGGCTCCGTCGCGCAAGTAGACCAAGACGCCACGCCCCTCGCGATGAAAGCGCTCCAGCGTCCTATTGATCGTCTCGGCGCCGCCGAACACATCGGCGAGAATGTCCGCCCGGTGCAGCCTCGCCGGCACGTCGCGTCCGTCGCCGATCGAGCCCACGACGAAGGCGAAGTGTTGGACGCTGTCGAAAGGCGTCACATAGGCGTGACCGATCATTGGCCCCGCTGCGCCTTTGACCGGAAAGGTCGCAACGCGCTCGACGAGGTTCTCGCGGGCCTGCCGGTATGCGATCAGATCCGCGACGGAAACGATGGTCAGTCCGTGCCGCGCGGCGAATTCGCTAATTTGCGCGCCCGCCATCACCGTGCCGTCGTCATTGGCGAGCTCGCAAATCACGCCGACTGTGGGCAGGCCGGCGAGGCGGCAAAGGTCGACCGCGGCTTCCGTATGGCCGGAGCGCATCAGCACCCCGCCTTCCTTTGCAATGAGCGGAAACACATGTCCGGGCCGCACGAAGTCGGCGGCGCCCATGTTCGGGTTGGCGAGCGCGCGCACCGTATTGCTGCGCTGCTCGGCCGAGATGCCGGTCGTCAGCCCGTGCCTTACATCCACCGAGACGGTGAAGGCCGTGCCGAGCGGCGCGTCGTTTTGCGCGACCATCGGCGTAAGATGAAGCCGCCGCGCGTCCTCGACCATCAGGGGCGCGCAGACGATGCCGCAGCAGTGGCGGATGATGAAGGCCATCTTCTCGGGCGTGCACAGAGAAGCGGCGACGACGAGATCGCCCTCGTTCTCGCGGTCGTCGTCGTCGCTGACGACGACAATTTCGCCTTTGGCGAAGGCCTCCAGGGCTCTGGCGATGGGTTGAGGCAAGATGCGCTTCCTAGATCACGCTGCGTTCAGGCCGAATTGCCGGAACGCAGAAAAGGTGATCGATTCTAAAGAGTGAGCGGGCTTCAACACGCTCTATGCCCGGCGCGCCGACGGCGGATGACGAGAGGGTCAGGATCTTCTGCGACTGCGCCGTTCGGCAAGATAAGCGACGGCGAAGGCGACGAGAAAGCCCAAAAAACCGGCTCCGATCTCGGGCGCCGGCGCAGCGACCGCGGCTTGAGCGTCGGCGGGCAGCGCCAGCAGCCAAACAAAGCCTCCAAGGACCGGTCTCGACATGCGCTTCGTTCCTCCGGCGCGGCTTCACGTCTCGCGGCCGTTTGCGATGCGCAGCGGACTGTCGGCGAACGCCTCCGCAGTCCGGCAAGAAGCGGCGTCGAGCGCGCGCGTCACCGCCGCCAATTTCTCGTCGCATATGCCACAGGAGAGCAAATGTTCATAGGTGTTGCGGACATAGTCGGGATTGTCGCCCGAGGCGCCGCGGGCGGAAGCGATGAGTCGGGCCATTTCCTCGGCGTCCAGCCGGCCTGCATATTGAGGGTGGGCGCGGTCCACGACATAGGCCAGCGCCTCCACGCTCGAACCCTCGGCAAATCGGGCGGTGATCGTTTTCTCCATATAGACCGAGGTCACGAGCTCTCGCTCGCGCAGATAGGCGAGCGTCGCGGCGCGACGCGCCGCGGCCACCCGGAAGACCACGCCCTGGCAAGAGCCGCCACGATCCAGGCCGAGCACGAGCCCGGGCCGCTCCGGCGTGCCGCGATGCACATGCGAGAAGATGCAGAGCGCGCGATGGTAGCCTTGCACGAAGGCGAGCGCGCTCTCCTCGTAATCGAACCCAGGCCGCCACATCAACGACCCGTATCCGAAGACCCAGAGGTCATTCATGCCTTCTGACGCGTTTTCGGCGCTGCGTCCCATCGATCAATCGCCCTCAAGCTTCAAAAGGAATCCCGAGTTCCGAGAGAATAATCTCGAAAGCTTCCGCGAACAAACCGTTATGGTCAAATCCGGGCTCGGGATCAGTAGCAGCGGATGTGAATAACGCTCGGGTTGTCGGTGTTGATCACCGCCAGCCGTCCCCAATCGGTCAGCGCCTGCACGCGCGGCGATTTTTGGGGTGAGCCGCCGATGAGGTAGCGCCCGCCGCAGAGCGCCTGGGCGCGCTGCAGGCAGGTCGCCGTCTTGCGCGGACACTCGATCCGGAAGGCGGCCCCGCCGCCGGCGGCCTGCTCCGGCCAGGCGGTCGCGTCCGTCCCTGAGTCGTAGGCGAGCCCCTGGGCGAGGCCATCGGAGGCGAAAAGGGCCGCTGCAAATCCGATCGTCGCGCCTAGTTTCATGAGCTCGCCGCCCCGCCCGCCTCAGGTGTTGAAACGGAAATGCAGGACGTCACCGTCGGCGACGAGATACTCCTTGCCTTCGAGCCGCAGCCGGCCCCCCTCGCGCGCGCCGGCCTCGCCGTTGAGCGCGGCGTAGTCGGCGAAAGCGATGGTTTCGGCGCGAATGAAGCCCTTCTCGAAATCCGTATGGATCACGGCTGCGGCCTGCGGAGCCTTCGTGCCGTTCTCGATCGTCCAGGCGCGCGCCTCCTTGGGGCCGACCGTGAAATAAGTGATGAGATGCAGGAGCTCATAGCCCGCGCGGATGACTCGGTTGAGGCCGGGCTCGGCGAGGCCGACGGCCTCGAGATAGTCCTTCTGCTCAGCGGCCGGCAGAACGGCGATCTCGCTCTCGATCTTGGCTGAGACGACGACGCAGGCCGCATCCTCTTCCTTCGCGCGCGCAAAAACCTTTTGCGACTGGCTGTTCCCGCCCGACGCCGACGCCTCTTCCACGTTGCAGACATAGAGGACCGGCTTCGAGGAAAGGAGGCCGAGCCCTTGGAGCGCGGTCCGTTCCTCGGGCTTGATCTCGACGAGCCGAGCCGGCTTGCCCTCGCGCAGCAGCACGAGGCAGCGGCGCATCAGATCATGCAGCTCCTTCGCCTCCTTGTCCCCGCCTTTGGCCTTCTTCTCGAGCGCCGTGACGCGCTTCTCGAGGCTTTCGAGATCGGCCAGCATCAGCTCGGTCTCGATCGTCTCAATGTCGCGCAAGGGATCGACGCCGCCTTCGACATGCGTCACGTCACCGTCCTCGAAACAGCGCACGACATGGGCGATCGCGTCGCATTCTCTGATATTGGCGAGGAACTGATTGCCGAGCCCTTCGCCTTTGGAGGCGCCGCGCACGAGGCCGGCGATGTCGACGAAGGTCAGGCGCGTCGGGATGATTTGCTTCGACCCTGCGATGCTCGCGAGCACCTCGAGACGCGGATCCGGCACCGCGACCTCGCCGACATTGGGCTCGATGGTGCAGAAGGGATAGTTCGCCGCCTGCGCCGCCGCCGTCTGTGTCAGCGCATTGAACAGCGTCGATTTGCCAACGTTCGGCAAGCCGACGATCCCGCATTTGAAGCCCATGTCGATTCCTAAAAGCGTGGGGGGAAGCCGGAGGCGATATGCGGGGCGGGAGCGGAAAAGGCAAGGGGCGGAACGGCGGGTAGTGGGCCAGTTTCATTGTGGCGACGGGAGCTGAACTATAAGCTTGCCCGCAGCACCGTTCCTGGTATGTTCGATATTTGGAAACGTTTTGGGTATGGGTGCGTTAAAGGACTGATGATAACCATTAGGAAAAATCGAGAAGCTCGATTCGATCGGGTCTAGGAGGCAGCTATGATGAAGTTAAAGGTAAGAGAGGTTGGGGAAGGTCTACATCATAGCGAGGTTGTCGTTAGCGTCCATACAAATGGCGGCGATGAAGGGCTTGTGCTTGATAAGCGTTCCTTGCGCGGAGGCTATATTAGCGTGGGATATCCGATTCGTAGTGATGGAGATGCCTACCTGGTGGAACTTCCCAGAGAGACATCCTCGGGGAACTGGCGAGTTTGGGTCGATAAGACCCAATTAACAAATGTTAAGGAAAAGGGGGCTGCGTGATTCTCACGGATAGAGAAATACGCACCGCCATCAAGAGGGGAGTAATCGTTATTGATCCTCCCCCTTCTGAGAATGCATACAGCTCTACAAGCGTGGACCTGACGCTTGATCATGAATTGACTCTATTCAAGGATGATATCGATGGCACAGGAATTGAGATGATATTGGACCCGTCCAATCGTAGGGTAGACACAGAGAAGGCTCTCGAATCTATAACCAGTAAAGCGACCATTCACGACGACGGCTATGTGTTGAAAAGCAATAAGTTAGTTCTTGCATACACCAAAGAATATGTAGATTTAAGAATCGATACAAAATACGCGGCGCGCGTTGAGGGAAAAAGCTCACTCGCGAGATACGGGCTCTCAATACATATCACAGCCCCAACTATCCACGCAGGATTTGATGGTCGCATCCGCCTTGAAATGCTTAACCACGGCCCGCTTCCGATAAGGCTTAGGAAGGGCATGCCGATTTGCCAACTTATTTTTGAGCAGACTCTCGGAACTCCAGACAAAGGTTATAGCGGTCAATTTGCGGGGCAGGGAGGTAGCTAGTTATTGTTGTCCAGATTCCGCTGATATTATTTCCCAAGTTTCTAACATACCCTGTATTCCGCCAGGCTGTAGCGCCCCTTGGCGCTCTCTGGAGAGGAGCCAAAGAGCAGAGCGGGTCTCCTCTTTTGAAGCGCTCCCTGTTCTTCTCCGTAGGGGCGTCGAGCATGCACTTTGCCCATTGGTTTAAATCGCTGGGGCGTTGGGGGGGCTTTTAGCCAAGCTTGCATTATGAGCGCGAGCCTCACGGAATTCCGAGACTAGTCACGCATACCACGAACAAACTGGCCCACTGCCGATCGACGCTTCCGATTTCGTCGGAGCCAATCGGACTCCCGCGCTCTGTGAACAATGCGAAAATGACGCGCGCCTCCGCAGCGGCTTTTCAAGCTGCGACAGAAAATGCAGAATTGGCTCGTCCAATGAAACGCCTCGCCCCCCTGCCCGCTCGCCTTCCCGCCCTGGCCGCGCGCGGGCTGATTCTCGTCTATCGCCTCACCTTCTCCGCCTTCGCGGGCCGCTGGTGCCGGCACGCGCCGAGCTGTTCCGCTTACGCAGACGAGGCGATCGCGCGGCATGGGCTCTGGGCCGGCGGCTGGATGAGCCTTGGGCGCATCTGTCGTTGCCGGCCGGGCGGCACGAGCGGCTTCGACCCCCCGCCGGAACAGACGCCCAAAGGCGCCGACGCGCTGCATCCCTGGCGCTACGGCCAATGGCGCGGGCCGCTGCGCTGCGAGGCTGTCCAGGATTAGGATCGGGCCATCTGCTCGAGCAGCAGGCTGTAAATCTTCGTGCGCGAGGCTTCGGGCAGGGCGCGCAACGCTTCGAGATAGGCGACGCCGATCGAGCACATGCGGGCGTCATCGAGCGGGGGGTCCAGCGTCCGGCCGCCGATCAGCACGTCGACCTCGGTCTCGCTGAGCCCCCGTTCGGCCAGCGCCTTCTCCAGCGCCTTCACATCCGCCGGCGAGGGCGCGCCGCGGTCGATTCGCTTCGCCTGTCCGTTGGCGGTGGCCTCGAGACGCGCGAGCGCCATCTCGGCGACGAGCGGGCGTTTCGCCGCCGCCGCGCGCTCGAAATCTTGCGCCGTGGCGCCATAAAGAAAGCCGACGCACATGCGCGGATTCTCCTCCGCCATGGCCCGCATCACGGCGAGCTGCGCGTCGAAGACGCGCATGAGCGGTTCGGGCTCGGCCTTTGCGACGAGCGCGCCCTGCGACTTGCGGAGCAGCCGGATCGCCTCGGAGACGTAATAATCGGCGCTGTCCGCGTGTCCGAGCGCCTTCAGGCGCGCCTTGAACGCCCCCGTCGCAGCGGCGTAGTCGACGGGAAAAGCCTGGGCGAAACGGCCGAAAAAACCCACATATTCAGGCGCGGAGCCAAGCGCCTCGTCGAGCGCCTGCGATAGCTGGGCTTCGGACATCGGCTGCCGCCGCGCCTCTTTGACGATGGCGGGAGGCGCGACGCCGCCCGCGCCCCGTTTCGGCGGAGTCGCTGCGAGGATGAGCATCGCGACGCCGACGCACAGAAAGACGACGGCGCTGGTGCCCAGGATAAGGAGGCGTTCCATGACCAACCCAAACGTCCGCGCGCCACTGAAGCGTCGAACTCTATGCAATTCGCCTAAAAAGGCAAAGATTTCGTTGAAAAGGCGGAAGCTCGAGCGCCCGAGAGGCGACGCCGGCGACGGAAGCCGCCATCGTCAGCCTTCTTCCCCCGCCAGCAGTTTCTGCTGATGGTCGCGCAGGAGCGCGTCGATGATTTCGTCGAGCGCTTCGCCCTCCATGACCTTGTCGAGCTTGTAGAGCGTCAGATTGACTCGATGGTCGGTGACGCGGCCTTGCGGAAAGTTGTAGGTGCGGATGCGCTCGGAGCGATCGCCGGAGCCGACCTGCTGGCGTCGGTCCTCGGAGCGGACGTTGTCCAGCCGCTGGCGCTCGGCGTCATACAGGCGGGAGCGCAGGACAGACATGGCTTTCGCCCGATTGCGGTGCTGAGAGCGCTCCTCTTGCATCATCACGACGATCCCGGAAGGCACATGCGTGAGTCGGATCGCCGACTCGGTCTTGTTGACGTGCTGGCCGCCGGCGCCGCCTGAGCGCATCGTCTCGATGACGAGGTCCTTGTCGTCGATCGTGACGTCCACCTCTTCGGCTTGCGGCAGAACGGCGACGGTCGCCGCGGAGGTGTGGATGCGCCCCTGAGTTTCCGTGGCGGGCACGCGTTGCACGCGATGCACGCCAGACTCGAATTTGAGTCGCCCATAGACGCCGCGCCCAAAAATCTCGGCGACGATCTCCTTGTAGCCGCCGAGCGCGCCTTCGCTCGCGGAGAGGATCTCGACGCTCCAGCCCTTGAGCGCCGCATAGCGCTGATAGGCGCGGAAAAGATCGCCGGCAAAAAGCGCCGCCTCATCGCCGCCGGTCCCGGCCCTCACTTCGAGGATGATCCCCCGCTCATCGGCGGCGTCCTTAGGGAGCAAGGCGATCTTCAGCGTCTCGCTCGCGGCCTCGAGTCTTTGCAGAGCGGAGGCGCGCTCTTCCTGCGCGAGCGCCCGCATCTCCTCGTCGGTGGAAGGATCGCCGAGGAGGCTGTCGAGCCCCGCGACTTCATTTTGAGCCGAACGGAAGCCTTCGATCGCGCCCGCGACCTCCTCAAGCGCCGAGAGCTCGCGCGAAAGCTGGACGAAACTTTGCGAATCGGGGCCGCTCGACAGCTTCTCCTCGATCTCCCGCCGGCGGCGCAAGATGAGATCCAGCTTGGCTTCTGCAAACATGAGGCTGATTTTTCGCTTTCAAGGGATGGGCGCGCGGTCGACGAAAGAGCGCGCGCTGCTAGATCACGCTGCGCTCAGGCGAAATCTCCTGAACGCAGCGTGATCGATTCTAAAAGTTTAGAGCGGGACGTCCATATCGAGCGCGAAACGCCGTAATTCCTCGCGCAGCGAAGCGGCGCCCTCGTGGTCCTTCAAGAGCTCATCGAGCTTCTGCTTCGCGGCGCCGAGATTGAGGGCCAGAACCATCGCCTTGACTGGACCGATCGAGGACGGCGACATCGACAAAGAGCGATAGCCGAGGGCGAGCAACGCGAGCGCCTCGAGCGGGCGGCCGCCCATCTCGCCGCACAAGGTGACGGGCGTGCCGGCGCGCTCCCCGGCGTCGAGGATGAATTTCAAAGCGCGCAGCACGGGCTCCGAGAGATTGTCGTAACGCTTGGAGACGCGCGTATTGTCGCGGTCTGCGGCGTAGAGATATTGCACGAGATCGTTGGAGCCGACCGAGAGAAAATCGGCCCGCCTCGCGATCAGATCGAGCTGCCACAAGAGAGCGGGCACCTCGACCATCGCGCCGAACTCGATTTTCGACGGCGGCTCGTAATTGTATTTCCTGATCAGGTCGAGCTCGCGCAGCGCCATCGTTTTCGCCTTGTCGAATTCGGCGACATTGGCGATCATTGGGAACATGACGCGTAGCTCGCGCCCGGGCGCAGCCTTCAACATCGCGCGCAATTGCATGCGCAGCAGCGCCGGACGATCGAGGCCGATCCGAATGGCGCGCCAGCCGAGCGCGGGATTCTCCTCTTCGATCTTCGCCATGTAGGGCAGGATCTTGTCGGAGCCGATGTCCAGCGTGCGGAATGTGACCGATCGATCGGGAAGCGCGTCGAGCACCGATCGGTAGAATAGTCGCTGCTCCTCCATGCGCGGGAAACGTGGCGCCAGCATGAACTGAAGCTCGGTGCGGAACAATCCGATGGCCCCGGCGCCGGTCTCGTGGACATAAGGCATGTCCAGGGCCAGACCGGCGTTCATGTGGAGCGCGATCGCAACGCCGTCCTTCGTGATGGGGGGAATGTCGCGCAGCCGCGCATATTGTTCCTGCCGCTTGGCGCGCAGCCGCGCCTTGTCGGCATAGGCGGTGCGCACGTCCGCCTGCGGGCGCAAGTGCACGTCGCCCGTCGATCCATCGACAATGATCGCATCGCCCGGCTCGGCAAGGATCGCGATGTTGGGCACGAGGCCGACCGTCGGCACGCCCAGCGCGCGGGCGACGATCGCCACATGGCTCGCCGGGCTGCCTTCCTCGAGAATCAGCCCTCGCAATCTGGCGCGGTCATAATCGAGCAGCGCCGCCGGCCCCATGGTGCGCGCCACGACAATCGCGTTCTCAGGCATGCTGAGGCGATCCGTGGCGTAGCTCTGCCCGGTCAGCTGGTGCAGGAGCCTGTTGGCGAGATCGTCGAGATCGTGGAGCCGCTCGCGCAGATAGGGGTCCGTCTGCCGCTGGATCCGCGCGCGCGCGTCGTTCTGCACGCGCTCCACCGCGGCCTCGGCGGTGAGTCCGGTCATCACCGCCTCGCGCAGCCGGCGCAGCCAACCGCGGTCATTGGCGACCATGCGAATGGCCTGGAGAACGTCGTGATGCTCGCCCGCGCCCATCCGATCGCCATGCGCGACGAGCTCATCGATCGAATGACGCATCGCTTCGATCGCGCCGTCGAGACGGCGCAACTCCCCCGCCACGTCCTCCGCCAGCAGGTTCTTCACCACGACGCGCGACTCATGCAGCACGACATAGCCTAGCCCCACGCCGTCGCAGATCGGCGCCCCCCGCATCGAGCGGGCGCTGTTGAGGGCGAGGAGCTCGGCGGATTTTGCGAGCGACTGCAGCTCGCCCGAGGCGATCATCTCCGCGAGCAGCATCGCGGTCGTCTGCAGCGCTTCGACCTCCTCCTCGGAGTAACTGCGTCGCACTTTGTTCTGCACGACGAGCACGCCGACGGTCGCGCCGCCGCGCAGGATCGGCACGCCAAGGAAGGAGTGGTAGATCTCTTCACCCGTCTCGGGATGGTAGGAGTAAGACGGATGCTCCCGCGCCTCGGAGAGCGCCAGGGGTTCGGCAGTCTTGGCGATGAGGCCCACGAGCCCTTCGCCCGCCTGCATCGTCGTCAGATGGACCGCCTCATGCTTCAGGCCTTCGGTCGCATAGAGCTCAAGCCTCTGATCGGCGCGCAGAACATAGACAGAACAAACCTCAGCCACCATATTGACGGCGATTTGGACGACGATTTTGTCGAGCCTAGCCTGCGCATTGATCGGCTCAGCGCTGATCTCGCGCAGCCGGCGCAGCAACAGACGCGGTCCGCCATGGGCGCTGCGCATCTAAAATCGGCTCCTCACTTGCTATGGCAGGGGCGCCCGCCTGGCGCCACAAAGTCGGCTATCATGGACTCATCGAAATCCAGGCGATAGCCCGCGCCAGCCTATATTGTCGCGACGCGATGCATGCAAGATTTCGCCCAAGGGGCGCTCTCGCGCGCCTTCGCCGGCCGGCGGGTTGCGGGAAGGCGCTGGAGCCACTACCAATCCGTCGGCGACGGCGGATCGCAACATTTGGCGGACGCCAAGCGGCGGCCCAGAACGCTCAAGAAGTGAATTCGTGCGGTTCCCACAATATCTGCTCGCCCTCATCCTTACAACGATCTTCGCCTCCGCGGCGGGCGCCGTGGAGAGCGTCCGTGTGCCGCCGGACGCGCCGGCCATCGATCTGACCACCGCGGTGGAGACACATGCCGCGCAGGGCGACCGCTTGCAAGTGTCGACGGCGCCGGGGTCGGACGGCATAACCCGTCGAATCGAGGTCGAGGCGAAGGAGCCAGGCTCGACGCCGAGCTGGATCGTCTTCGCGTTGACGAACGACACGGACGAGCAGATCGAGCGCTTGATCGTCGCGCCGCACTTCCGCCTGCAAGGATCCGGGTTGATTTGGCCGGACCTCGGGGCCAAGCGCTTGTCGACGATCACCGCAAGCCAGGGCTTCCCCCCTGAGCGGGAGGATAGCGCGGACGCGGACGTGTTCCGCCTGACGCTCGATCCGGGCGCGACGGTCACCTATGTGGCCGAGCTGAAGACTCCAAATCTGCCGCAGCTCTACCTTTGGGAGCCGGACGCCTACAAGGACAAGATCACGAGCCTCACGCTCTACAAGGGCATCGTGATCGGCATCGCCGGCCTGCTCGCGCTGTTCTTGACCATCGTCTTCGTCGTCAAAGGAGCCGTTATATTTCCGGCCGCGGCGGCGCTCGCCTGGGCGGTCCTCGCCTATGTCTGCATCGATTTTGGCTTTTGGAACAAGATCTTCGGATCAGATCCGGCAACCGACGGGATCTGGCGCGCAGGCTCGGAAACCGTGCTCTCGGCCACGCTGGTCGTCTTTCTCTTCGCCTATCTCAATCTCAATCGCTGGCACGTCAGGGCTTGGCATGTCGCCGCGCTTTGGCTGGCGATGCTCGTGGGCCTTGTGGCGCTCGCGGCGCTCGAAGCCCCCATCGCCGCCGGCGTCGCGCGGATTTCTCTCGGCACGGTCGCCGTCGTCGGCTTCGTCCTCATCCTCTACCTCGCCTCGCACGGCTACGACCGCGCGATCATGCTCATACCGACCTGGTTTCTCTTGTTGCTCTGGGTCATCGCCGGCGGCTTCACCGTGGTCGGCTGGCTCACGAACGATCTCGTTTCGCCGGCGCTCATCGGCGGCCTCGTGCTCATTGTCATGCTCATCGGCTTCACGG
Source organism: Methylocystis bryophila (assembly GCF_027925445.1). Taxonomy (NCBI): domain Bacteria; kingdom Pseudomonadati; phylum Pseudomonadota; class Alphaproteobacteria; order Hyphomicrobiales; family Methylocystaceae; genus Methylocystis; species Methylocystis bryophila. The sequence continues at coordinate 3,822,906 of NZ_AP027149.1, forward strand.
TGATGCAGAACGCCTTCGCCGGCGGCAGCCTCGCGCAGGGCATGATCTCCGACGTCGAGCGCAAGGCGCTGGCGCTCACGGGCGCCAATGAGATCGTGTTCGACTGGGACGTGCCTTCCGATCACATCTTCGTCAGCCCCGAGGTCGAGGCGCAGCTCGGCCTCGATCGCGGCGGCCTCGAGGGCGCCGCGGCCTCTTGGCTCAATCTGCTGCACCCGTTCGAGCAGGATCGCTACCGCGCCTGCCTCGACGCGATATTGGAGCAGAGGCGCGGCCGCATCGACGAGGAGTTTCGTCTTCGCGCCGCGGACGGTCATTATCTCTGCTTCCGTCTCCGAGCCCGCCCGGTGGTGGGTCCCGACGGCGAGGTGATCCGGGTCGTCGGCACGCTGGTCGACGTGACGGAAGAGCGCAGCGCGCAAGAGCGGCTCCTGCACGACGCGGTGCACGACAATCTGACCGGCCTGCCCAACCGAGAGCTCTTCTCTGACCGGCTGGAGGCCGCGTTGAGCTTCGCCCGCGCTCAGAAAGACGTTCGCCCGACCGTGCTGATGATCGACCTCGATCGCTTCAAGCAGGTCAATGAGCAGGTCGGCGTCGCCGTCGGCGACAGCGTGCTGCTCACCATCGCCCATCGCATCAGCCGCCTGCTGCAGCCGCGCGACACGCTGGCGCGCATGGCCGGCGACAGCTTCGCGATCCTTCTGCTTTCCCAAACCAATCCCGAGACCATCATGGCGACGGCCGAGGCCGTGCGCCGCGCGCTGGCGACGCCCGTCCGCTTCACCGACCATGAGGTCAGCCTCTTCGCCTCGATCGGGATCGTCTTCTACGATGCGTCTCTGCACGGCTCCGCCGCCGATATGCAGGATGACGCGGAGATCGCCATGCGCAAGGCCAAGCGCGCCGGCGGCAATTGCGTCGAGGCCTTTCGTCAGGCGCTCCGCGGCCAAAAGTCCGATCGCCTGTCGCTCGAGACGGACATGCGCCGCGCCCTGGAGCGCGCCGAGATCAAAGTGTTCTTCCAGCCGATCGTGCGCCTCGAGGACCACACCATCGCCGGCTTCGAGGCGCTGCTGCGCTGGGACCATCCGAGACTGGGCCGCCTCGACGCGGAAGAATTCTTCTCCGTCGCGGAGGAGAGCGGGCTCATTCTCAACTGCGCCATGCTGGCGCTCGACCGCACGGCGCGCGAGCTCGCCGCCTGGCAGCGCGCCCTGACGGTCGATCCGCCCATTTTCGCCTCGGTCAATATCCCCTCGGGCCAGCTATTGTCGCAGGATCTCCTCAAGAACGTGAAGAGCGTGCTGATGCGCAACGAGATCGCACGCGGCAGCCTGAAGCTCGAGCTCAGCGAAGCGGCCGTGATGGAGAACCCCGAATATTCCGCGCAGATGCTGGCGCGCCTCAAGGAGCTCGGCGCAGGGCTCGTGCTCGACGATTTCGGCTGCGGCTATTCCTCGCTCGCCTATCTGCAGCGGTTCCCCTTCGACACGGTCAAGATCGACCGCTCCTTCGTCAAGCAGACGGCCGGGAACGCCGGGGCCGCGGTGCTGCGCTCCATCATCCAGCTCGCGCGGGAGCTCGGCATGGACGTCGTCGCAGAAGGCGCCGAAAGCGAGGTCGACGCGGCCGAGCTTCACAGGCTCGGCTGCGCCTACGCGCAAGGCCACGCCTTCGGGCGCGCAATCAGCTTGCAGGAGGCGCGCCGCCTGATTGGCGCAGCGCCGGAGGCGGCTTAGGGCGAGGGCTTCCAGCTGTGACGAGCCATCGGCCGATTTCCGAGTTGTCGCACAGCGACGCCGCCATCGAGCATGCGCGTCTCGGAGAGGAGATCGCCGAGCACGATCGCCGCTACTATCAGGAAGACGCTCCCGTCGTTTCCGACGCGGACTATGACGCGCTGCGTCGGCGTTATGAGGCGCTGGAGCAGCGATTTCCCGAGCTTGCGACGCCCGAGTCCCTGACGAGAAAGGTCGGCGCGGCGCCGGCCGAGAAATTCGCGAAGATCCGTCACGCCATCCCGATGCTCTCGCTTGGAAACGTGTTTTCCGACGAAGAGGTCGTCGATTTCGTCGCCAGGGTTCGCCGCTTTCTGCGACTTGCCGACGACGCGACGCTCATTTTCACGGCGGAGCCAAAGATCGACGGTCTCTCCTGCTCGCTGCGCTATGAACGCGGCCGCCTCGTCTCGGCCGCGACGCGCGGCGACGGCTTCGAGGGCGAGGACGTCACCGCTAATGTCCGCACGCTAGAAGAGATCCCGGAGCGGCTCGCCGACAAGCCGCCCGCCGTGCTGGAGGTGCGCGGCGAAGTCTATATGTCGCACAAGGATTTTGCGGCGCTCAACGCGCGCCAGGCCGCCGCAGAAGAGCGGCTCTTCGCCAATCCGCGCAATGCCGCGGCGGGCTCGCTGCGTCAGCTCGACCCGGCGATCACCGCGAGCCGCCCCTTGCGCTTCTTCGCCTATGCGCTCGGCGAGGTCAGCGAAACGCCGGGAAAGACACAGTTCGACGTGGTGGAAGCCTTCAGGCGCTTTGGCCTGCCCGTGAATCCCTTGATGACGCGCTGCGACAGCGTCGAGGCGATGCTCGCGCGCTACCGCGAGATCGAGACGCGACGCGCGACCCTCGGCTATGACATCGACGGCGTCGTCTACAAGGTCGATGACCTCGCGCTGCAGGAGCGCTTGGGCTTCGTCTCGCGCGCGCCGCGCTGGGCGACGGCGCATAAATTTCCTGCCGAACGCGCAACGACGATTCTGCGCGACATCGAGATCAATGTCGGACGCACGGGCGTGCTCACCCCAATCGCCCGTCTCGAGCCGGTCACCGTCGGCGGCGTCGTCGTCTCAAATGCGACGCTTCATAACGAGGACGAGATCGCGCGCAAGGACGTGCGCATCGGCGACACGGTCGTCGTGCAGCGCGCCGGCGACGTGATCCCCCAAATCGTTGCGGTCGTGGCCGAGAAGCGACCGGCGAGCGCGAAGCCCTATCATTTTCCTCATGTCTGCCCGCGTTGCGGCTCGGCGGCGTTGCGCGAGATCGACGAAAAGACCGGCGAGGCCGAGGTCGCCCGGCGCTGCACCGGCTCGCTCGTCTGTCCGGCGCAGGCGGTGGAGCGCCTGAAGCATTTTTGCTCGCGCAATGCGATGGACATTGAGGGGCTTGGCGATAAGCAGATCGAATATTTTTACGAAGAGGGGCTGATCAAGACGCCCTCCGACATCTTCACGCTTGCCCAACGCGACGCCACAAGCCTCACCAAGCTCAAGAACCGCGAAGGCTTCGGCGAAACCTCGGTGCGCAATCTCTTCGCGGCGATCGAGGCGCGGCGAAACGTGCCGATCAATCGCTTCATCCATGCGCTCGGCATACGTCACGTCGGGGAGACGAACGCGCGCCGGCTCGCGCGTCACTTCGCCGCCTTCGAGGATTTCCGCAACGCCGCGCAAAAGCTCGAGCCCGGCGGCGAAGGCGAGGCGGCGTTCGAAGGCATCGACGGGATCGGCCCCGTCGTCATCGAGGCGCTGCGCGACTTCTTCGCCGAGCCGCACAATGAGAAAGAGCTCGATCGCCTGCTCGAGCAAGTCACGCCGACGCCGATGGAGGCGGTCGAATCCTCCTCGCCCGTCTCCGGCAAGACGGTCGTCTTCACCGGAAGCCTCGAGTCCTTCACGCGCGACGAAGCCAAGGCGCAGGCGGAGCGGCTGGGCGCTAAGGTCTCCGGCTCCATTTCCAAGAAGACCGATATCGTCGTCGCGGGGCCGGGCGCCGGCTCGAAGCTCACCAAGGCGCGGGAGCTCGGCGTCGAGGTGCTCACGGAAGAGGAATGGCTCGCGCTGATCGGGCGCGGCTAACCCGTTCCGACGACGACGCGAGGGGAGGTCGAAGATGACTCACATCGCCTTCATCGGTCTCGGCCGCATGGGCGGCCCCATGGCCGCGAATCTCGCCAAGGCGGGACGCGAGGTGCGCGGTTTCGATCTCGACCCCCGGCTTCGAGGCGAAGCCGAGCCGCTTGGCGTCCAGGCCATGGGCTCGGCTCTGGCGGCGGCGCAGGGCGCGGCGGCGATCGTCACGATGTTGCCGGCGGGCGAGGCCGTCCTCGGCGTTTGGAGGGAAGTTTTGGCTTGTGTCGATCGCCCGACGCTGTTCATCGACTGCTCCACGATCGACATCGCGAGCGCGCGATTGGCGCACAGGCTCGCGCAGGACGCGGGTCACCCTTCCGTCGATGCGCCGGTCTCGGGGGGCGTCGCTGGCGCGACGGCGGGGACGCTCACCTTCATGTGCGGCGGAGAGGACTCCGCCTTCGAAAAGGCGCGCGGCTTGCTCGCCGACATGGGTCAAAGAGTCATTCATTGCGGAGAGGGCGGCCTCGGACAGGCGGCCAAAATTTGCAACAACATGATGCTTGGCGCGACGATGATCGCAACCTGCGAGGCCTTCGCTCTTGCTGAGCGGCTCGGACTTTCCGACAGGACCCTGTTCGACGTCGCATCGGTGTCTTCGGGCCAGTCCTGGTCGCTCACGCATTATTGTCCCGCGCCCGGAATATTGCCGACATCGCCGGCGAACGCCGACTATCGGCCAGGCTTCATGGCGGCGCTGATGCTCAAGGATCTGGGGCTCGCCCAGGCGGCCGCAGAGTCGGTGGGCTTGGAGACGCCGCTCGCCGCGCTTGCCGCGCGCATCTACGCGCTCTACGTCGAGCGGGGCGAGGGAGAGAGCGACTTCTCCGGCGTCATCCGCATGATCCGCGAAGGGTTGCCGGAAGCCTAGCCTGAGCCGCGCTCAGGAATCGCGTGAGCGCGCTGTCGCGCCGGCCGCCGCTTGTGGCAAAAGCCAATTTTTGCGCAGACATGGAACTCCTTTCAAATTTATGAATTTACCTTTTGCTGGGAAGCTCAGCCTCGGCTAGAAGGACGGGGTGGAGGTCCAGCGGCGGGCGCCGACACGAATTTGGCGCCCTTCGGGGGAGAAAATGAAAAGCTACTGGCTCATCGTCGCCGCGATCGGCTTCGCGCTGATCATCGGAGCGCTGACCCCTCTGCCACGCGAGCGTGCGGCCCAGACCGCCGCCACGGCGGGTTCCCATGTGGTGCATCTCGACCCGGGCGCCGGCTATGATTGGCGTGCGCCGCCAAACGGAACCGATAGGAAGTTCTGAGCCTCTCGAGGCGAGGAAAGCTCCTGTCTCCGGGACATGCTCTGAGTTTTTGATGTGCAGCTTAGTCATTTTCGATCGCGTGACTCCGCGCGATCGGGAGGCGCTATGGAATCGCGCCATCGAAAAGGTGGAGACCGGTTTTTTCGCACAAATGGCGCTCTAAGTTTTTTAGCGTCGATCACGTTTTCTGCGTTCAGGCGGCTCCACTTTAAGGAAGCGTGATCCAGAGCCGCAAAAGCAGACGGCCCTCCGCAATCGGGATCTGCTTTTCCTGATTGCCCTCACAATCTTGTGGCTCCAGCAGTAAGTAAGCGCTAAACATAGAAGAAGCACGGACCAGCCCCAAGGCGCATGCGCAGCTTGACGGAGGGGGACTGCGTTCCTAGGTTCCCTGCGTCCTGGGGACGTTCCGGGACAAGAAGGATTTGGAGAGCCATGGCCAGCAATAACGTTACCGACGCGAGCTTCAACGAGGACGTCCTGAAGTCCGAAACGCCGGTCCTCGTCGATTTTTGGGCGGAATGGTGCGGCCCCTGCCGTGTCGTCGCGCCATTGCTCGATGAGATCGGCGCCGAGCTCGGCTCGAAGATCAAGATTGTCAAGCTCAACGTCGACGAGAATCCGAATGTCGCCGGAAAGCTGGGGATTCGCTCGATCCCGACAATGATCCTGTTCAAGAACGGTCAGGCCGCCGCGCAGCGGGTCGGCGCCGCGCCCAAGGGCGAGCTTCTGCGTTGGATCTCGGGCGCGCTCTGAAGCGTTCGACTTTCCAACCGGTCATCGCGCGGTGAGAAGCGGCGAAGAATACTCGCCGCCGTCTCGCTATTCTTCGCCCCACGGTTGAAATCCGCGCGCGCCTCGCGATCTGGTCGCCATTTCATCCTTGCCTTTCCGTCGCATTGGCGCCAAAAAGCTGGTCACGCCGGCCGGCAAAGCCGTCGGCAGACAGTCTGTTGGGGCGCAGGGACCTGATCCCGACCTTCTGTAAGGGCGCATCTCGGTTCCGCGGCAAAGCCCCCGGGAGCGGTCGAACCTTGCGAATCGTCAACCGCGCGGGAACCCGCTTTCGTGAAGAAGACGCCGGACCTTATCGACCGCCACGTGGGAAATCGCGTGCGCATGCGGCGAATGCTCATGAAGATGAGCCAGGAGAAGCTCGGAGAAGCGCTCGGCCTCACCTTTCAGCAAATTCAGAAATACGAGAAAGGCCTCAACCGCATCGGCGCGAGCCGGCTTCAGCAGATCTCCAAGACGCTCAATGTGTCGCCGTCATTCTTTTTCGAGGGCGCGCCGACGATTGTGGGAGCCGCCACGCCGGCGGATGCTCCCGCGGGCTTCGAAGAGGAAGCGCAGTCTCAATATGTCGTGGACTTTATGTCGACGGCAGAAGGAGTTCATCTCAATCGTTCCTTCGCGCGGATCAAGAATCCCAAGGTTCGCCGTCGACTCGTGGAGCTGATCGCCGCTCTGGCGGACGCGGAGGATGGAGGCGACGAGACGCCCGGACCGCAAGAGTGAGGCTCGGAGCATGTCACGGAGAAGTGCGAAGCGGTTTTCCGGTCATGATATCCTTCAACTTTTTGACTTGGCGCGATTCCTTTTCGCTCGAACGATTCCGTTCGAGCGGGAAACGCGCTAGAGCGCATCCCGATCGCATGGAATCGCGCTGGAAAACCGCTTCGCGCTTCTCCGGGACAGGCTCTAGAGGCGATTGCCGCCTGGGGTCGCCGTGACGAATTCGCCGCCGGCCGAACGAGAGGCGGAGCTCGCCCGGAACTATGCCGCCTGCGAAGCCCTGCTGCGCGAGAAGGACCGCGACGGATGGCTCGCCACGCTCTTCGCTCCGACGGCGCGGCGCAAGCATCTTCACGCCCTTCACGCTTTCCTGCTGGAGGTCATGGAAATCCCCGGCAAGGTCACGCAGCCGCTACTCGGCGAGATGCGGCTACGCTGGTGGGAGGACGCGCTCGCGGCGAGGGAGGAAGGCTCGCAGCAGGCCCATCCTGTCGCCGATGCGCTCATCGACACGCTCGACCATTGCTCGTTATCACAAGAGGAGGTCACGGCCTTCCTCGACGCGCATGTCGCGGACCTCTACGACGATCCGATGCCGACCATGGCGGCGCTGCTCGGCTATTGCGACCGCACCGCTGCGGCGCCGCTGCGCTGGAGCGCGCAGGCGCTCGGCGCCCCCGGCGATGGGCGGGCCTTGACCGAGGCCGGAACGGCGCTCGGCCTGCTGCGCGTTCTTCGTCGCCTGCCGAAGGGCGGCGCGCAATTTCTACCCGAGGATCTTCTGGAGGCGCACGGCGCGCGCCGCGAGGACGCCGCCGCCGGCGCCGAGACGGCGCAACTGCGGGCGGCGATCGCCGTCTTGATCGAGCGCGCGTCCGAACACTTCGACCTGTCGAGAAACGCCGCACGCGAAGCCGACGAGGCGACGCGCGTCGCGCTTCTTCCCGTGGCGACCGTTCCGCTGTATTTGCGGGCGATGCAGGCGCGGGATTTCCATCCCTTCGGCGCGCTGCGCGATCCTTCGCCCTTGCGCCGTCAATGGCGTCTGTGGCGGGCGGCGCGCGCCGGGCTCTAGAGCCTGTCCCGGAAAAGTACGAAGCGGTTTTCCGGTCAAGACATGCTCTAACGTTTCGAGTTGGAGCGCGGTGCGAAAAAGTGGAAACCGGATTTCGCACCCATCGCGCGCTAGAGCGCGATGTGTAAAAGTGGGAATCGGTTTTTCGCGCCAATCGCGCCCTAAGACTTTGGAATCGATCACGTTATCTGCGTTTGAACGATTCCGCTCAAACGCATCGTGATCTAAGCTTTTAGAAAACGACCGCGCATGCGGAGCGAGGCCATGGACCGTAGAGTCGAAGACCAGCAACTGACGCCGGCGCGGCATTTGCGCGCCGAAACCCTGGTGTTGCTGCGGTGGGTCGCGATCGCCGGCCAGACCCTCGCGATGCTCTATGTCTATTTCTATCTCAAGTTTCCGTTTCCCATCGGGCTCTGTTTCGTCGCGATCGCCACCTCGAGCGCGCTCAACATCGCGCTGCGCGCGGGCAGCCGGAGCAGTCTGCGCCTGGACGACACCGAGGCGGCGGTGCTCCTTGCCTATGACGTGATCCAGCTTGCCGCCCTCCTCTATCTCACCGGCGGCGTCACCAACGCCTTCGCCATGTTTCTCCTGGCGCCGGTGATGATCTCCGCCGTTTCGCTGCCGCGTCCCTTCACCTTTCTTCTCGGGATATTGATGGTGGCCGCCGCGACCTTGCTCACCGTCGAATTCGAGCCGCTCCCCTGGCGGGAAGGCGACATCCTCTACTTCCCATTGCTTTATCGGCTGGGCGTCTGGGCGGCGCTGGTGCTCAGCGCAGGCTTCATCGGACTTTATGCGGGACGCGTCTCCGACGAGGCGCGCAAGCTCGCCAATGCGCTGTCCGCCACCGAGCTCGTGCTCGAACGCGCGCAGCATCTCACGCAGCTCGACGGCCTCGCCGCCGCGGCCGCGCATGAGCTGGGAACTCCGCTGGCGACGATCACGCTGATCGCTTCCGAATTGCAAAAGCTCACGCCATCGATCGCGCCGCAGATGAGCGAGGATCTCAAGCTGCTTGCGCAGGAGGCCCGCCGCTGTCGAGAAATTCTGCGCAAGCTCCAGTCCCTGAACACCGACGAGGCCCATGTGCTGAACAAGCTGCGGCTCGGCACATTGATCGAGGAAGCGGTCGAGCCGTTGCGCGATCCCGAGGTCGCGATCATCGTCGACAAGGCGGGAGAAACCTCCGAGCCGTTTTGTCTCCGCAACCCCGGGATGTTGTACGGCCTCGGCAATCTCGTGGAGAACGCCGTGGATTTCGCGCGCTCGACCGTGCGGATCGAAGCCCGCTGGACCGATCGCCTCGTCAGCGTCGTCATAGAGGACGACGGCCCCGGCTTCGCCCCGAAGATTCTCGATCGCGTGGGCGATCCCTATGTGAGCGGCAGTGAGGCGGACCGGCGCGTGAAGAGCGCGCCCGAGTCCGGACTAGGCCTCGGCCTCTTCATCGCGACGACCTTGCTCGAGCGCTCCGGCGCGCTCATCGAGGCGATCAACATCGCCCCGCCCCACACAGGCGCGCGCATCACGATCAGCTGGCAGCGCGAGGATTTCGAGCGTGGCGTCGAGAGGGCCGCGGCGGCATGAGGCTGGTCGAGCTTTTTCGCGCCAAGTCGATCGAATCGCTGCAGGCCGAGGCGCTCGAAAGAGGCGCGTTGCGGCGTGCGCTGGGCCTCTGGCAGCTCGTCGGCATCGGCCTCGGCGGCCTCATCGGCGTCGGCATCTTCGTGCTCACGGGCGTCGTCGCCGCCACCCAGGCAGGGCCCGGCGTCGCCCTCTCCTTTCTGATCGCGGGCGTCGCAAGCGGCGCGGCGGCGCTCTGCTACGCCGAATTCGCCTCCATGCTCCCGGTCGCCGGCAGCGCTTACACTTACGCTTATGCGGTGCTCGGCGAGCTTCCGGCCTGGATCATCGGCTGGGACCTGCTGCTCGAATATGCGCTCGTTGTCGCGGTGGTCTCCATCGGCTGGTCGGGATATCTGCGCGCGCTGCTCGCGCTGTTCGGCGTCGCGCCGCCGGAATGGGCCGCCGGCGCGCCGGGGACCGGTGATGGCCACATCCTCGACCTCTTCGCGATGCTCGGCGCGTTCGGCGTCGCACTGCTGCTGACGCTGCGCGTCGAATGGGGCGCGCGCTTCAACACCGCGATGGTGCTGCTGAAAATCGCGGCCGTCATCGTCGTCATCCTCGCGGCGGCGCCGCATATCAATCCGGCGAACTGGCGCCCCTTCATGCCCTTCGGCTTCGGCGGCGTCGTCGAGGGCGCAGCGGTCGTGTTCTTCGCCGTCTTCGGCTATGACACGTTGACGACCGCAGGCGAGGAAGCGCTCGAGCCGCAGCGCGACCTTCCGCGCGCGGTGCTGCTCTCGCTCGTCGTCTCACTGACGCTCTATATCCTCATGTCGCTCGCGCTGACGGGCATCGCGCGTTACGACACGCTCGACAACGCCGCGCCGGTCGCCTCCGCCTTCGCAGCGCTCGGCATGGGCTGGGCGACGCTTGTCGTCTCGGCGGCGGCGGTGGTCGGCATTTTGAGCGTCATGCTCGCCTTTCTGCTCGGCTGCGCGCGCATTTGGTTCGCGATGAGCCGAGACGGCCTGCTTCCCGCTTGGTTCGCCAGACCGCATCCGCAGTTTGCGACGCCCTATCGGCCGACGCTCATCGCGGGCGGCCTCTGCGCGCTCGTCTCCGCCTTCTTTCCGATTCGCGAGGTCGCCGAGCTCGTCAATATCGGCACGCTTTCCGCCTTCGTCGTGATCTGCCTCGCCGTGATCGCGCTGCGCCACACGCGGCCCGACGTTCCAAGAGGCTTTCGCGCGCCGCTCTCCCCCTATCTGCCACTCATCGGCGTGGGCTTCTCCCTGTGGCTCCTCTCGAAGCTGCCAGCCATCGCATGGGAAAGATTTGTCGTCTGGCTCATCATCGGGCTCGCGGTCTATTTCTTATACGGACGCCGGCACAGCCGGCTCGCGAAGGGCCGTGACGAAGCCGCCCGCCCCGGGAGCCGCCGAGGGCTCGAGCCAGTCTCCGACGGAGACGGCCGGGCTTGAGCGGCGACGAGCCGATTCGACAACGCGCCCGCTCGCATGACAAAGACTCCCAACGAATCTCTAGATCAGGACCCATGGCCCCTCCCCCTCTTCTCGCGCTGACCGGCGTCATGCTGACGCTCGGCGGTCAGCCCTTGCTCGACGGGGCCGATCTGTCGGTTCTGCCCGGCGCGCGGCTTTGCCTCGTCGGGCGCAACGGGTCGGGAAAATCGACGCTGCTTCGCATCGCCGCGGGCGAGCTCGAATTCGATCGGGGCGAGCGCTTTCTGCAGCCCGGCGCATCGCTGCGCTATCTCGCGCAGGAGCCGGACTTCTCGGGCTTCGCGACGACCGCCGACTTTGTCGAGGCCGGCCTCGGGCCGCTCGACGACCCGCATGCGGCGCGCTTGCTGCTCAACGATCTCGGCCTGACAGGCGAGGAAGATCCCACGCGGCTTTCGGGCGGAGAGTCGCGCCGGGTTGCGCTCACGCGAGCCCTTGCCTCGCGCCCCGACATCCTCCTGCTCGACGAGCCGACGAACCATCTCGACCTGCCGACGATCCTCTGGCTCGAGGAAAAGCTCGCGGGGCTGCGTTCGGCGCTGGTGCTGATCAGCCATGATCGCCGCTTCCTGCAGAATCTCACGCGCGAGACCGTTTGGCTCGACCGCGGCCGCACCCGCGATCTCAACGCCGGCTTCAAGGAGTTCGAAGCCTGGCGCGACCGCGAGCTTGAGGAGGAGGAGCGCCTGCGCCACAAGGCCGACCGCCGCATTGTCGCCGAGGAGCATTGGCTGCGGCATGGCGTCTCGGGCCGGCGCAAGCGCAACATGAAGCGGCTCGCGCGTCTTCACGAGATGCGCGCCGAGCGGCGCCAGCGCATCGGGCCCGAGGGTCAGGTCAAGCTGGAGGCGAGCGAGGCGCAATCTTCGGGTTCGCTCGTGATCGAGGCGGTCAAGCTCCACAAATCTTACGGCGAGCGCGTCATCGTCCAGGATTTCTCGACACGCATCATGCGCGGTGACCGGATCGGGATCGTCGGAGCCAATGGCGCCGGCAAGACGACGCTCGTCGGCCTCCTGACCGGAGCGCTCGCTCCTGACGCCGGAAAGATCCGGCAAGGCGCCGGGCTGGCGATGGCGACGCTAGAGCAGAGCCGCGCGAGCCTCGATCCCGAACGCAGCCTGCAGGACGCGCTCACGGGCGGCGGCTCGGATTTTATCGAGATCAACGGCGAACGACGTCACATCACCGGCTATCTGAGGGACTTTCTCTTCAAGCCGGAACAGGCGCGGACGCCCGTCGCCAAGCTCTCGGGCGGCGAGCGCGGGCGGCTGATGCTAGCGCGCGCCCTGGCGAAACCTTCCAATCTTCTCGTTCTCGACGAGCCCACGAACGACCTCGATCTGGAAACGCTCGATCTGCTCGAGGAGATGCTCGCCGACTATCCCGGCACGCTGATCGTCGTCTCGCATGACCGCGATTTTCTCGATCGCGTCGCGACCTCGGTCGTGATCAGCGAAGGCGAAGGAGTCTGGCGCGAATATGCGGGCGGCTACGCCGACATGGTCGCGCAGCGCGGCTTCGGCGTCGAGGCGCTGAAGTCCGAGCCGCAACGCGCCGAGACGAAGCCCAAGCCGGTGGCCCGCGAGAAGCCGGCGGGACGGCCGAAACTTTCCTTCAACGAGCGTCACGCGCTCGCGACGCTGCCACAGAAAATGGAGGCGCTGCGGGAAGAGCGGGCGACGCTTGAGAGATTGCTCGCGGATCCGGCGCTTTATGCAAGCGATCCCAAAAAATTTGCGGCGGCGGGCGCCCGGCTGGAAGCTGCGCAGACCGAGTTGGCTGAGGCCGAGGAGAGATGGCTCGAGCTCGAGATCCGGCGCGAGGAAATCGAGGGCTGAGCGCCGCCGAGCGCGTTTCCCGCTCGAACGGAATCGTTCGAGCGACAAGGAATCGCGCCAAGTCAAAAAGTTGGAGCATGTCCTGACCGGAAAACCGCTTCGCACTTTTCCGGGACATGCTCTTGCTACTCGCGCGAGGCGCTTGCGGCGTCGATGAAGGCTGCAACGCGCGGGTAGACCTGCGGCGCATTCAAGACGAGGTGGTCAGCGCCCGCGACAGCAATGAATTCCTTGGGCTCATTGGCCAATGCGAAGAGCGCGCGCGCCGACGAGAGGGGAATAATTTGATCCGCTTCTCCGTGCAGCATCATGACGGGAATATGCACTTGACCGATGGCAAGGTCGGTTCGCATGGGATCGAACATCAACAGCCCGACGGGGAAGATCGGATAGCGCGCGGCGGCGATCGACACGGCAGAGAGATAAGGCGAGTCGAGCACCAGGGCCGCCGCCTGGCGACGCGAGGCGAGCATCGTCGCGACGCTCGTGCCGAGCGACTCGCCAAAGATCACGAGACGTCGACCCGAGTAGCCGCGTCGCGACGCTTCGGCATAGGCAGCCTCGGCGTCGAGCAACAGGCCCGCTTGCGTCGGCTCGCCCGACGAACCTCCGTACCCGCGGTAGGCGATGGCGAGAAAGCCGAAACCGCTCTCGCGAAAATGCTGGAACCGCTCCCGCCGATCCGCCAGCACCCCGCTATTTCCGTGAAAATAAAGAATGAGCGGCCGGCCCTTCGCCGGCGCTGAGAACCAGGCGCTGAGCCTTTTCCCGTCGTCGGTCGTCAGCTGCAACGTCTCGATTTGCGCCAATCCGGCTTCCGCGGGCGACACAATGCGCGGATCCGGGAAATACTGGAGGTCGCGCTGAAAGATGGTCAGGCCGGCGAGCCCCAGGAGATAAAGAGAGAACACCGCCGCGGCGATGCGGGGCAGCAAGATCATACGCTTCTCCTCGCCTAGCGCGTTTCCCGCTCGCCTCAATAGTCCACCGCGATCAGATACAGGCCCTGCGCTGGCGCGACCAGTCCGCAGCGCGCGCGACTGCGGGCCTCGAGCGCGCGGCGCGGCTCCTCCACCGGCCATTTGCCGCTGCCCACATGCTCGAGCGAGCCCACGAGCGAACGCACCTGATGGTGCAGGAAAGACGGGGCGCTCGCAAGAATCTCGATCTCATCGCCCCTGCGAGTCACATCGAGCCGCTCGAGCGTCCGGATCGGCGAGCGCGCCTGACATTCGCTCGCACGATAGGTCGAGAAGTCGAATTTTCCGATGAGCGTCTGCGCCGCCGCATGCATGGCCTCGGCGTCGAGCGGCCGCTTGACGTGCCAGACACGCCCGCGCGCCAGCGCCGGCGGCGCACGCCGGTTGAAGATCAGATAGCGGTAATGGCGCATTTTCGCGGAGAAGCGCGCCTCGAAATCCTCCGCGACGGCGCGGGCGGTCAGCACGGCGATCGGATCCGGCCGAAGATGCGCATTGAGCGCGTCGCGCAAGCGATCGACCCGCCAGTCCCGCGTCAGATCGACATGCGCGACCTGCCCGAGCGCATGGACGCCGGCGTCCGTGCGGCCGGCGCCATGCACGACGCGCTGGACGCCGTCGATAGCCAAGACCGCTTCCTCGAGACGCTGCTGAATGGAGATCCCGTTCGCCTGCCGCTGCCAGCCGACAAAGGGACCGCCGTCATATTCGATCGTGAGCGCGAAGCGCGGCATCGTGGTTCGGAGTTTAACCGCCGACGATCAGCACATGCACGGTCGGCTTCTTACCCCAAACGGAGAATACGGCGCCGCGCACAGAACGCTCAATCGCGGTCGCGAGCGAGTCGAAATCCCGCCGGCGCGGACGCGGCAAAGCTTCGAAACAGTCGAAGACGGCGTCGTCGATGACACCGCCCATCTCGGCGCCGCTGCGGCCTCGCTTCGGCAGTCCGGAAGCGACGACATCCGGATCGCCGATCATCTCCCCCTGTCGCGACACGCAGAGCGCGATCGAGATCACGCCAGCGAAGGCGAGCTTCGCGCGCTCGCGCACGGCCCCGTCGCTCTCGCCAATGAGCACCTCGCCATCCTTGTAAAGGCGGCCGGCCGCCATCTTGCCGATGATTGCCGAAACGCCAGGCGCGAGCCGCACAACGTCGCCGTCGCGTGGGGACACGACCTGATCGACCCCATGCTCCCGCGCGAAAGCGGCGTGCCGCGCAAGATGATGCGACTCGCCATGCGCCGGCGCCGCCACCTTGGGCCGGAGCCAGTCATAGAGCCTGGCGACTTCGCCGCGCCTCGGATGGCCCGAGCAGTGCACGTGGCGATCGTGGTCGGTCACGATCTCCGCTCCGAGATCGCAAAGCTTGTTGATGAGGCGCTGAACGTCGCGCTGATTGCCGGGAATGGCCCGCGAGGAAAAGACGACGCGATCACCCGCGACGATCTTGATCGCCGGATGCTCGCCCGCGGCTGCGCGCGCCATTGCTGCGCGCGGCTCTCCCTGGCTCCCTGTGGCGAGGATGACGGTGCGATCGCGTGGCAGCGCCGCGAGATGCTCAAGCGAATAGAAAGGAGCGATCCCGTCCAAAAAGCCGAGCTCGCGGGAAACCTCGATCGTGCGGTCGAGCGCGCGCCCAGCGACGACCACGCTCCGCTTGCAGCTCGCCGCCGCTTCCGCAATTGCGCGCACCCGCTGGACATTCGAAGCGAAGGTCGTGACGATCACGCGCCCCCGCGCTTCGGCGATGACGTCCTGCAAGGCGATCGCCACCTCGCTTTCCGAGAAGCTGTGCCCCTCCCGCAAGATGTTCGTCGAGTCGCAGATGAGCGCCGTGACGCCCTCGTCGCCCAAGGCGCGCAACCGAGCTTCGTCAGTGCGATGGCCGACGCCAGGCGTCTCGTCTATTTTCCAGTCGCCCGTATGCAGCGCGAGGCCGGCCGGCGTGCGGATCGCCAGCGCGCAAGCTTCCGGAATCGAATGCGCCATCGCGATATATTCCACCTGAAAAGGCGAAAGATCTACCCTCGCGCCGGGCTTGACGAGAGTGATGTCAATATCGGGCGCGCCAGGTTCGGAAAGGCGTCTTGCTTGGATCAAGCCTGCGGCGAATGGCGTCGCAAACACTTTGCACTTGAGCTTCGGCCAAAGGGCCGCGAGCGCCCCGATGTGATCCTCATGCGCATGGGTGATGCAAATGGCGAGGAGATCGCGCCCAAGCTGCTCGACCGCCGAAAGATCGGGCAGCACAATATCGATGCCGGGGAGATCGGGTCCCGGAAAGCCCAGGCCGCAATCGACGAGAATCCACTTGCGCGCCCGCGGCGGCCCATAGCCGTAAAGCGCGGCGTTCATCCCAATCTCGCCCAGGCCCCCGAGCGGCGCGAATACGAAATCGGCGTCTTGCTGGCTCATAAACGAGAATCCTGGCCTGTGGGCGCGAAGGCGGCGCGATGCGCCAAGGCGACGTCGCCCGCGTCAATCGCGCGCCGGGCGGCGCCGACTGCGATAACGAGCCGCCCGGAGGCGTCGATCGTCTCGAAGCGCCCCTCGATTTCCTCGCCCTGAGCAAGGAGAACGTGAACGGTTTCCCCCAAGCCGGCCGCCGCTTCAAGCCAGCGTCGCCTGATTTCGGCGAAGCCCGACCCTGCGGCCCAAAGCTTCAGCGCCTCGCAAAAGCGATCGGATAGCGTCCTGAAGAGCGTCTGCGCTGAAGGCGCCCGCGCGCCAAGCGTTGTAAGAGCTGCAGCGGGATAAGCCAAGCCCTCGGGCGCCGCGCTACAATTCACGCCGATCCCGACGACGACAACGCCTGAGGCTGGCTGGCGCTCATCACCCGCCGAAAGCGCGAGACCCTCAAGAAGAACGCCGCCAAGCTTAGCGCGATCAAGCAAAATGTCATTTGGCCATTTGAGCGCGAAACCCGTCTCGCCCGGGCAGAGGGCG
Source organism: Methylocystis bryophila (assembly GCF_027925445.1). Classification (NCBI taxonomy): domain Bacteria; kingdom Pseudomonadati; phylum Pseudomonadota; class Alphaproteobacteria; order Hyphomicrobiales; family Methylocystaceae; genus Methylocystis; species Methylocystis bryophila. The sequence continues at coordinate 3,839,539 of NZ_AP027149.1, forward strand.
CGCAACGCCTCGACGATGGCGACGCCCGCGACGAAGCCGAGCTGCGGCGCCCGTTCCGGCGCGACGCCGTCGCTCAAAATAAGGCTCGCGTGAAGATTGCCTGGAACAGACAGCCATTCTCTGCCAAGGCGCCCCCGTCCCCGGCTCTGCCGACCGGCGACGATCCAAAGGGGGCCATGCTCCCCCTCTTCGAGGACGCGCCGGCGCGCCTCCTCATTCGTCGAGTCCAATTCGTCGAAGCTAAGGAGGCGGACGCCGTCGGCGTGCGCCTTGTCTCCAAGCGCGAATCTCTGCTCCGCGATCAAAAGAGCGATTTCGCTGCGGCGCTCGCCGCGGTCATCAGCGGTGCGGGATAGATCCAGAAGACCAGGAGGAAAATCGCCGTGATCGCCAGGATCGCGCGCGGCGCGAGCGGCGCGGGATCGAAGGCCGGCGCCGGCTCGTCGAAATACATCGTCTTGATGATGCTCAGATAGTAATAGGCCGCGACGGCGCTCGCGAGAACGCCGATAACGGCGAGCGGGTAAAGACCCGCTTCGACCGCCGGTAGGAAGACGTAATATTTGGCCCAGAACCCGCCAAGCGGCGGAATGCCGGCGAGCGAGAACATCAGCATCGACAGGAAGAAAGCCTGCCAGCTGTTCGTGCGAGACAACCCGGCGAGATCGCTGATCTTCTCGACCGGCTTGCCGCCGACGCGCATCATCAGAATCGCGGCGAAAGCGCCGAGCGTCATCGCCGCATACATCGCAAGATAGATCGCGACGCCACGAACGGCGGCTTCAGTCCCGGCGGCAAGACCAATCAGGAGGAAGCCCATGTGGCCGATCGAGGAGTAGGCCATCAAACGCTTGATGTTTTTCTGGCCGATTGCGGCGAAGGAGCCGAGCAGCGTCGAAGCGACGGCGAGGAACATCAGGATTTGCCGCCATTCCGGCACGATATGGGGAAAGGCGGTGAGGAGAATGCGCGCGAGGATCGCCACGGCTGCGAGTTTCGCCGATGACGCGAAGAAGGCCGTCACGGGCGTCGGCGCGCCTTCATAGACGTCGGGCGTCCACATGTGGAACGGCACGGCCGAAATTTTGAAGGCCAGACCCGCAAGCACGAACACGAGGCCGAAGTCGACGCCAAGCGACGGATGTCCAGTCACGACGCTCGCGATCCCCGTGAAGGAGATCGTGCCGGCGAAGCCGTAAAGCAGCGACGATCCATAAAGCATCATGCCCGAGGAGAGCGCGCCAAGCGTGAAATATTTGAGGCCGGCCTCGGAAGCGCGCGCGTCGTCACGCGCAAAGGCGGCGACGACATAGAGGGCGAGCGACATGAGCTCGAGCCCAAGATAGAGCGCGATGAGATTGTCCGCCGAGATCAGCAGCATCATCCCGAGCGTCGCGATCAGAATCAGGATCGGATATTCGAACTTGTCGAGCGCGGCGCGGCGCAAGAAGTCCGTGGCCAGCAGCACTGTCGTCATCGAGGCGAGGAGCGTCACCGCCTTCACGAAGCGCGAGAAGGCGTCGTCTATGAAGGCGCCGTCGAAGATGCTCTGCTCGGAACGAGTCGACAGAACAATGGCGAGCAGCGCGAGCCCCAGCACGCCGATGGAGAGTTCGCAGACCAGAGCATAGGCTTTCTCGCCGCGCCAGGCGCCGATCAGCAACAAGACGATAAGGCCGGTAGCCAGGATCGTCTCCGGCAGGAAGTGATGAGCGAGCGTCTGATAGAAGGACATGCCGGTCGAATCCGTCATTGGCCGGAGGCGGCGAGCGTCACCGCGCCGAGTAGCGCCGAATGGCTGGTCAGGAGGTTGGTCGTCGAGGCCGCGAAAGCGTCGAGCACCGGATTGGGCCGGACGCCATAGTAGATGGTCAGCAGGACGAGCGGCGCGAAGATCGCGATTTCCCGAGGCGAGAGATCGGTGATCGAGGCGAGGCTCGCCTTCTCCAGCGCGCCGAAGACCACGCGCCGGTAAAGGTAAAGCGCGTAGGCGGCGGACAGAATGACGCCCGTCGTCGCGAAGAGGGCGACGAAGCTATTGGCCTTGAAGGCGCCGACGAGCGTCAGGAACTCGCCGATGAATCCCGACGTTCCCGGCAAGCCGACATTGGCCATGGTGAAAATCATGAACACCACGGCGTAGAGAGGCATGCGGTTCACAAGCCCGCCATAGGCCGAGATCTCGCGCGTATGCATGCGGTCGTAGATCACGCCGACGCAAAGGAAGAGCGCGCCGGAGACGAGACCATGCGAGATCATCAGGAACAGCGCGCCTTGTATGCCCTGCTGCGTCAGTGTGAAGAGGCCCATCGTCACGAAACCCATATGCGCGATGGAGGAATAGGCGATGAGCTTCTTGATGTCCTCCTGCACCAGCGCGACGAGCGAGGTGTAGACGATCGCCACGATCGACAGCGCATAGATGAGCGGCGCGAAATAGGCCGAGGCGTCGGGAAACATCGGCAGTGAGAAGCGAATGAATCCATAACCGCCCATCTTGAGGAGGATGGCGGCGAGGATCACGGAGCCGGCCGTCGGCGCCTCGACATGCGCATCCGGCAGCCAAGTATGCACCGGCCACATCGGCATCTTCACCGCGAAGGAGGCGAAGAAGGCGAGCCACAGCCAGGTTTGCATATGCGCGGGGAATTGGGTCTTGAGCAGCGTCTCGATGTCGGTCGTGCCGGCAGTCCGGTACATCGCGAGAATCGCGATCAGCATCAAGAGCGAGCCCGCGAGCGTGTAGAGAAAGAACTTGAAGCTCGCGTAGACGCGTCTCTTGCCGCCCCAGATGCCGATGATCAGGAACATCGGAATGAGACCGCCTTCGAAGAAAAGATAGAAGAGCACGAGATCAAGCGCGCAGAACACGCCGATCATCAGCGTCTCGAGCACGAGGAAGGCAATCATATATTCGGCGACGCGCTTCTCGACCGATTGGAAGGAAGCGAGGATCGCGAAAGGCATCAGGAATGTGGTCAGCAGCACGAAAGGCAGCGAGAAGCCGTCGACGCCCATCTTGTAAACAATGCCGGCGCCGAACCAGGGTCTCTCCTCAATAAGCTGGAAGGCGGCGCTCGAAGCGTCGAACCGCTGCCAAACGACGAGCGACAGCGCGAAGACCGCGATTGTTGTGAAAAGCGCGGCCCAGCGAACATTGCGCACGGTCGCCGGGTCATCGCCGCGCTGCGTGAGGATGAAGGCCGCGCCGACGAGCGGGAGGAAGGTTAATCCGGAAAGTATGCCGAAACCGAACATTAGCGAATGCTCCAGGCGCCGAGCCAGCTGACGACCGCCGCGACGCCAATGAGCATCGCGAAGGCGTAATGATAGAGATATCCGGTTTGCGCACGCACCGCGAGGCGCGCGCCGTCGACCACGCGCGCGGCCACGCCGTCCGGGCCGATCCCGTCGATGATACGGCCGTCGCCGCCCTTCCAGAATAGGCGCCCAATGGCGAAGGCAGGCTTCACGAAGATCCGGTCGTAGAGCTCGTCGAAATACCACTTGTTCAGCAGGAACTGGTAGAGCCCGGGGAAGGCCGCGGCGAGCTTCGGCGCGGTGCCGGGTCGCAGCACGTAGACGTAAAGCGAGACGAGGAAGCCCCCGATCATCATGATCGTGGGCGAAAGGGACGCCCAGGCCGGGATGTCGTGCATCTCGTGGAGGAGATGATTCTCCTCGCCAACGAAGAGCGAGCCCTTCCAGAATTCGTCGAACGCATGTCCGGCAAACTCGGGCTCGAAGACGAAGCCGGCCACGACCGCGCCCACCGCCAGCACAGCGAGCGGGACAAGCATCACGAGCGGCGACTCATGCGGCTTGTGATCGTGCCCATGGCCGTGATCGTCATGGCCGTGATCGTCATGGCCATGCGCGTGAGAGTGGTCATGATGCTCTTTCGCAGCAGGCGAGCCAAAGAAGGTCATGAACACGAGACGCCAGGAATAGAAGGAGGTCAATCCCGCAGCGACCACGGTGCTGATGAAGCCGTAGAGCGCAGCCGGATGATGGCGGCTCGCGGCGAAAGCCGCCTCGATGATCGCGTCTTTCGAGAAGTAGCCCGCAAAGCCGAAGGGCGTATAGGGCACGCCCACGCCGGTGAGCGCCAGCGTGCCGATCATCATCATCGCGAAGGTGAAGGGAATGTCCTTTCGCAACCCGCCCATGCGGCGCATGTCCTGCTCGTGATGCATCGCATGGATGACCGAGCCCGCGCCGAGGAAGAGCAGCGCCTTGAAGAAGGCGTGGGTGAAAAGGTGGAACATGCCCAACGAATAGCCGCCGACCCCTTCAGCCACGAACATGTAGCCGAGTTGCGAGCAGGTCGAATAGGCGATCACGCGCTTGATGTCGTTCTGCACGAGTCCGATCGTCGCGGCGAAGAAGGCCGTCGTCGCGCCGATGATCGTCACGAAGGCCAAGGCGTCCGGCGCAGCCTCGAAGATCGGCGAGAGGCGCGCGACCATGAAGACGCCGGCCGTCACCATCGTCGCGGCGTGGATCAGGGCGGAGACGGGAGTCGGGCCCTCCATCGCGTCAGGCAGCCAGGTGTGCAGCAGGAACTGCGCGGATTTGCCCATCGCGCCCATAAAGAGAAGCAGCGCCGCGAGCGTGAGGGCGTCGACGTTGAGGCCGAAGATATGCGCAATCTTGCCGTGAAGACCGGGAATCGCCGCGAAGACCGCGTCGAAGGCGACCGAATTGGTCAGCTGATAGACGAGAAAGATTCCGAGCGCGAAACCGAAATCGCCCACGCGGTTGACGACGAAGGCCTTGATCGCCGCGGCGTTGGCGGAGGGTTTCTGATACCAGAAACCGATTAGCAGATAGGAGGCGAGGCCTACGCCCTCCCAGCCGAAGAACATCTGCACGAGATTGTCGGCCGTCACCAGCATCAGCATCGCGAAGGTGAAGAGCGACAGATAGGCGAAGAAACGCGGGCGGTCCGGATCCTCGTGCATGTAGCCGATGGAGTAGAGATGCACCAGACTCGAGACCGTGTTCACGACGACGAGCATCACCGCGGTCAATGTGTCGACGCGCAGCGTCCAATCGACCTTGAGCGTGCCCGAGGTGAACCAATTGGCGAGCAGCGAGGCGTGCGCTTCCTCGTGGCCAAAGCCCACGTCGAGGAAGATCTTCCAGGACAGCGCCGCGGCGACGAACAGCAGCCCCGTGGTGATGAGCTCCGACAGGCGAGCGCCGATCGCCCGGCCCAGGAGGCCGGCGATCATGAAACCGAGGAGCGGTAGGAAAACGACTGCTGCGATCATCGCGCGCTCAACCTTTGAGGTTGTTGATGTCTTCCACCGCGATCGTGCCGCGGTTGCGGAAGTAGGTGACCAGAATGGCGAGCCCGATCGCCGCTTCCGCCGCGGCGACGGTCAACACGAACAGGGCGAAGACCTGTCCGGTGAGATCGCCCAGCGCCGTCGAGAAGGCTACGAAGTTCAGATTGACGGAAAGGAGAATGAGCTCCACCGACATCAAGATGACGATGATGTTCTTGCGGTTGAGCACGATTCCCGCGACGCCGAGCGTGAAGATGATCGCCGAGACGACGAGATAATGAGAAAGACCGATGTTCGTCATGGCGTTCATCCCTCCACACCGACCCGCGAGCGCACCTTCTTGAGCTCGACGACGCTCTTGGCCGTTCGGGCGTTCTGTTCCGAGATGTTCTGGCGCTTCACATTCGGACGGTGATGCAGCGTCAGCGAGATCGCCCCGATCATCGCGGTGAGCAGCACCAATCCCGCCGTCTGAAAGAAGATCACATATTTCGTGTAGAGCACGCGACCGAGAGCCGCCGTGTTGGTGACTTCGGCCACGATGGGCGTAGCCGCCGCCTCCCGCGCTCCAGGCGCCGAGTGCCAATTCAGCGCGACGAAGCCGAGCTCGAGAAGCACGACGACGCCGACCGCGGCGCCCGCCGGCAAATATTTCTGGAAACCCTGCCGCAGCTCGGCGAAGTCGACGTCAAGCATCATGACGACGAAGAGGAACAGCACCGCGACTGCGCCGACATAGACCACGACGAGCATCATGGCCAGAAACTCGGCGCCTTGCAGCAGGAAGAGGCCCGCGCCGTTACAGAAGGCGAGAATCAGCCAAAGCACCGAATTGACGGGATTGCGCGCGGCGATGACCCCGAAAGCGGAGGCGATCAGCACGGCGGAGAACATGTAGAAGAATAAGGCGTCCACGGTCTCGTCCTTCGTTCTTCAGCGGTAGGGCGCGTCGAGCGCGATGTTGCGGGCGATCTCGCGCTCCCAGCGCGCGCCGTTCTCGAGCAGGCGCTCCTTGTTGTAATAGAGCTCCTCGCGCGTCTCGGTGGCGAATTCGGCGTTCGGCCCTTCGACGATCGCGTCTACCGGGCAGGCCTCCTGGCAGAAGCCGCAATAGATGCATTTGACCATGTCGATGTCGTAACGCGTCGTGCGACGTGTTCCGTCATTGCGGCGGGGCCCCGCTTCGATCGTGATCGCCTGGGCCGGGCAGATCGCCTCGCAGAGCTTGCAGGCGATGCAGCGTTCTTCCCCGTTGGGATAGCGACGCAGCGCATGCTCGCCCCGATAGCGCGGCGACTGCGGGTTCTTCTCATGCGGATAGTTGATCGTCGCCTTCGGCTTGAAGATGTAGCGTATGCCGAGAAAGAACGCGGCTACGAACTCCAGAAGGAACAGCGATTTCGCTTCCTGATCCAGTCTCATGACATAAACCTCAACCAGCAGCCAGCGCGGGCCCGAACTGCACCGCCGCTGCGACCAGGATGACCATGACGAGCGAGATCGGCAGGAACACCTTCCAGCCGAGCCGCATCAGCTGGTCGTAACGATAGCGAGGCACGATCGCCTTGGTCATCGCGAACATGAAGACGACGCTCCACAGCTTGAGCAGGAACCAGAAGACGCTGGAGCCGCCGATGAGCGGCGCGCCGGGAAAGGGCGAAAGCCAGCCGCCGAGGAAAAGGATGGTCGTCAGCGCCGACATGCCGAGAATGGCGACGAGCTCGGTGAGGAACTGCAGCAGGAAGAGCGAGGCCGAATATTCGATCATGAAGCCTGCGACGAGCTCCGATTCGGCTTCGGCGAGATCGAAGGGCGGACGGTTGGTTTCCGCCAGGATCGAGACGAAGAAGATCACGTACATCGGCAGGAGGCGGAGCCAGTACCAGCCGAGCACGCCATATTTCGTGTCCTGCGCGTGGACGATGTCGGTGAGGTTGAGCGAGCCCGCGCAAAGCAGCACAGTCACGATCACGAAGCCGATCGACACTTCGTAGGAGACCATCTGCGCGGCCGAGCGCAACGCCGAGAGAAAGGGATATTTGGAGTTGGAGGCCCAGCCGGCCATGATCACGCTGTAGACGCCGAGCGAAGACACCGCGAAGAGGTAAAGCACGCCGACATTGATATCGGCGACGACCCATCCCTCGTTGACGGGGATCACCGCCCAGGCGGCCATGGCGAGCACGACGCCGACGACCGGGGCGAGCACGAAGATGAACTTGTTCGTCGTGTCCGGGATCACCGGCTCCTTGAGCAGGAACTTGAAGAAGTCCGCAAAGGGCTGCAGCACGCCCCAGGGGCCAACGACGTTCGGCCCGCGACGCAGCTGCACCGCCGCCCAGATCTTGCGCTCGGCATAGATCAGCACGGCCGTCGACAGCAGCACGCAGACAAGCAAGACGAGACTCTTAATCGCCGCAATCAGCAGCGGATGCTCGACGAGAAAGGAGACGACGGCCGAAATCAGGTCCTGCATTTCGATCTGGCTCCTATTCCGCCGCCTGCTGCAGCCGGCCCTTGGCCAGCGCCGAGCATTCCGCCATCACCGCTGAGGCTCTGGCGATAGGATTGGTGAGGTAAAAATCGGAGATCGTGGAGACGAACGGATGCGCCATCGCGATGGCGCCGCGCTGCGCGATCGCGCCGATCGTCGCAGGATCGCCCTTCTCGATGGTGTCCCCGCGCTGCAGATGCGGGTAGCGCTGAAACAGCGCCTTCCGCAATTGCGCAAGCGTGTCGAAGGGAAGCGGATCGCCGAGAGCTCCGGAGAGCGCGCGCAGGATCGCCCAGTCCTCGCGGGCGTCGCCGGGCGGAAAAGCCGCGCGCGACGCGAATTGCGCCCTTCCCTCGGTGTTCACGAAGAGGCCGGACTTCTCGGTATAGGCCGCGCCCGGCAGCACCACGTCAGCCCGATGCGCGCCGCGATCCCCGTGCGAACCGATGTAGACAACGAAAGCGCCGGCCGCGACGTCGATCTCGTCGGCGCCGAGGTTGAAGATGAGGTCGAGGGCCCCGGGCGCGGCCATCTCCCACGCGGTCTTGCCGCCGGGACCGGGCGTGAATCCCACGTCCAGGCCGCCGACCCGCGCCGCCGCCGTATGCAGCACGCCGAAGCCGTTCCAGCCGTCGCCGACGCCGCCCTGCTTCAGGGCCGCCTGTGCGGCGAGAGCCAGCATCGCTTCGCCGTCCGGGCGCGCGAGCGCCCCCTGCCCGACCAGCACGATGCGCTTCCTCACGTTCGAGGACGGGCTCTGCGCAAAGCGCAATAGAGAGTCGGCCCCCGCGCCGAGATAGTCATAGTCGTAGGTCAGATCGGCCTTCTCGCCGACGAGCGAGATCTTGAAACCGCCTTTCAGCCAACGCTTGCGGATGCGCGCGTTCAGGACCGGCGCTTCCTTGCGGGGATTGGAGCCCACGATGAGCAGCGCGTCGGCTTCGTCAACGCCGGCGATCGTCGGGTTGAAGAGGTAGGAGGCGCGACCGAGCGAAGGATCGAGCCGCGCGCCGTCCTGCCGGCAGTCGAGGTTCGGCGTTCCGAGCTTCTCGGCCAGAAGCTTCAGCGCGAATATCTCTTCGACGGCGGCGAGATCGCCGACGAGCGCGCCAATGCGCGCAGCCGGCGTCTCCTTCGTCTTGGCGGCGACGCGAGACAGCGCCTCCTGCCAGGACGCGGGGCGCAGACGGCCGTTCTCGCGCACATAGGGGCGATCGAGCCGCTGACGCGCGAGGCCGTCCACCGCTTGGCGCGTCTTGTCGGAGATCCACTCCTCGTTCACCGCGTCGTTCACGAGCGGCAGGATGCGCACGACCTCGCGACCGCGCGTGTCGATGCGAATCGCCGAGCCCAGCGCGTCATGCGCGTCGATGCTCTCGGTCTTCTGATATTCCCAGGGACGGGCGCGGAAATTCTGCGGCTTGGGCAGCAGCGCGCCGACGGGGCAGAGATCCGCGACATTGCCCTGCAGCTCGGAGGTCATTGCAGTCTGGAGATAGGTGGTGATCTCCATGTCCTCGCCACGGCCGATCGCGCCCATATCGGCGGTGCCAGCGACTTCCGCCGTGAAGCGGACGCAACGCGTGCAATGAATGCAGCGGTTCATCTCGGTCTTGACGAGCGGCCCGATATACTTGTCCTCGACCGCGCGCTTGTTCTCGGCGAAGCGCGAGGAGTCGCCGCCGAAGGCGAGCGCCTGATCCTGCAGATCGCATTCGCCGCCCTGATCGCAGATCGGGCAATCGAGCGGATGGTTGACGAGCAGGAACTCCATGACGCCTTCGCGCGCCTTCCTCACCATCGGAGATTTGGTGAAGACTTCCGGCGGCGCGCCGTTCGGGCCGGGTCGCAAATCCTTGACCGCCATCGCGCAGGAGGCCTGCGGCTTGGGCGGGCCACCTTTCACCTCGACGAGGCACATGCGGCAATTGCCCGCCACGGAGAGGCGCTCGTGATAGCAAAAGCGCGGCACCTCGGCGCCGGCGGACTCGCAAGCCTGCAGCAGCGTATATTCAGGCGGGACGTCCACCTCGACGCCGTCGACGAGAATCTTGGTCACTTTACGATCTCCAGCCGCGGGCCTTGATTTCCGTTCGACATCGTCGTCACTCCGCCGCCACAGGGATCGGCTCGGCGTGCGGATTGGCGGTGTATTGGTCGATGCGCGCCTCGATCACGTCACGATAATGCGTGATCAGTCCCTGCACCGGCCAGGCCGCCGCGTCGCCGAGCGCGCAGATCGTGTGGCCCTCGATCTTCTTCGACACGTCGAAGAGCATGTCGATTTCTTTCTTATTGGCGCGGCCTTCGACCATGCGCTGCATGACGCGCCACATCCAGCCCGTGCCCTCGCGGCAGGGCGTGCACTGGCCGCAGCTCTCGTGCTTGTAGAAATAGGACAGCCGCGCGATGGCCCGAATAATGTCGGTGGACTTGTCCATCACGATCACCGCCGCCGTTCCCAGACCGGAGCCGAGCTTGGCGAGGCTGTCGAAATCCATCGGACAATCGATGATCTGATGCGCCGGAACGCAGCGCACGGAGGAGCCGCCGGGGATCACGGCGAGCAGATTGTCCCAGCCGCCGCGAATGCCGCCGCAATGCGTGTCGATCAATTCGCGGAAGGAGATCGACATCGCCTCCTCGACATTGCACGGCCGGTTCACATGGCCCGAGATGCTGAAAAGCTTCGTGCCGGCATTGTTCGGCCTGCCGATCCCCGCGAACCAAGCGGGGCCTCGACGCAGAATCGTGGGCGCGACCGCGATCGACTCGACGTTGTTCACCGTCGTCGGGCAGCCATAGAGCCCGACATTCGCCGGAAAGGGCGGTTTCAAGCGCGGCATGCCCTTCTTGCCTTCGAGGCTCTCGAGCAGCGCCGTCTCCTCGCCGCAGATATAGGCGCCGGCGCCGTGATGCACGTAGAGATCGAAGGGATAGCCGTGGATATTGTCCTTGCCGATGAGCTTCGCCTCATAGGCCTCGTCCACGGCGCGCTGCAGCGCCTCGCGCTCGGCGATGAACTCTCCGCGAACATAGATGTAGCAGGCATGGGCGCCCATCGCGAAAGATGCGATCATGGCGCCCTCGACCAGCGTATGCGGGTCGTTGCGCATGATCTCGCGATCCTTGCACGTGCCGGGCTCCGACTCGTCCGCGTTGATGACGAGATAATGCGGCCGTTGCGGATCGACCTCCTTGGGCATGAAGGACCATTTCATCCCGGTGGAGAAGCCCGCGCCGCCGCGTCCGCGCAGCCCCGAGTCCTTGACCTCGGCGATGATCTTGTCGCGTCCTCTGGCGAGCAGGGCCTTGGTGTTGTCCCATTGCCCACGCTTTCTCGCGCCCGCCAGCGAACGATCGCCGAGCCCATAAAGATTGGTGAAGATGCGGTCTGCGTCGGAGAGCATATGTCTTCTCAGTCCGTTTCGCTTCGATCAGCCTATTTCGCGCTTTCGCCGTAGAGCGAGGTGAGGCTCGTGAGCTTGCCCAGCGGTTCGGAGCTGACGCGTCCCGTCTGCGAGCCGGTCTTGACCGGCCGGCCGGCGGCGAGATTGTCGAGCAGCTTCTCGAAGCTCTCGGCCGTCAGATCCTCGTAGTAGTCGTCGTTGATCTGCACCATCGGCGCGTTGCAGCAGGCGCCGAGGCACTCGACCTCGAGCCAGGAAAAGAGCCCGTCCGCTGTCACTTTGCGCTGCGGGCCGACCCGGCGCTCGAGCACCTTGATCAGATCGTCGGAGCCCGCGAGCATGCAGGGCGTCGTCCCGCAGAGCTGGATATAGAATTTGCCGACGGGCTCGAGGTTGAACATCGTATAGAAGGTCGCGACCTCGAGCACGCGGATATACGGCAGACCGAGCTTATCGGCGACCGCCTCGATCGCCTTCTGCGGCAACCAATAGTCGTTCTGCTTCTGCGCCTGCCACAGCGCCGGCACAACCACCGAGGCCTGGCGTCCGTCGGGGTATTTCTCGATTTGCTTCGCGAGCCACGCCTCGTTTTGCGGCGTGAAGGCGAAGCTCTCAGGCTGGTTTTCGGCAAGGCGACGGTTGGACATATTATCTGATTTCCCAGCAGACTGAACCGAGGGTTGGCGTCGGCGGCGCGGCGAAGACGGTGGCGCACCGGCTTCCTATATCATCGATCCACTTCTCCAAAGACGATGTCGATCGATCCGAGAATCGCCGAGACGTCGGCAAGCAGGTGATGACGGCAGAGAAAATCCATGCCCTGAAGATGCGCGAAGCCCGGCGCTCTGATCTTGCAGCGATAAGGCCGGTCGCCGCCGTCGGAGACGAGATAGACCCCGAACTCGCCCTTGGGCGCCTCGACCGCGGCATAGACTTCGCCGGCGGGAACCTTGAAGCCCTCGGTGAAGAGCTTGAAGTGATGGATGAGAGCCTCCATCGAGCGCTTCATCTCAGGCCTTGAGGGCGGCGCGATCTTATTGTTCGTCACCTGCACCGGACCGCGGTTCTTGGCCTCGAGCAGCTTGTTCACGCATTGACGCATGATCTCGGTCGACTGCCGCATCTCCTCCATACGGATCACGGCGCGGTCATAGCAGTCGCCGTTTTTGCCGACCGGAATGAGGAACTCCATGTCCTCATAGCAGTCGTAAGGTTGCGCCTTGCGAAGGTCCCAGGCGGCGCCCGAGCCGCGCAGCATCACGCCCGAGAAACCGAACTTATAGGCGTCCTCGAGCGAGATCACGCCGATGTCGGCGTTGCGCTGCTTGAAGATGCGGTTCTCGATGAACAGCGCTTCGAGATCGTCGCAAAGCTTGAGGAAGGGATCGCAGAAAGCGCCGATGTCCTCGACGAGCGCGTCGGGCAGATCACGCGCGACGCCGCCCGGCCGGAAGTAATTGGCGTGCATGCGCGCGCCGCAGGCGCGCTCGTAGAACACCATCAGCTTTTCGCGCTCTTCATAACCCCAGAGCGGCGGCGTCAACGCCCCGACGTCCATCGCCTGCGCGGTGACGTTGAGGAGATGAGAGAGCAGACGGCCGATCTCGGCGTAAAGCACGCGGATGAGCTGGCCGCGATAGGGAACCTCGACGCCGAGCAGCCGCTCGATCGCGAGGCAGAAGGCGTGCTCCTGGTTCATCGGTGCGCAATAGTCGAGCCGATCGAAATAAGGCACGTTCTGCAGATAGGTGCGCGACTCCATCAGCTTCTCGGTGCCGCGATGCAGAAAGCCGACATGCGGATCGACGCGCTCGACGACCTCGCCATCGAGCTCGAGAATGAGGCGCAGCACGCCGTGCGCCGCAGGATGCTGCGGCCCGAAGTTGATGTTGAAATTGCGCAGCGGTTGCTGGTCAGTCATTTTTCGAGTCCACGGGCAGTCGGCAGTCGGCAGTCGGCTTTACAGTTTTCTGGATAGACCGGATCAAGGCCCGAAGCATTTTTCCGATCGCCTCAGACTTGGCGGTGAACAGCTCGCTATCGCCTTCGCGCATCAACCCGACACGGATGGACAGAACCATGTGAGTCTCCAGTTCCTTAAGCGAGCCCTGAGCGTTGCGAAGGAAATTGACATAATGCCCCGGGCTTTCGCGTCCGTATCCTTCCGCGATGTTCGCCGGAACCGAGCAAGCTGCTCTGCGAATCTGCGAAGTCAGCCCGAAGGTCTCCTCCTTCGGAAAGCTCTTCGTCAGTCGATAGCATTCCACCGCGAGGTCCATAGCTTCCTTCCACACCCGCAAATCACGGTAAGAACGCACAATCTCACGATCTTCCCGCCCGGCCATCCCGCTTGCCTACTGCCGCCTGCCTACTGCCCTCTTGCCTTCTCATCGCCCGGCAGCTCATAGGCTGTTCCCTCCCAGGGGGAGGCGAAGTCGAACTGGCGATATTCCTGCGTCAGCCGCACCGGGTCGTAGACCACGCGCTTTTGCTCTTCGTCGTAGCGAACCTCGACGAAGCCTGTCATCGGGAAGTCCTTGCGCAGCGGATGCCCGTCGAAGCCATAGTCGGTCATGATGCGGCGCAGATCCGGATGCCCCGAGAACAGCACGCCGAAGAGATCGTAAGTCTCCCGCTCGTACCAATCGGCGCCGGGATAGAGCGCCGTCAGCGAAGCGACGGGGTTGACCTCGTCGGTGCGCGTCTTGAGCCGGATGCGGCGATTGTGCTTCGGGCTCTGCAGATGCGCGACCACCTCGAAGCGCTCTTCGCGTTCCGGATAGTCCACCGCAGTCACGTCAATGATGTTGACGAACAAATATTCGGCGTCGTCGCGCAGCGTCTTCGCCACGTCGAGCCATTTGTCGCGCGCGACCGTCAGCGTGAGCTCGCCAAAGGCGACCTTCACCTCCGTGACCGCGCCGCCGGTTGCGCCGGCGATTTTGGCGCCGAGGGACTCGAGTTCCGAACTCATTCGCGTCCTTGCTGATTGGAGCGGATGGCGAATGGCGAGTAGCGAATAGATATCGAGCCTGATCTATTCGCTACTCGCCACCCCCTACCCACCTCACCGTTCGATCGTTCCGGTGCGGCGAATTTTCTTTTGCAGCAGCAACATGCCGTACATCAGCGCTTCCGCCGAAGGGGGGCAGCCCGGCACATAGACGTCGACCGGGATGATTCGGTCGCAGCCGCGCACCACTGAATAAGAATAGTGGTAGTAGCCGCCGCCATTGGCGCAGGAGCCCATCGAGATGACGTAACGCGGCTCCGGCATCTGGTCATAGACCTTGCGCAGCGCGGGCGCCATCTTGTTGGTTAGCGTGCCGGCGATGATGATGCAGTCGGACTGCCGCGGCGAGGCGCGCGGGGCAAAGCCGAAACGCTCCATGTCGTAGCGGGGCATCGCCGCCTGGATCATCTCGACCGCGCAGCAGGCGAGGCCGAAAGTCATCCACATGAGCGAGCCGGTGCGCGCCCAAGTGATGAGATCGTCAGTCGCCGTGACGAAGAAGCCCTTGTCGGCCAGCTCATTGTTGATTTCGACGAAGAGCGGATCGGTCGCGCCCACGGGCTTGCCCGTTCGCGGATCGATGAGCCCCTTCGCGGCAGGCGCGACGAGTGTAGGGTTAGCTTGCCCGATCAATCCCATTCGAGCGCTCCCTTGCGCCATTCATAGACGAAGCCGACGGTGAGCACGCCGAGGAAGACCATCATCGACCAGAACCCGAAAGCGCCGACCTCCTTGAAGGCGATCGCCCAGGGGAAAAGGAAGGCGACCTCGAGGTCGAAGACGATGAACAGCAGCGAGACAAGATAGAAGCGCACGTCGAACTTCATGCGCGCGTCGTTGAACGGGTTGAACCCGCATTCATAGGCCGAGAGCTTTTCCGGATCGGGCGCCTTGAAGGCCACGAGGAAAGGCACCACCAGGAGCGCGCTGGCGATCACGACCGACAGCGCCCCGAAGATGATGAGCGGCAGGTATTGTTCAAAGAGGGGCGGCATAGACACGCGCTCCGGTGATCTGGCGGCCAGCGGGCGATCTCAGGCGCTGCAGCCGATGCGACAGGCGGGGGGAAAGGCCTTTAGCGCAAGCCCTCGCGGCGGGGGTTCCGTAACAAAGCGGCGCCGCGAAAGCAAGTGCGGAAGCCTGCTTTGTTTCGACTGCGAAATTGAACGTCGAAAAGCGCCGGCGCCGCCTAAGATTACGGCGCCTGCGAACCGGAGAGCGCAACGCACAGCGCGGCCGCGCGCATTTCTTCGCTCCGGCGCGCGCGCCGCGCCATGGCCTCGGCGTCCATGCCCCAGACGCGCAACTGATAGTCCTCGTCGACATGGGCCGCGGCGAAGCCCGCCTCCGCGTCGAGGTGGCGCAAGGCCACGGCCAACGCGACGACCAACGAGCCGGAAAGCGTCGTCATCACGTGGATTCCGGCGAGGCGGAACGGCGCGGCTTTTCCGTCGCCTACGGTCTCATGCAGGAGCTGGCCGACGGCGTCCAACGTCTCGCGCGGCTGGGCATGGTGCATCACGCCCTCAGAGAGCGCGAACCGCGCGCCGCAGCGCTCATAGATGAAGGCGAGAATCGGGTCCCAGGCCTCACGCTGCGCGGCGACGAGGCCCTCGGGCTCGCCGGCGCGGTAGCAGACGAGGTCAGAAGCCGCATATTTTGCCGCGTCCGCCTCCACCTCCGCCATGCGGGGCCTAACACCGTCGAGCGCTGAATTGGCGAGGCGGGTCAACGGCATGCTTGCCGGATCAACGTGCTCGGCCTGCGCCTCCCACTCGCGAGCGACCTCCTGAGCCAAGGCCTCGCTCGACAGCAAGAGCGGGGCTCGGGCGGGCGTGCGCAGGGGCTTGCCGTCGAGCAGCACCGCGAAGCCTTCCGCCTGCGGCGCCGTCGTGACGCTCTTGTAGAAGCGCGCGAGTTTCTTCGGTTTGCCGCCCTCGGCCACCGCGCGCAGAGGATCGCGCTCCCGAGCCGGGACGAACAAATCCGACGCAAGATCGTCTTTTTCCTCGGCCATAGGGTCAAGCCCTCTCGATTGCAGGCGCCCCTCGCGGGCCTTAGGACCTGGCGTTTAGCGAGACGAGACGTAACTTTGCAAGCGCCCCACCCGTAGATTACGCAAGCGGCCACGCTATCGCGGGCCGGCAAGGAGAAATCGCGATGATCGTCGATAGACGCGGATTCATGGCCTCGGTCGGCGCGGCCGCGCTCGCGGCCAACTCCCCGGCGCGCGCCGAGGGACGACGGGTCAAGGCGATCGCCTTCGATGTCTTCACGATTTTCGATCCCCGTTCGATCACGGCCGCGGCCGAAGCCCGCCTTCCCGGCAAGGGCGAGGCGCTCGCCGCCTTATGGCGCAATCGCCAGTTCGAATATTGCTGGCTGCGGACCTTGTACGGAAATTACACGGATTTCTGGCGCGTCTCCGAGGAAGCGCTGAGCTTTGCCGGCAAATCCTTGAAGCTCGAGCTCGATGGGCCGACTCGCGCCGCATTGATGCAGGCTCTGGTCGAGATCGGTCCCTGGCCTGACTCCGTCGGGGCGCTGCGCCGTCTGCGGGAAGCGGGCGTGAGGCTGGCCTATCTTTCGGTGATGACCCCGCACATGCTGGAAACCGTGTCCAAGCGGGCCGGGGTCGGCGATCTCTTCGAGTTCAAGCTGAGCACGGATGCGGTGCGGGCCTTCAAGCCCGATCCGCGCGCCTATGCGATGGCCGAGCGGGCCTTTCAGCTCCCTCGCGCGGAGATCGTCTTCGCGGCCTTCGGCGGCTGGGACGCGGGCGGGGCGAAATCCTTCGGCCTCGAGACTTTTTGGGTCAATCGCCTCGGCGCGGCGCGTGAAGAGCTCGGCGTCGCGCCCGACGCCGAGGGCCCGACTCTCGACGACCTCGCCAAATATGTGCAGGCCTAAGCTGGAAAGTCACGCCTCCGGGGCGTCCTCGATCGGGTCATAGGCCTTCTCGTCGAAGCCGAAGGCCTCCCACGTCTTGCGCATATGCGCGGGCAGCGGCGCGGTCACGTCGATGAGACCGCCCTTGGGATGCTGCAGCACGAGCCGTCGTGCCAGGAGATGGAGCTTGCGCTCCAGCTCCTCGGGCATGGCGCGCAGGGGATCGCGGCGGCGGACCTCGTCCTCGGGCCTGTGACCGTATTTGGGGTCGCCGAAGATCGGATGGCCCATCGCCTCCGCATGCGCGCGCAACTGATGCGTGCGGCCGGTGAGCGGCTTCATGGACAGCCAGGCGCAGCGCGGGGCCGCCCTCTCGACGGTGGCGTAATAGGTCAGCGAATGCTGGGCGTCAGCTTCGCCATGTCGCGCGACCCGCATTTTCTCTATGTCTCGGGTTGTGCCGGCGCCGGGCTTTCGCGGCGCCCGCACGTCCCCCATGCCCTCGCCTTTGGCGAGGTAGAGGGAGATCCGGCCTTGCGAGAGCTTGGGGGCGCCTTCGACGAGCGCCCAATAGATTTTCTTCGCCTGCCGCGAGCGGAACGCCTCGCCGAGCGCCGCGGCGCTGCGGCGGTTCTTGGCCACGAGCAGCACACCGCTCGTGTCGCGATCCAGCCGATGGACGAGCACGGGGCGGTTATCGCCCTTGGTGAGCGCCGCGAGCATGCCGTCGATATGGCGCTTCGTGCCCGAGCCGCCCTGCACGGCGAGCCCGAAGGGCTTGTTGAGGACGAGCACGTCGGCGTCCTCATAAAGCGTCATATCGCGGAGCGCGCGCGCATCCTCCGGATCGGACCGGAAGGCCACAGGCGCGGCGGGCGCCTCCAGATTGAGCGGCGGGATGCGGACCGTCTGCCCCTCTTCGAGGCGCGTCGAGGTCTCGACGCGCTTTCCGTCGACCCGCACCTCGCCCTTGCGGCATATTTTGGCGAGATGCGCGAGCGAGAGCGCCGGCACGCGCCGCTTGAACCAGCGGTCGAGCCGAATGCCCGCCTCGTCCTCGGTAACGGTCGCCGAGGAGACGCCCAAACCGAGCGGCTTCGCCGCGGGCTCGCTCACGCGCGCCTCCAATGAGGGGAACCCCCGCAGCGCTGCGGGCGCAGGGCGCAATCAAATTTGAGGATTTGCATGAGCGCTTCTATCAGGAGCGCGCCGCGGCGTCACGCATAGAGCGCGCTGCGAAAAAGTGGAAACCGGTTTTTCGCACCGAGCGCGCTCTACAGTTTGAGAATCGATCACGTTTTCTGCGTTCAGGCGGTTCCGCCTGATCGCAGCGTGATCTAGCGCTCATTTCATGAAATCCGAGCAGCGCTGCGGCGC